>CAZPUH010000672.1:0-2728 GCA_964589215.1 uncultured Myxococcales bacterium | reverse complement strand
TGCCCGGCGCCGGTGGAGCCGCCCCGGGCGCTGGCGGCAGCTCGGCCAGGGGCGGCACCGGGGAGGCCTCGGGCGCGAGCGGCTGTTCGTGCGACGCGGCGCCTGACCGCGACGGCCTCTTTGGGACCGGCACCCTGACCGCCGCGCTGCTCCTGCTGCTCGTCCGGCGCACCCGTCAGGGGCGTGGCGCCCGCCGCGCCCGGCACGTTTGCTGAGCCGCCGCTGCGGCGCCGGGGAACTTCCCAGACGGCCCAGACATGCGCGCCCGCGAATCAGACGATTCGGACGCCCTTCCGGGAAGCTAGAATGAAGGGAACCAAGGTGGCGCCGACGGACCCCGTCTCTTTGCCGGTCTCGTACCTGCCGTCGGCCGCCCTGCCCGACGCCGACGACGAAGCGCTGGTGCGGGGTCTGCGCGCCGGCGATCCGCGCTGCACGCGCGAAGCCTGGTACCGCTTCGGCCCCACCGTTCGCCGCCTGTTGCTGCGGGCGCTGGGGCCGGTCGCGGAGCTCGAGGATCTCTCGCAGGAGGTCTTCATCACGTTCTTCGACCGCGTGCGAACGCTGCGCGACGCGCGAACGGTGACGGCGTTCATCATGTCGATCACCACGTTCAAGCTGCGCCACCACCTGCGCTGGCGGTGGGTGCGGCGCTGGATGGTGCCGCTGGGCGCCGTGCCGCCCCGCGACTCGCGCTCCGTGCAGCTGGACGTCGATTCGCGCGAGGCGCTGCAGCGATTCTTCGCCGCGCTGGACGGCCTGGGCGCGCTGGATCGCACTGCCTTCACGCTGCGGTTCGTGGAAGAGATGGAGCTGCAGCAGGTCGCCGACGCGCTGGGCTGGTCGACGGCCACCACGAAGCGGCGGCTCGCGCGCGCCTGGAAGCGGCTGGCCGCCATGGTCGCCCAGGATCCCACGCTGGCGCCGTTCCTGGCGGCACGGGCAAACGACGCGACGAACGGTTCCGGGGGGCGCCGATGACGGGGCAGGCGGACGAGCGTGACGTGGGGTTGCAGACGATGGTCCAGCTGGTCCAGCGGACCTTCGCGGACGGCGGCCGCAGCGACGAATCCGGGCTGCATCGCCTGCAGGGGCGCCTGGCGCGCAAGCACCGGCGGCGCCGGCTGGCCGTGGGCCTGTCGCTGCTGCTGGCCGGGGCGGCGCCGGTTGCGCTGCTGCTCGCGCTGCGCCCCGCGCCGCTGACGTTCGAGGTGATTCACGGCTCCGTCGGCGCGGCGGGCGAAGTGCGCCCGACCGAGCCGGGTACGCAGATCCGGTTCTCCGACGGAACCGCCATCGTGCTGGAAGAGGCGGCCCGCGCGCAGGTGCGGGACGTGGCGGCCCACGGCGCCGGGATCGTTCTGGTCGACGGGCGGGCGCACACCTCGTTCGTGCCGAAACCGAAGGCGCGCTGGCAGGTGCTGGCCGGGCCGTACGTGGTGCGGGTCACCGGCACGGTGTTCGACGTCGCCTGGTCGCGCGATCGCGAGCAGCTGGACGTCTGGCTGAAGAAGGGGTCGGTCGTGGTGAGCGGCCCGCTGGTCGAAGGCGGCGTGGCCGTGGGCCGCGACCAGCACCTCTCGCTTCGCCCCACCGACCACCGCATCGTGCTCGAGAACGGCGCCGACGCTCCGGCCGAGGCGCCGGCGGCCGCCGCGGCGCCGCCTGCCACGGCCGCGCCGCAGGACCCTGCGCAGGAGACGGAGAGCCTGCTCGATCGCGTCGACGCCCTCGAACAGCGCGACCGCCGCGCCGGTCGATCCGCCGCCGACAAATCGTGGGGCCGCCGTCTGGCCGAAGGGGACTTCGAGGCCGTGATCGCCGGCGCCGAGCGGCGCGGCATCAACGGCGTTCTGGCGCACGGCTCGCCGAAGGACATCGCCGCGCTGGCGGACGCCGCCCGGTACACGCGGCGCGGCGACCTGGCGCGCCGCGCGTTGCTGGTCGAGCGCGCGCGGTTCGCCGGCTCGGCGGAGGCGCGGGAGGCCAGCTACTTCCTGGGCGTGCTGGCCGAAGATCAGGGCGGCTGGCGCGAGGCGCTGTCCTGGTACGCGCGGTACCGGCGCGACGATCCGGCCGGTACGTACGCGGCGCCGGCGCTGGGGCGCACGCTGGTGCTGGAGGCGCGCCAGCAGGGCAACGACGCCGCGCGCGCCGACGCCGCCGAGTACCTGCGGCGCTACCCGAGCGGTCCGTACGCGCCCGCTGCGCGGCAGATCGCCCGGTCCGCCGCGCCGAGCTCCGCCGCCGCCCCATGACGCGCGCCCCGGCGCGGGCGGCCCTGCTGATCGCGCTGGTCGGCGCCGCGGTCGCGCGCGCGCAGCCGTCGCCCGAGCGGCGCGTCGCGTTCGTCCTGCGGGGGACGCCCCCCGACGCGCTGGCCGCCGAGGTGGTCGCCCGCCTGCGGGGCGAGCTGCGCGCCGCGCGCTTCGAGGTCCAGCCCGCCGCACAGGCGGACGGGGGGAGCGCGCGAGAGATCGTCGAAGGCGCGGCGCGCGAGCCAGGCGTGCTGGCCGCGATGGGGGTCTTCTTCGACGCGGGCGAGCCCGAGGTCTGGGTGGCGGACGCGCGCTCGGGCCGCACCACCGTGGAGCCGCTGCTGGACCCGGCGGACGGCGAGCGCCGGGCGAACGCGCTGGCGGCGAAGGCGGTCGATCTGCTGCGCGCCGTGCTGTCCGAGATTCCCGCCGACAGACGCGGTGAGGCCCCGGCGGTCGCGGCAGCGCCG
>CAZPUH010000671.1:0-7425 GCA_964589215.1 uncultured Myxococcales bacterium | reverse complement strand
CGCCAGGCTTCCGGGTGGTGCCCGAAGCGCTGGAAGAAGACGTTCAGGACCAGCTGGCGCTTGCTCGGCGTGCGGCTCATGCGGGACTCAGCGCGAGGTCGGCGCGTAGTCGCCGGCGAAGCTGCGCGCGCGCTCGAGAAGGCCGGTCCGCTTCCACTGCAAGTCCAGCGCACCCGGCGTGTACTGCCGCGCGCCTCCGATCTGCTCGGCGATGGCCTGCAAGCGGGCCCCCTCTTCGATGAGCAGGATCAGCTCGCCGGTCTTGACGATCCCTCGGCCCCAGAAGTTCGCGCCGCCGTTGGATTCCAGCAGCGCCGGCGGCGGCGCCAGCTCGGGGTGCTTGTCCAGGCGCTCGCGAATGACGTCCAGCGCGCTGCGCGTCCGTTCCAGGTGGTTGGGGATCTCGCGCGCCAGCAAGTGCCGTTGCGCCGCGACGTACAAGATCGGGAAGCTCTTGTGGGCCAGCGACCAGGCGGCCAGGTACGGCGTGTGCGCGTGAACGAACGTGTCGGCCTCGAGGCGCGGCTCGTCGATGACCAGTTCCTTGTGCTCGGACGCGTCGGAGACCTGCGCGACGACGTTCCGATCCTTCGACCAGGGCTGCGGGAACCGGACGCTGAGCAGCTTGTCGTGGCCCGGTATCCGGTGCGTCAGGTTGAACGTGAGGCTGGCCGAGAGCGTCCCCGAGTCCCGCAGGAACTCGAAGACGAAGATCGCGTCGCGCTTGGCTTCCTCGACGTAAGAGACCAGATCCACCCGGGCAGACTGTGCGTTCGGCATGCGCGGACAAAGCAGCACGCCTCGTGCCAGGCGGCGGCGCGCCGGCCGCCGCCGGCCGGGTGTTGCCGGGTCAGCAGCGCGCGACGGATCTTGCTGGGAGAGCAGCAAGCGCCGCGTGGGCAGGAGCGGTCTGCGGGCGCGCGCGGACGCCATCGGCGCCAGCCGCCCGCGACCACGGCCCGTCGGGGACGGCGACTTCCAGCGCTTCGCGCGTCGCCGGCGGCCCCGTGTCCTCCGCCGGCTCGTCGGGCGACGCCACCTCGGACGCTTCGCCTTCGCGCGCCCCGCCGGCCAGCACGCCGAACTGCAACAGCCGCGCCCGGACCACGTTGCGGCTGATCCCCAGCAGGCGCGCCGTGCGCAGCTGGTTCTCCGCCGAGTGCTTGTAGGCGGTTGTGATCACCAGCTCCTCGATCTCGCTCCACAGGTTGGGTCCGCCCCGGTCGAAGAGCTCGTTCAGCGCGGCCCGGATCGCCTCGCGCGGCTCGGGCGGCGCGACGGGCGGCGGGGTGATCGGCTCGGGCGCCAGCGCCGCCATCGAACCCGTCGTTCGACGCGGCGGCAGCGTGATGAGCGGCAGGTCCTCGGGCAGGATCTCGTCGCCGCGGCAGACCAGCAGCGCGTGATGGATGGCGTTCTCCAGCTCGCGGATGTTTCCCATCCAGGCGTGCGCCAGCAGGCTGCGCTCGGCCAGCGCGCTGAAGCGCAGCGCGCGCGCCGCGATCCCCAGCTTGGCCCCGTAGACGCCCAGGAAGTAGCGCGCCAGCGGCAGGATGTCGCCCGGCCGCTCGCGCAGCGGCGCCACCGCCACCTTGGCGACCGCCAGCCGATAGAAAAGGTCCTCGCGGAAGTGTCCCGCCGCCACCGCCTCTTCCAGGCGCACGTTCGTGGCGGCGATGAGGCGCACGTCGACGGGGATCGGTGTGCGCGAGCCGAGCCGCACCACCTCTTGTTCTTGCAGCACGCGCAGCAGCTTCACCTGCGCCCCCAGCGGCAGATCCCCGATCTCGTCCAGAAACAGCGTGCCGCCGTCGGCCGATTCGAACCAGCCGGCCTTTCCCGTCGCGGCACCGGTGAAGGCGCCCCGTTCGTGACCGAAGAGATCGCTCTCGATCAGCGATTCCGAGAAGGCGCCGCAGTTGACGGCCACGAACGGCCGCCCGGCGCGGTGGGACAGCTCGTGGATGTGGCGGGCGACGATCTCCTTGCCGGTCCCGGTCTCGCCGGCGATCAGCACGGTGGCGTTGCTGGGCGCCACCTGCTGGATGCGCGACAGCAGCGCGCGGGACTTCGCGTCCTCGAACACCAGTGCTTTGGCCCGCACCGACAGCGAGAGCTTCTCGCCCTGGGGCAGCGTCAGGACCGGCATCAGGCCACCTCTGCCGCAAACGATTCCGTGGTCATCCTTCGTTCCTTCCTCTGAGCTCCGGCGGCGCGCAGGGCACCGCCGCGTCAACAGGTGGAGCGAAGCGCCGGGTCCCGATTGCTCATGGCGAGGCAGAGCCTACCCGACCGACGTCAGAATGCAAGACAATAGTCTCGTATGAAAGACGGGTCAGCCGTGCGACCGCCGGATCAGCGCGCTTGGGCGAGACGCACGACGCTGGCGCCGAAGTCTGCCAGCACGGCGTCCAGGCGCGCGCGGATGTCCGCCGCCAGGTCGATCCCGCCGTCGTCGCGCACGCCGATCGTCTTGTCCAGAATGAAGAGCCCGGTGACGACGTGCTGCGCGCCCAGCGCCGTCAGCACCGGACGGAACGCGTAGTCCAGCGCCAGCACGTGAGCGACGGTCCCGCCGGTCATCAGCGGCAGCACCACCTTGCCCGCCAGCGCCGTCTGCGGCAGCAGATCCAGAAACGTCTTCAGGATGCCGCTGTACGCCGCCTTGTAGACGGGCGAGCAGAGCACCACGCCCTGGGCGCCCTCGACGGCGGCGACCGCCTCCGCGATCGGCGGCGCGTCCGCGCGCGCCTGCAGCAGCTCGGCGGCCGGCAGGTCGCGGACGTTGACGGCCGAAACGTCGAACTCGCGCGCCGTCAACCAGGCGCCCACGTCGCGCGCCAGCCGCGCCGTGCGCGAGGTTTCAGAGGGGCTGCCTGTGATGGTCACGATGCGAGACATGACTTCCCCTCCTTCATAGCGCGTCCCGGCGCGGTCGGGTCACCACTTCGATCTTCATGGTCGTGGCGCGAATTTTCAAGATCGGGGCCAGCCCGTTGGGTGCGCGCCGAACGGAAGGAGGGCGGCGGCAGTGCTGATGGCCGCGCAGTGCGCGGGGCGCGTTGCTGGCCAAGCAGCAACGCGGATCGATGGGACGCCTCCCGCACCGCGGATTCCCTTCGGCAGAGGGCTGGCTCGAGACGTGCTACCGACGCCGCCCGTTCCCGAGCGCGACGAACAGACAACCGAGGATCCGTGGAGAACCGCCAGAACTTGCTTCGCACACTGGGCCGCACACACATCCAACTCACCGCGTGGCGCATCGCCGCGCTGATCGCGAGCAGCTTGCCCGTGGTGGCGCGGGCGCAATCGGAGGCGCCGCCGCCCGTCGCGGTGGCGACCGGCGAAGCGAGCGATGCCGGCGCACCGACGACGGTGCCGGCGCCGGTGACGCCAGGCACCACGGCGCCCATCACCCCGCCCGCCAACCCCGACGCAGGGGCCGAGCCGCCGGCGGCCACGCCCGCGCCGCCGCCTCCACCGCCTCCGGGGGATGTCGTCCCCAGCGTCGGGCCACTCCCGCCGATCACCGCCACGCCCGTGCCACCGCCACCGTCGGCGCAGCAGCTGGGCGAGGTGGTGGTCACCGCCGAGCGCCGCGAGCAGAGCGCCCAGAGCGTCGCCAGCGCGCTGACCGTGCTGAAGGGCGAGAACCTGACCGAGAACCAGATCGGCCGCTCCGCCAACGAGGTTTTGAACTACGTCCCCAACGCTTCGGCCGTGACGCAGCTGCACACCCGCCCGCGCTGGTGGATCCGCGGCGTGGGGACCGGCCAGCAGCAGCCGGACGTCTCGAACCCGATCGGCTTCTACCTGGATGACGTCTACATCAGCAACGCGACCGCGACGGGGTTCCCGCTGTTCGACCTGGACCGCGTCGAGGTGCTGCGCGGCCCGCAAGGCACGCTGTGGGGGAAGAACACGACCGGCGGCGCGATCAACGTCGTCACGCGACGGCCGGACTTCACCAGCAACGACGGCTACCTTCGCTTCGACGACGCGACCTTCAACGATCGGATCCTCGAGGGTGGGGCGGGGGACGTCATCTGGAAAGACCACCTGGCCGCCCGCCTCGCGTTCCACTACGAGGCCCGCGGCGGGCGGTTCACGAACCTCTACACCGACACGGCCGAAGGGCAGTTCCAGGACGGCGCGGTCCGGTTGCAGCTGCTGGGGAAGATCACGCCCGACCTGCTGGTGACCGGCAACGTTCATTTCCGTCAGTACGGCAGCCAGGGAGCCACGAACACCACCGCCAGCAACGCGGCGAACGGCGTGTACCTGCTGGGCTACGTGCCCAGCACGGACGTCAACGTCGTGGACACGAACGCGCCGGCCAACGACGCCATCACCCAGAACGGGGCCTTCATCAACCTGAAGTGGCGCACGCCGCTGTTCACGCTGACCTCGATCTCCGCGTACGAGGACTTCCGGGACCAGACGTTCGCCGACTCCGACTACACGCCCATCGAGATCAGCCGCGCCTGGACGCAGGTCCGGTCGTACCAGTTCACCGAGGAGCTGCGCCTCGCCTCCGCGGGGGGCAACCGCCTGAGCTGGGTCGCCGGCGCCTTCTATTTTCACGAGAACATCGACAGCGACTCAGTGGCGGCCAAATTGCCCGGCCTGGCTCTGGAGGGCCCGGCGGCGCCCAATTACGCCGACACCGGCTTCGAGCACCGGGCCGACAGCGGCTCGGTGTTCGCCAGCGCGACCGTCCAGATTCTCAAGCAGCTGAACGTGACCGGTGGGCTGCGGCTGACGACGGAGCGGCGGCAGCTGGACTTCTTGCGCGAGGCCACGGTGCCGGGCGTGGCCGCCAGCTTTTCGGATCCGTCTCGCTGGTGGCTTCCGCAGTCGGTGAACACGCCGTTGAACAACTGGTTCGCGGAGACCCTGTCGAACACCTGGACCAATCTGACCGGCGACATCACGCCGCAGGTCCAGCTCACCAAGGACGCGCAGATCTACTTCCGGTACGCGCACGGGGTGAAGTCGGGCGGCTACAACACGGCTGCCACCACGCAGGCGGCGCTGAACGTCGTCCAGCCCGAGCGCCTGGACGACCTCGAGCTGGGGGCCAAAACCCGCTGGCTCGGAAACCGGCTGAGCGTCAACGCCAACGCGTTTCATTACGATTACCGGAACATCCAGGTGAACGTCGTGGGGCCGCTGCCGCCCACCAACACGGCGGTCTCGTACCTGCAGAACGTGGCTGCCGGGCGCGTCTACGGCGGCGAGCTGGAGGTCGAGGGGTTGCCCATCGAGAACCTGCACGTCAGCGGGAACCTGGGCCTGCTGGACACGAAGTTCACCGACTTCCAGGTCCTCAACGGGGGCGCGAACTACTCGGGGAACCAGTTCGTGCGCTCGCCGCACGTCAACCTCATCGTGCTGGCGGACTACCGGGTGCCGCTGGGGGCGGGGCGGGTCCCCAGCCTGGTGCTGGCGGGCGACTGGCGCTTCACCAGCCGGCAGTTTCACTACGCGACCAACCAGACCGACCCGCTACTGCAGACGCCCGCCCTGTCGTTGATCAACGCGCGCGTGGCGCTGGTCAGCCCGGACGAGAAGGTGTCGCTGACCTTCTACGCCACCAACCTGGCCGACGTGAAGTACCGGGCGCACAGCCTGCCGGGCGCGACCGGCGCGACGGGCGACGTCGCCATCTGGGGCGAGCCGCGCGTCTGGGGGGTGTCGCTGCTGGCGCGCTGGTGGTGAACACGGTCCCGAGCTCTGAACGAAAGGGAATGTCCATGCCTGCCAAGAGTCCGCGTCGCGAGCTGATCCTCAACACGTTCTTCATGCGCTTTGGCCACCACCCGGCGGCCTGGCGCCACCCCAGCGCCGTCGGCAACGGCCGGCCCGACGTCGACTACTGGGTGAAGCTGGCCGTGCTGGCCGAGAAGGCCAAGCTGCACACCTTCTTCCGGGCCGACTTCATCGGGCGCTCGGCGAACGACCTGGAAGCGCAGAGCCACATGGGCGTCGCCTTCCAGTTCGAGCCGATCAGCCTGCTGTCGCTGGTGGCCGCGCACACGAGGCACATCGGCCTGGTCGCGACCGTGAACACCAACTTCGAGCACCCCTACAACGTGGCGCGCATGTTCGCCTCGCTGGACCACGTGTCGGGCGGGCGCGCCGGCTGGAACGTCGTCTCGTCGCTGTCGGAGGCGACCGCGCGCAACTTCGGCCTGGAACGGCCGTTCACGCACGCCGAGCGGTACGAGCGCGCCGCGGAGTTCGTGACGCTGGCGAAGAAGCTGTGGGACAGCTGGGACGACGACGCCTTCGATCGCCCCGATCGCGCGAGCGGGCGCTTCTTCGAGCCGGCGGCCGCGCACCCGGTGAACCACCGCGGCAAGTGGTTCGGGTCGGAAGGACTGCTGGACATCGCGCGGCCGATCCAGGGATACCCGGTCCTCGTGCAGGCCGGCAACTCGGACACCGGTCGGGAGTTCGCCGCCGAGATCGCCGAGATGATCTACGCGTCGGCGCAGTCGCTGGACGTCGCCCAGGCCTACTACCGGGACGTGAAGGGGCGGATGGCCAGGTACGGCCGCGAGCCGGACCACCTGAAGATCACGCCGGGCCTTTCGGTGGTCGTCGGCAAGACGGACCAGGAGGCGCGCGACAAATTCGACAACCTGCAGTCGATGGTGGACTTCGCGCGCGGGTTGCTGCTGTTCGGGATCGACGTGTCCAAGCTGGATCTGGACGGGCCGCTGCCCGACGACCTGCCCGAGCCGGAGAACGGCAAGGGCCGCATGAAGCAGCTGAAGGAGCTGGCGCGGCGCGAGAACCTGACCGTCCGCCAGCTGGTGCTGCGCTTCGGCGTCGCCCGCGGCCACTTGCAGGTGATCGGATCGCCCAGCCGTGTGGCGGACGTCATCGAGGAGTGGTTCACGCAGGAGGGGGCAGACGGCTTCAACGTGGTCCCGCCGCTGCTGCCGGGAGGGTTCGAGGACTTCGTCGAGCTGGTCGTCCCCGAGCTGCAGCGCCGGGGCCTGTTCCACCGCGAGTACACCGGCCGCACCTATCGGGAGAACCTCGGGCTGCCGCGCCCCGAGCTCGCGCGGGCAGCGCGCCGGTCCGCGCCCCAGGCCGCGGCCGGCAGCGCCGTCGCACAGCTCACCTGAACGTCAGGCGAGCGCGCGATCTCAGTCGCGCCTTCGCCGTCGCGCCAGCACGAGCGCGATCGTGCCGGCGGCCAGCAGCGCACCGCCGGGCGCTTCCAGCGTCTCGCCCACGACCGAGCAGCCCGGACTGTCATGGTAGAAGAACTTCGGCGGGGGAGGAGGGGCCGCGTCGCGCGCGCCGCCGCCCGACCCGGGTGCGCCTCCGACACCCGAGGCGTCCCGTCCGCCGCCGCCCGCGGCGCCGCCAGCGCCCGCATCGGCCAGGGCGCCGTCGGGCGCAGCGTCG
>CAZPUH010000670.1:0-1338 GCA_964589215.1 uncultured Myxococcales bacterium | reverse complement strand
CCCCGCCTGAAGCTCTGGCCCCGCCTGCTGCGCCCGAACGGCCGGTGTCGCTCGTCGACGACGAACAAGAGATCACCAGCACCAGGGACATCGTCAAAAGGGTCGCTCTCGTCATCGCGTCTCCGGTCCGGGCGTTGGATAGGGCGCTTCGCAGCCCGCCCACTCCCCTCCGGTACTAGAACGCAGGAGCCCGCATACATTCCTCACGCCCGCAGCTGGCCACCACGGCCGCCCTGACTCGTGGGATACACTCGCGAACCGAGGCCACGACCAAGATGGCGGCACCCCTGGTTCGACGCGCGGACTTCCTCATGGCGCTGGCCTACGCGACGGACCTGGCCACGGGTCACTCGCGAGATTTTGCGCTGCGCTCCTGTGTCCTCGCGATGCGGCTGGCGGAAGCCGGGCGGCTGGATGACGGGATGCGCCGCGCCGTCTACCATCAGGCGCTGCTTCGCTACATCGGGTGCAACGCCGATTCGCATCTGCTTGCGGCGGCGTGGGGCGACGAGATCGCGCTTCGCCAGGACCTCCAGCGCCTGGACTTCGGCGACAAGGCGGAGTTCGCCGCGGTCTTCGTCAGAGCCATCACGCGCGTCTTCGCCGGCGCCTCGCCCGCGGAGCTGAGCGAGGCCGTCGCGCGCGGCCTTGCCGAGGCCGCCCAGGTGAACGTCCCGATCTTGTCGGGACACTGCGAGGTCGCGCAGAGACTCGCAGAGCGCCTGGGTCTCCCCGAGGAGATCCGCGAAAGTCTCGGCCAGATCTACGAGCGCTGGGACGGACGCGGGTTGCCACGCGGGCTGTCGGGCGAGGCGGTGAAGTTCCCGGTCCGCCTGGTGACGCTGGCCCAGGACATCGTCGCGCTATCGGAGGCGCACGGCTTCGAGGCCGTGACGCCGATGATCGCCAAGCGCGCCGGCGGGGCCTACGAGCCGGAGCTGGCGCAGCTGTTCCTGGCGCAGCCGGAACGGTTTCTCGCCGGGCTCGACGGGCCCGTCGACCGCCAGACGATCCTGGCGCTGGAGCCCACCCCGCACGCGATGCTGGACGAGTCGGCCTGCGAGGAGGCGTATCTGGCCATCGCCGACTTCATCGACATGCGGATGCCGTTCACGTTCGGGCATTCGCGCGCCGTCGCGTCGCTGGCCTGCGCGGCGGGTAAGCGGCTGGGCCTGCCGGAATCGGACCTTCGTGACCTGCGCTGGGCGGCTTACAGCCACGACATCGGGGAGCTGGCGGTGCCCGTCGCGACCTGGATGCGGGGTGGCGCGCTGACCGAGCGCGAGACCGACGCCGCCCGCCTTCACCCGTACCACGGCGAGCGCGCGCTGGTGTCGC
>CAZPUH010000669.1:0-7268 GCA_964589215.1 uncultured Myxococcales bacterium | reverse complement strand
GTTGGCGGCGATGCTGGTGATGCTGGGGCGCCACTGCGTCTGCGGTCCGCCGGCCGGCGTGTAGAGGTAGTCGTTGGTGTTCGTGCCCGTGACCAGGATCTGTCCCGTCGGCAAGGCCACCATCTGGAACAGGTACGACTCCCGGTTCGTCGCGACGCCGGGCGGGCTGGGGATCTGGCTGATCGTGTTGGTGGTCGGGTCGTACTCGGCGAACCGACCGGCGCCGTAGATCGTGTCGGACGTGACCAGCAGGACCTTGCCGTTCACCTCGATGCAGGCGGGGGTATCCTCGGTGTACTGCGCGTTGTACGGGTTACCGTTCGACTGGGCGGGCGCCGGCGTCGACGGTCCCGCGACCCAGGTGCCGTTCGCCGCCGGCGACGCGCCGGGGGTGTAGATCGCGGTGCGGCCGAAGGCGCTGAACGCCAGCAGCTTGCCGTTGTACAGGAACACGCCCGGGCCGATCTCGGCGTCGGTGTTCTGCATCGTGAACGGCGGAACGGCGTCGTTCACCCACTGATTCGTCGACGGCAAGTAGCGGACCGGCTGCGCCGCCGTCCAGTCGAGAACGGTGCCGTTGGGCAGCAGCGACCAGGTCTCTTCCGTGCCGACGGCGGCGGCGCGCGTGGCGGTCTGCGTCCACTGGTTCGTCGCCGGATCGTAGACCTGCGTGCGGCCGTCCCAGCGGTAGCCGACCATGACGCGCCCGTCGGCCAGCACCTGGTTCGCGACGTCGCCGATGTCCCCGAAGAGACCCGGCGCGCCCAGGCTCCAGGTGTTGGTCACCGGGTCGTAGATCTCGACGACGTTGTGATCGGATTCGTTGGCGGCCAGATCTTCGCCGCCCGCGACGAAGAAGCGCCCGTCGCGCAGGACCGCGAACGGGTAATAGCGCCGATCGACCTGGGTCGCCCCGGCCGGCCGCCAGGTCCCGTTCAGGTAGCTGCCGGTGAGGTCGGGCGACAGGCGCGTCCAGACGTGCCCGTCGGCGTTCTCTTCCTGCGCCAGCAGCGAGCCGTCCGTCAGCAGCGCCACGCTTCGATGGGGCAGGCCGGTGATCGAATCCATGGGCATGGCAGTCCAGGTGCCCGGTTGCGCCAGCGCCGGAGCGGCGCCCAGGCCCAGGGCGGCAGCGAACGCCGCGGCCGTCGTCAGTTCGAGGTGCTTTCTCATGTGGTCCCTTTCCCGTTTGCGAGCTCGGGGAATTTCCGAGCACGGGCGATGGTGAGACGTGGTCCGCACGGTCGCGCTTACATCTGGTGCACCGATCTGTCGCCGGCGACAAAGCGTTCTAGACTCGGGGCCGTCTCATGTACCCGCTGGATTCGCTGCTCGATCTCGTCCGCGCGTCGCGCGCCGCGTTCCTGCGCCTGGACGCGGCGGCGCTGGGCCAGGCGGTGGCGCGGCTCGAACGCGCGGTGACCGTGACGGGCGGCACTGTCCAGGCGCGCGTCGAGCTGGCGCTGGCGCGCGCGCTGGCGTCCCTGCTGCGCGGCGAGCCGGCGGAGGCGGACCTGGGGACGCTCGCCTCGGGCGCCGCCGGCGCCGGAATGGCGTCGGCCGTCGTCGAGATCCGGGCCGTGCGGGCGCTCTTCGCGATCGAGGCCGGCGACCACGCGGCAGGTCTGGCGCTCGCCCGGCGCGCGTCGTTGATGGCCCGGACCGAGGGGATTCCCGGCGCGGAGATGCTCGCGAACCTGGCGCTGGCGCGGGCCCGCCGCTACAGCCGCCAGACCCACCTCGCCCTGCGCATCGTCGAGGCGCTGGACGCGGTGGCGCCGCCCGAGTGGCGCGCCTGGCTGGACTGGGAACGCGCGCTGGCGGGTGGGCACCTGGCCGGTGGGACGGCCTGGCCCGCGTCCGGCCTGCAGGCGCTGCTGGCCGCCGCGCAGGCGGGCGACCGAGCCGCGTTCTTGCGGCACGCGGACGCCGTCCGCGCGGCGACCGTTCCCCGGCCGCTTCGACGAGAGGTGGCGATCCTCGTCGCGGCGATCGACCCCCGCGAACCGCTCGACGAACCTGGCGAGGGCGGCGTTGCGGAGACTGCGGCTCGCGCCGAGCTTCTCGCCTGGCGAAACGGGACCGCGGCGCTGCCGCCCGCGCCGCTGCACGGGCTGGCGGTCCAGCCGGGCGCCGCGTACGTCGTGCTCCAGCCGACGGGCGAGAGCGCGCGCTGCCTGCAAGCTGGCGCCGCGCTGCTGGCAGGGCCCGACGCCGTTCGACTGCGGCAATCGCGGCTGACCCACGGACGCGTCGAGACGGTGCTGGCGATCCTCGCGCTCGCGGGGCCCGGCGGGCTCGACGAGGCGACCTGCTTCGCGCGCGCCTACGGCTTCAACTACGTCCCCGCGCTGCACCGGGGCGTCTTCGACGTGTTGCTCCACCGCGTCCGCGGCGCGATCGACGGCGTCGCGACGATCGTGCGCACGCCGGGGCGGCTCGCCCTGGTGACGACGCGCCCGCTGCTGATTCCGGATCCGCGCACGTCGCGCTCGACGACGGATCGCGTGTTGCGGCTCCTGGCCGAGCAGGGGCGCGCCACCGCCAAGGAAGCGGCCGCGCGCCTGGGCGTCTCCCTGCGGACCGTGCAGGGGGCGCTCAGCGAGCTGGCCGCGTCGCAGGCGTGCGTCGTCGAGCGGGACGGGCGGGCCGTCACGTACGCGATCGAGGACTCGATCTTTTCCGAGCCGACGCAGCGCCTTTCGCGCATGCGGCAGGAGAGGGTGGCCGGTGCGTAGGCGGTGCGCGCTGGCGGTCTCGCTCCTGGCGGCCTCGCTGGTCGTCGGGACCGCGCGGGCGGCGGATGCGCCGGCCGCCGTCCCCGAGGATCCCGACGCGGTCGCGGAGGCGCTGTTCCAGGAGGGGCGCCTGCTTCTGGAGAGCGGCGACGCCCACGAGGCCTGCCCGAAGCTGGCGGAGAGCCTGCGCCTGGACCGCGCCACTGGAACGTTGCTGGCGCTGGCGATGTGCCACGAGGTCGACGGGCACCTGGCCAGCGCGTGGGCCGAATATCTGGAGGTCATCGCGCGCGCCAAGCGCGACGGTCGCCCCGATCGCGAGGAGGCGGCGCGCCAGTACGCCCACGCGCTGGAGCCGCGGCTCTCGATGCTGGCCGTCGCGGTCCCGGCGGCAGCCGCCCGGATCCCGGGGCTCGTCGTCCAGCGCGACGGCGCCGCGCTGCAAGCCCCGGCCTGGTCGACGGCGGTGCCCATCGATCCCGGGCCTCACGTCGTGACGGCGACGGCGCCGGGGCGCCAGCCGTTCTCAACGACGGTCGTGGTGGGCGCGGTCGGCGATCACCAGACGGTCACGGTGCCGCTGCTGGCGCCTGATGTTGCCGGGCGGGGCGCGACGCCGGTGTCGCTGGACCCGAGGTCTCCGGCGCCCGCCGCCGACCTCGCGCGAACGGCGAGTGATGCGCCCTTCGCGGGGCCGCGGTTCACGGGCACGCTGGTGGCCGCCCTCGCCGCCGGCGAGACCGGCGCCGCCGTCGCCGCGCAGCTCGCGCTCGCGCGTCGCGGGGGATGGGGCGGGGCAATGCGCGGCACGTGGGCGACGTCGGCCCGCCACGAGCCTGTCGACGGCGGCGGAACCGTCGCGCTCCGCTCGCTGGTGCTGCGCGGGTGGGTGTTCCAGACCTTTCGTCCGGACCACGTGTTCTCGGTGCAGGTCGGGCCCGAGGTGCTGTTGCAGCTCGATCGCGCCGAGCCGACGGGACTCGCGGGGGGGCAGCCGGTGTGGCGCGCCGGCTGGGGCATCGGCGTCGGGGGCGGCCTCGACGTGCCCGTCAGCCGGTCGGTCGCGATCGCGGTGCTGGCGAGCGTCGACTACGCGCCGGCCGGGTGGGGCGGCACGCTGGCCGTCGACAACCGCGGGGACGTGCTTCGTCAGAGCGCGCTGCGCGTTCTGGTCGCCGCCGGCCCTCGCTTCTCGGTGGACTGGTGATGAGCGCGAACACGATGGCGTCGATCGCCGCCGCGCTGGTGGCGGCGCTGTCCGCCGCGTCGTCGGGCTGCGGGCGTGAGGTGGTCGGGGTGGCCAAACCGGCCGCGCTGCTCGCGTGGGAGCCGCAGCCGCAGGACGCGCGCGCGCGCATCACGGCCGTCAAGACCAGCCCGCAGCGCACGTACGTCGGGTTCTCCGACGGCGAGCGGGTCTTCAAGGCGAACGGCGCCGCCGACTGGACACCCTACGACAAAGGCTCCGGCGCCTGCGGGCAGCCAACGCCCAACGGGCCGGTGACCGCGTTCGCGATCACCGAGGGGACGACGTTCGTGGCCTACGCGGGCACCCCGGGCGCGCCGGGGCTCTGGCGGTCGCCGGAGGATCGGCCCTGCTGGGCGTCGGTTCCGGTGTCGGACGACTTCTGGGGGCTCTCCGTCTCCCCGTTTTCGACGGTCGAGCTGTTCGCGGTGAGCCCCACGCTGGTCTGGGTGACGCACGACCTGGCCGGCTCCTGGGCGCAGGACGGCGCCCCGACCTCGTTCCTGTTCGACGGCGCCGTGCAGGCGGTGGCGGCGGGCGTGGGGCCGACGGGCGCGCCGCGCGCCTGGCTGGGGGACGCGGCCGGGCACCTCTATTACAGCGACGATGTCGCGGCGCCGCCGGCCGCGCCCGGGCAGGTTCACTGGGAGGCGCTGTCGACCGACCCCGGATTTCCGCGGCGGCCGGTCGTGGCGATCGCCGTCGACGCTGCCCGCCCGCAGCGCGTGTGGGTGACGTTCGCCGGCCTTCGCCCCGACAGCTTGTGGACGTCCGACGACGGCGCCTCGTGGCGCAACCCCCACGGCGGCGACCTCGCCAGCGTGACGGCGGCGGGCGACGACGCGGGAGCGGGCGCGGCCGGGACGAGCAGCTTCACCGCGGTCAGTCCCGTTCCGGGCGTCGGGGCGGCCTACGTGACGGCGCTGGCTTCCGATCGCAACGGCAACCTGACGGCGACGTCGTTCTGGACGACCGACGGATCGGACGACTGGTGGCGGCTGTGAGCGGGCGCCCTCAGCGGCGCACGTCGACCAGGCAGCGCAGCTTGAACTGACGCTCGCCCGACGGCGTCAGCGTGTACGGCGGATCGCACCCTTCCGGGGCGGCCGGGCGCGCCGCTGTGCTTCGCGCGCGATCGGCGACGTGCCGCTTCCGGGCGGGACGCGCCGTCGGGGGCGGTTCGGGATCGGCGGTCGGGCGCAGCGCGGACGGTGCCGGCGCGGGTTCGCCGGTCGTGATGGTCGCCGGCGCGGCCGGCGTGGGGGACGGCACCTCGAAGGACCGACCGATCGCGGCGGCCGATCTCGGGCGGCGTCCGGCCACGATCGCGAGCACGGCGATCAGCGCCGACGCGCCGGACAGCGTCCACCAGGTTCCACGCCGGCCGGCGCGCGCCGCCGGCAGGCGCGCCGCGGGAGGCGTCCCCGAGATGCGCGCGACCCGCGCCTGCAACGCCTCGCGCTCCGCGGCGAAGAGCCCGGCGACGTACGCGCCGGTGTCGACCGGGTCCTCCGTGGCCAGCGCCAGCGCCAGCATCTGGTCCAGCCGGCGCGCCACCAGCCCCGCGTCCGAGGGGCGACAGCCGCGATCCTTCGCCAGCAGCTCGAACATCAGCTCGACCAGCTCCGGCTGGGCGTCGTCGCGCGCGTCGCCGACGTCGGGCGGCGGTTCGTTCAGGATCCGGCGCGGCCCCTCCGCGTCGTCGGCGCCGTCGTAAAGACGCCGCCCCGCGAGCAGCTCGAACAGCACCACGCCGAACGAGAACAGGTCGGCCCGGCGATCCGGCTCCTCGAATCGCAGCCGCTCGGGCGCGAGGTAGCCGACCTTTCCTTTGAGGACGCCGGTCGTCGTGCGGGTCGCGCGTCCCAGCGCCTTGGCGATGCCGAAGTCGCTGACGCGCGCCGTCCCGTCGAAGGCGATCAGGACGTTCTGCGGCGAGACGTCGCGGTGGATCAGCTGCAGCAGCTTGCCGTCGGGGCCGCGCGTCTCGTGGACGGCGTGCAACCCGGCGGCGACTTGCGCGGCGATGCGCAGGGCGACCGTCATGGGGACGCGCTCGCCGCGGGCGGCGGTGCGCGCGATCAGCTCGGCCAGCGAGACCCCCTCGACGAAGTCCATGACCAGATAGGGGCCACCCTCGTCTTCGCCCACGTCGACGACGCTGACGACGTGCGGGTGCCGCACCAGGCCCGCAATGCGCCCCTCGTCCAGGAACATGCGGCGTACGGCCTCATCGTCAATCAAATGTGGCCGCAGCCGCTTGAGCGCGAACAGGCGCGCGAAGCCGCCGTCCCGTCGGACGACCAGGTCCACGCGCCCCATCCCGCCCGCCGCCAGCGCGCAAACGACCTCATACCGCGGCTGTCCCCCGCCGCCCGACCACAACGCCGCCTTTGACACGGCGGAAATATACCAGCCGGTCGCGAGCGGCGTTCACCGCCGTCGGTGATGCGCGGTCCGGAGGCGCGCGCTCAGAATTGCGTGATGAACTTCCAGACCTCGGGCGGGTTCCAGCTGGTCGATTGCCCCGGGTCGCGCGGCGACGGATCGTGACGGTTGCTGCCTTGGAAGGCGCAGAAGCGGGTGGGGTGGCCTTCCGAGCAGCCCGCGAACTGCACGCAGGTGTGGCCGCCGTTGGGCGGCGCGGGCACCGTCTGCATCGTGCAGCCGTTGTTGGCGACGAACCGATTGAGGATCGTGATCCCCGACGAGTACGGGTTCGTCGGGTCGTCGGTGGCGTGCGACCCGTAGAACGCGATCGGCGACTTCCCGCCGTCGCAGCCGCTGAGGAAGTCGGCGCCCGAGTAGACCGCGATGCCGCGGAACACGTCGGCGCGCGCGCAGCCGACCGCCTTGCTCATGCCGCCGCCGTAGCTGAACCCGTTGGCGAAGAGGCGGCTCTTGTCGATGCACAGGTCGTTCTCGACGTCCTTGACGATCTGGTCGGTGAAGGTGATGTCCTCACCGCCCGCGTTCGCCCAGCCGGCGTTCAGCCCGTCGGGCGCGACGAAGATCGTGCTGTCGTTGGCCAGGTTCCACAGGCCATAGAACGGGCTCTGCGTCGTGTAGCACTTGATCGATTCCGTCTGGCAGTTGAAGACCTGGCTCGCGCTGCCGCTGAGCCAGTGGTACGCGATGATGAAGCGGTAGGGGTGCTGGTTGTCGTAGGTCGAGGGGTACCGCAAGATGTACTGGCGCGTCTTGCCGTTGACGGTGACCATGTTGTAGTTCGCCGTCGTCCCGGGGCTGTTCTTCAGCGTGGGCGTCTTGCCACAGCCGGCGCT
>CAZPUH010000668.1:0-15752 GCA_964589215.1 uncultured Myxococcales bacterium | reverse complement strand
ATGTCCGTGGCGCCCTGCCATCGGCCGATCCGGTTCCATTCGGTCTCGCCGTGACGGACCAGATACAGGGTGCGCGGGGAAGCCAAGGGATCGCCGCGCAGCCTAGCGGAAAACAGGACGGCGCGCTGTCGTTCGCAGCAGGTCCGACAGCGCCAGCGCGTCCCCCGCGGCGGCGCCGCTGGCGGTGTTGTCGAAGATGCACCAGACCTGGGTGGAGGAGGGGACGGCGCGCAAGCGGGCCGCGAGCTCCGCGACGCGGGCGGCGCCGTAAGGCGACCGGTACATCACGGGGGAGCCGTGGAGGCGAAAGTAGATCAAACCGGGGTCGCCGCCGGGGACGTCGGCGCCCGGCACCCGCGGTGGGTCGGCGGCCACGCGGGCGACGTGCTCGGAGGCCAGCAGACCGTCGACGTCGGCGGTGAACCAGCTTTCGTGGCGCGGCTCCAGAGCGATCCCTCCGTCGTGCTGCTCGCGGAGGGCCCGGAAGAAGGAGAGGGCGCTCCGGCGTTCGAACCCCAGCGACGGGGGCAGCTGGACCAGCACGGGCCCGAGGCGATCGCCCAGCTCCGCGACGTCCGCGAAGAACTGCCGCAAGAGAGGGCGCGCCCCGCGGAGCGCCTGGTCGTGGGTGATGGCGCGGGGAAGCTTCACGGAGAAGCGGAACGCGCGCGGGACGGCGTCGCGCCAGCGCGCCATCGTCCCCGTCCGGTGCCGCCGCCAGAAGGTGCTGTTGATCTCGGCCGCGTCGAGGCGGGTCGCGTACCGCACGAGGGCGCTGCCTTCCGCGCCAAACTCGCCGGCCACGGCGCGCGGCACCGCCCACCCCGCGGTCCCGACCCGGACGTGGCGCGCGCGCATCTCCTCTTGTGTTGATCATCCGCAGCCGCGTCGACAACGGGGCGCGCCGCCGTCATCTTGAGTCTCGCCACGGGAGGCATCATGATCGCAGCCAGCTCCTCTCACCCCGGGGGCCGAACGCCGTAACGCGCCTCCAGCGTCGCCACGAGCTCGACGTATGCCTTCTGCGCGGCTTCGCGGGCGAGGCCCTTTCGCTTTTCCCAGGCGTCGAACTTGGCGCGGCCCTTGAAGTCGAGCATCCCGGGCGGGGAGCCCGTCACGTCACCCCGCGTGCCTTGCTTGAATAGCCCGTAAAGCTCGAGCAGGTCCCCGGGGCTGGGCGTCGACGCCAGACTCTTCACGCGCGCCTGCGCGGCTTCGAAATCGTCAGCGATGCTCACGCGTGAACGCTGCCACCGAAACGTTGCCAGGTCGACACAAAGAACCGACCGGAACCGCGGTACACGGCTGGCCCACGGGAGAGTGGACCGATGATCATGCGACGCTGGCTGCTGGTAGCGATGTCTTTGGGAATGCTCGGCGCCTGCGGAGAGAGCGACCCGCAGCCTTCGAACGATGCTCCGGCGTTTGCCGCGCCGGTGGGAGTGTCCGACCGTGCCGGCGACCGCGGCGATGATCGTGGGCGACGCGTCCGCCACGTCCTGCTGATCAGCGTGGATGGCATGCACCAGAGCGACCTCGACTGGTACGTCGCCAACCACCCGCGCTCGACGTTTGCCAGGCTGGTCCACTCCGGCACCGAGTACACCCACGCGGCGGCCTCCAACCCGTCGGACTCGGATCCCGGTGGCACCGCGCTGATGACGGGCGGCAACCCCCGATCGACCGGTGTCTTCTATGACGTCGAGTACAGCCACAAAGTCGACGAGGCGGGCGCGGCCTGCACCCCGGGCCAGCCGGCCACCGGCGGCGACGTCATCTATGACTCGCCGGACGACGCGCTGGCGAGCGTGCCTGACTTCATCGATCCCACCAGCGGCAGCTTCCCGTCGTTCGACGAGGACGGCTCGATCTTCGTCAACGGGCTCGACACGAACCCGGCCGCGATCATGGACCTGAAGTTCGACCCCCAGACGTCGCTGAACCCGGGCACCTTCCCGGTGGACCCGAAGACCTGCAAGCCGATCACCCCGTGGGACTACCTGGGCGTGAACACGATCTTCCAGGTCATCCACCACGCCGGCCTGCGCACCGCCTGGTCCGACAAGCACGAGGTCTACGCGTCGTTCAATGGGCCGGGCTCGAACGGCCGGAGCATCGACGACCTGTTCTCGCCGGAGATCGACTCGCAGGCCGTCATGCCGAACGGCGTCCCGTACCCGCAGGACGACGACTGGGCGCACATCAACGCCGCCACCAAGCAGTACGACGGGTACAAGGTCCAGGCCATCCTGAACGAGATCGACGGGCTCGATCACTCGGGCAAGACCCACGTCGGCACCCCGGCGATCTTCGGCATGAACTTCCAGACCGTCTCGGTCGCCCAGAAGATCCGCTCGACGCCGACGACGTTGATCGGTCCGGACGCGAGCGGGAACTACACCACCAGCGCCCCGGAGGCTGGTGGTTACCAGTGGGTCGACGGTCGGCTCGTTCCCGGTCCCGTCCTGTCGAGCGCGCTCGACTACGTCGACGCGCAGCTGGGCCGCATGGTGTCGGCGATCCACAAGGACGGCCTCGCCGGCGCGACGACCATCATCGTCACGGCAAAGCACGGTCAGTCGCCGCAGGATCCCAGCAAGCTCATCACCGTCAAGGACGGCCCGATCGTCAGCGCGATCAACGCTGCCTGGGCGCAGGCGCACCCGAGCAACACCAGCCTGATCGTTGCCGGGACCAACGACGACCTGTGGCAGTCCTATCTGTCGGACAACTCGCAGGCCGCTTGCGACTTCGTCAAGAGCTACCTGTGGAACCACACCGCTGACGGTTTCGACGTCAACGACAACCCCGTCACCGTCCAGCACTCGGGTCTCGCCGAGATCTGGGCCGGCGCTGCGGCCGCCCACTTCTTCGGCGTCTCGGTCGACAACGGCAAGTACCCGGACGTCTTCGGCAAGGTCCAGGAGGGCATCGTCTACGCCAAGCCGACCAAGCTCGCCGAGCACGGGGGCATGAACACCGGCGATCGGCACGTCCTGATGGTCGTCAACGGCCCCGGCGTCCCGGCTCAGGTCGAGCACGCCCCCGTCGAGACCACCCAGGTCGCGCCGACGATCCTCGCCCTCCTGGGGCTCGACCCGGACGCGCTGAGGGCCGTCCAGATCGAGGGCACGCGGGTCCTTCCGGGCCTGCGTGGTCGCTGACCGCACACGGACGGGCGCGGGAAAACCTCATCGCGGTTCGGCGGTGAAGTCGAAGCTGTCGTTCGGGATGGGCGTGCCCGGGCAGGCGATGGGGCCCGAGACCTTTGCCAGCTGAAGGGTCGACGGACCGTTGTAGTCCAGGCTCAGCGTCCCCTCGGCCGAGCACGCCATCGAGAACGGCTCCGTGGTGCTCGGCTGGACGAGCCACGTCGCGTCGGTCACCGGGACCGGGGCGGTCGTGTTGTCGCCGAGATTGTCGGCGGTCGCCGTCAGGTGCAGGAAGTGCGACTGGGACGAGCCGCGGAAGCGGAAGTTGCAGGACGGCCCGGCGCAGTACTGATTCGCCGTGAGGCCGGTGCCGGTCCAGGAGGTGATGGTGCCGGAAATGTCCGCGAACAGGGCGGAGCTGTTCGGTGCGTAGTCCATCGCGGCGGACAGCGTCCCGCTGCCGGGTGTCGTGCCGCAGTTCCCGAGGCGCGTGATGTTGCGAAGCGAGACCTGGACGGTCTTCAAGCCCACGAAGGGCCCGGTGTCGTTGATCTGCGTGAGCGTCGATCCTGCGCCGATGCAGTACCACGTGTCGCCGTAGGGGTCGGTCGCCGGCATGCGGAATACACCCGCGGAGAGCGGCTGCGCCTGTCCGGCCGGCTTGGCGTCTCCCAGCCACGAGACCGTGATCCGACCGGTGCCGCCGATCGTCATGTCCCATCCGAGCGGGATGGGGTCGTAGTGATTCAGCGGGTAGTTGCCGAGCGGCGCGGTGATCGGGGCATCGGACGTCTTTCCGGTCCCCGTGGTCCCCGCCGGGCAGGTCCCCCCGGGACACAGCATCGACGACGGCGTGGCAAACGAATAGTTGGATTTGTACAGCTGCCGGTAGACGAAGAGGACGTGCGTGTAGGCCTTGCTCGGCTTGAACTGCGCGCACTGCGTTCCGGCGCCGAACGGTCCCCACCAGAGAAGCTCCTCCGCCGTGCACGGTGAGGGCGTGTTGGTGCCCCAGAGCTCGAAGTCGAAGGGTCCCCAGCCGGTCAGGACGAACGACAGAGCGTTGTTCGCACCCGCCACCAGCGGGGACGGCAGCACGTAAACCTTGCCGTAGACCGCTGCGCCGTCGGGGACGCCGAAGGTGGTCCCGTCGTTGGTGCAGCCGAGCTCCGTGTCGCTCAGGGGGCCGGTGGCGACGCCCGGTGTGCAGGCGGCGCTCGCGGGGAGGCCGCCCCCGCCCACGCCGCCACCGCCCGCGCCCGGCGAGCCACCCCCGCCGGTCGCCGTGGCGCCGCCTTTCCCGGCGACGCCACCTCTCCCTGCGACGCTGCTTCCCCCGCTGCCTTTCCCGGCGACGCCGCTTCCGCCGCTGGCGGCGGTGAGCCCACCGGCGCCGCCGCCGCCGCCCGCTCCACCACTCGAGTGACATCCGACGAGCGCGACCGCCACCGCGCCGATCGCACCCCGGATCAGGACAGCGCCGAAGCCCACACTCCCCATGGGCGCACAATAACACGACCAAATCGCGACTCCGAAGCGGCGCGATGGAAAATGGAGGGGGCCGCGAATGACAACGCGGCCTTCAGGAGCCCGCGCGAACGAAATCCGTGATCGTTTGCCGGAACGGCGTCGTCGGGCGACCGATGAGCCGGCCCAGCGCGCCGCCCTCGTCGAAGAGCGCGCCTCTGGCGACGCCCGCATCCGTGTCGGACACGATCGTGGCGACCATCTCCGGAAGGCCCGCCTGTATCGCCGCGGACCGAAAGGCTTCGGGCGACATGTCTTGATAGACCATCGGCTTTCCCGACGCTTCGCGCACGACCGCCGCCAGGTCCGCCAGCGTGAAAGATGCGTCGCCCGCGAGCTCGTAGATGCGTCCCGCGTGGTCGTCTCCCGTCAACACGGCCGCCGCCGCGCGCGCGTAGTCGGCGCGCGCCGCCGAAGAGATGCGCCCGTCGCCCGCCGCGCCAGCGAGCACGCCGCGCGCGAGCGCCGCCGGAAGCCGCCACGTGTACACCTCCGTGTACCAGCCGTTTCGCAGCAGGACGAACGGCACGCCGGACTCCCGCAGCGCCGCCTCCGTGTCGCGATGCTCTTCGGCGAGCATCAGCGGCGTGGTGTCCGCGTGGAGGATGCTGGTGTACGCGATGAGCTTCACGCCAGCTCTTCGCGCGGCTTCGATGACGTTTCGATGCTGCACCTGCCGCTGGCCGTTCTCGCTGCTCGAGATCAAAAGAAGCCGGTCCACACCGGGAAGCGCGCGGTCCAGCGTCTCCGGTCGCGTGTAGTCGGCGGCGCGTACCTCGACACCCCTCGCGCGAAATGCAGCCACCGCCTCTTCGTGCTTGTCGAGGTCGCGTACGCCCGCGAGGATCGAGCTCGCCGGGACAGTCTCGAGGAGCGCGTCGACGACGAGCCTGCCGAGCGCGCCGTTTGCCCCCGTGACGAACAGGGTTGGAGCAGAAGCCATGGTCTTTGTCCTCCTGCGTTCCGCGGTAAGTTTCGGAACCCGCGCGACAAACGTACGCAACGCCCGCGCGACGTAAAGGAGGCAGGATTTTGGGACAGGGTGACGTCGAAGTAACCCCCTTGGAACCCCAGCGCCGCAAGGGCTGGGCGGTCGACCCGGGGTGCCCGGCGCGAGACGTGCTCGACCGCATCGGCGACAAGTGGTCGACGCTGGTTCTGGTCACGCTCGCGGACGCACCGCGCCGCTTCAGCGAGGTCCGGCGCGCCATCCCCGACATCTCGAAGCGCATGCTGACCCAGACGTTTCGGGAGCTCGAGCGCGACGGCCTCATCGCACGCACCGTGTTCCCGACGAAGCCCCCCAGCGTCGAGTACCGGCTGACGCCGCTCGGCGAGACGCTCCTCGTGCCTCTGCGGGCCCTGGCCGACTGGGCCAATCGCAGCCACGAGGCGATCAAGAACGCCCGCCGCGCATTCGACGCGACGGCGACCGCCGCTGTCCCCGGTACCTGAACATTTGGATGGGTCACTTTTGGTGTCGTTTGGCGGTCCGGGGGCCGTTTTCGTACGAGCGCCTACAGGAACCACGGGGCGGTAGCCCCAGATGGGCTGGGCGTCGCCTCCTCGAAAGGGCTCAGCCGTCCGCTTCCGGACGGCGCACCGGAAATGCGCGAACAGCGCCCATTGACGAAGGTGGGCCAGAATGGTTGGCTTCAGGCACCGCCCCCCCTTCACGATCGGGAGTTCTCATGCGATCGACGCTGTCCTCGCGGGTCTGCCTCGTCCTCGGCACGATCTGGTTGGCCGCCTGCGCCGGAGTCAAACCTCAAGCCGGAGCAGGCACCGGCGGCACGACACTGGGCAGCGGCGGGCCAGCGCCCGGCGCGGGAGGGCAGGCGACAGGCGGCTCCGTCGTGAGCGGCTTCGGCGGCAGCACGGGCGGGTCATTCGTGTCCCAGTCCACCTGCGGCGACGGATTTCGTTCGCCCGACGAGGCCTGCGACGACGGCAACGCGGTGGGCGGCGACGGCTGCGCGGCGGACTGCCGCAGCGTCGACCCGGGGTTCATTTGCGTTCCGGACGGGAAAGCCTGTCACCGGGTGGCGCGCTGCGGAGACGGCGTCGTCGTGATCCCCGAGCTGTGCGACGACGGGAACACCACGGCCGGCGACGGTTGCTCGCCGACCTGCAAGCTCGAGCCGGGGTGGAAGTGCAGCGGCAGCCCCAGCACGTGCAGCCACACGACCTGCGGCGACAAGGTGGTTGAAGGCACCGAGAGCTGCGACGACGGCAACGCCCTGCCGTTCGACGGCTGCGCGGCCAACTGCCAGAACGAGCCGCAGTGCAAGACCGGCAGCAGCTGCACGTCCCGTTGCGGCGACGGCCTGGTCGTCAACGAGGAGTGCGACGACGGCAACAACGTGAGCGGCGACGGCTGCTCGGCCGACTGCAAGGTCGAGCCGGGCTTCACGTGCGTGCAGCCGATGCTGGGCGACCAGATGAAGGTTCCGGCGCTGTACCGCGACTTCCGCGCCCACATGCCGGCGGATTTCGAGCCCGGCGCCAGCGGTCTCACGAAAGTGATCACCGGGCTGGTCCAGTCGACGCTGGGCGCGGACGGTGAGCCGGTCCTCAGCACCGGCGCCATCCCCGCCAACGCCCACATCACCAGCGCGGCGACCTTTGCCGAGTGGTACCACGACACGCCTGGCGTGAACCACACCACCACCGGCACGCTGACGCTGTGGAGCAACGGAAAGGGCGCCTACGTGAATCGGTGGGGCGCGAACGGCGAGCAGTGGCCGGTGACCGTGCAGGCGTATTACTGCGGCAACGTCGGCGACGAGCAGGCCGACGCCACCACGGGTTTGCCCGTCCCGTGCACGTCCAAGACCGCCGCGCCCGGCAGCACCGACTGCGACAAGTACGACGCCATGGGCTACATGCAGATCTCCTGCACCCCGAAGAACGGCAGCTACACCGCCGTTTACCAGACCGGGCTTCTGGACGGGACGCCCGTCTTCTTCCCGGTCGACGGCGACACGTTCACGCCGGCCAGCGAGCGGGTTTCGGCGACCATCCCGCCGCCCTACGATCCGGGCGGCGGCTACCCGCCGGAAGCCGGCTCGCCGAAGCACAACTTCAGCTTCACCAGCGAAGTTCGCTACTGGTTCCAGTACGACTCGACCAAGAGCTACACGCTCGACTTCACCGGCGACGACGACGTCTGGGTGTTCATCAACCGCCAGCTCGCGGTCGACCTGGGCGCCATCCACACCCCCGTCAACGGCACCGTGACCTTCGGCGCCGGCGCGCGCACCAACTTTGGCCTGACCAACGGACAGGTCTATGAAGTCGCGGTCTTCCAGGCCGAGCGCCAGACCACCGGCTCGACCTACCGCCTGACGCTGACCGGATTCAACTCCGCCCCCAGCCAATGCACCCCCACCTGCGGCGACGGCATCGTCTCCATCGGCGAGGAGTGCGATGACGGCACGGCGAAGAACACCGGCGCCTACGGCGGGTGCACGGCGGACTGCAAGCTGGGCCCCTACTGCGGCGACGGCATCGTCCAGCCCGAGTTCGAAGATTGCGACGACGGAGGGAAGATCGTCCTCGAGGGCGGTTGCCCGTCCGGCTGCCGCCACCTGATGATCAACTAACCATCACGCGAGTTGCGCGAGGCAGGCGCTCAGGGGGTCGTCGACGGCGCGCGCCGGGAGGCGCTCGCATGAGCGCGGGCGAGCCTCGGGGCACGGTGCTGGCCCCGGTCGCGGCGTCGATGGTGCTCGAAGCCGCGGCGCGCGGGATGGCGCCGGGTCCGCTGCTGGCGCGTCTGGGGCTCGATGAGACCACGGCGCACGATCCGGAGCGGCGCGTCCCCTTCTCGGCGCTGTTCGACGTCTGGGGCGCGTGCATGCGGGAGCTTCGCGATCCCGGGCTGCCGGTCGCCGCCGCGCAGCGCATTCCGCTGCAGCAGTACACCGTGCTGGCCTTCGCCACCATGACCGCGCCCACGTTCGGCGCCGCGCTGTCGATTCTCGTTCGCTACGGCGGCGTCGTCGCCGACGGCGCGGGCTGGCGGCTGCAAGACGAGCCCGGGCGCCCCGTGGTCCGGCTGCGCTGGGAGCGGGGAGGCGAGCGTACGCTCGGCCATCGGGTGGCGAACGAGTGCGCGATCGCCGAGGCGCTCCACGTCGCGCGCCAGATCCTGGGGACGCGCCTGGTGCCGCCGGCGGTGGCGTTCCAGCACGCCGCGCCCGGCGCGCTCGCGGCGCACGAGGCCTTCTTCGGCGTGCGCCCGATGTTTGGCGCCGCCTGGGACGGCCTCGAGCTGGCGCGCGACGTGCTGGACCAAGTTCCGCGGCAGGCGAACCCAGCGCTGGCGGCGTGGCTGGAGCAGCAGATGGCCGTCACGCTGGCGGCGCGCGCGACGAAGACGCTGGCCGAGCAGGTCCAGCAGCTGGTCGAGCAAGACCTGGCGGCGGGCGCACCCAACCTGACACGCGTGGCGCGGGCGCTGGGCCACTCCGAACGCACGCTGCGACGCCTGCTGGAGAAGGACGGCACCTCGTTCCGGGGGCTCTGGGAGGGAGCGCGCCGGCGGCGGGCCGAGCTGTTGCTGGCGGCGGGACGCGTGTCGATCGACGAGGTGGCGTTTCTGACGGGATTCTCGGAGACCTCGGCGTTCGCGCGCGCGTTCAAGCGCTGGAACGGCCGGACGCCCGGGGAGTACCGGCGTGACCGGCTCGGTCAAGCGAATGACCGCCCCGGTCAATGAACGGAGGACGCCGGTCCGCGAGAGTGATGGGCGTCGGGGCCGCTGGTGGCCCCCCTCGCCAAGGAGTCCCAGATGCTCATCGCCTCGTTCAACAAGCTCGGAATGGCTCTCGCGCTCGTCATCCTCTCCTCCACGCTGGCCGCGAAGCGCGCCCGCGCGGATGAAATGGCCGCGCCTCCCGTCGCCACGTTGGGCGCGACGCCTGCGGCTGCGCCGCAGCACCAGGAGCTCGCGGTCATGCTCGGTCTCGGCCAGTGGGCGCTGGGCGGCGCCAACGTCGCCGCGCAGACCCACTTCGGGCGGCTGGCGCTGGAGTACAGCCACGGTCAGGGCGTGCACCTCAGCAACGCCGGCTTCCTGATGAACTCGTCAGAGAAGGCGGCCGGCGCCGACGTGCGCATGCCCTGGACGACCGGGCTTGGGATCGGCTTGCTCGTCACGCGCAACCTGCGCGTGCTGGTCGAATTCAAAGCGAACCACTACCAGCTTCAGGGGGGCGACCCGAGCAGCCGCCTCGAGTACACGACGTACACCATCGGCCCAGGCCTCTTCTACGAGATCCGCCTGTGGCGCGGGCTATTCCTGCAGCCCTCGATCCGATGGTGGCCGACGGTCGCCTCCACTTTCCAGAAGGGGTCGACGCTTCGAAACGCCGCCGGCGCGCCGGTCGCCATCGCGGAACACTCCTCCGGCGTGTTCCCCAACGTCAACCTCGGTTGGGAGTTCTAGCCGTCGCCAGAGCGGCCTGTCTGTGCTTGGTCGTGCGCGCCGTCGGTCGGGATCCACGTCCGGGAGCCCGCCGATCACATCTTGCGGGCGTAGGAGCGAACGGTCAGGGGGGCGAACACCGCGACGATGCCCGCGCAGCCGACCACCGCCCAACCGACGTGCGCGGTGAACCGGCCGTCGTTCATGAGATCCCGGCAGGCATAGATGACCTGGGAGACCGGGTTGATCTTGACGAACGTCTGTAGCCATCCCGGCATCGTGTGGGTCGGCACGAACGCGTTCGACAAGAAGGTCAGTGGGAACATGAACATCATCGAGATGCCCTGCACGGCCTGCGCGCTGCGCGCGATGGTGCCGAGCCAGGTGAATACCCACGCGAG
This sequence comes from uncultured Myxococcales bacterium, assembly GCA_964589215.1. Lineage (GTDB taxonomy): Bacteria > Myxococcota_A > Polyangia > Fen-1088 > Fen-1088 > JADGRB01. Next base: position 5,241 of record CAZPUH010000668.1, on the reverse strand, counting down.
CGACCAGCCGGTGGCGACGGTCAATGCCCAGCCGGCCAGCACGCCGCCGAGCCCACCGCCCGGCCGGTAGCCCATCGCGACGCCGACCAGGATCGTGAGCGTCGCCGCCACCCCGTAGCGCAGCAGGTCCGCGATGGCCGGGCCCGCGAGCGGGGCGATGCGCGCGATCGGCAGCGATTTGAAGCGATCGAACACCCCCTTGTCCATGTCCTCGCGCAGCTGGATGCCGGTCGCCATGCAGGCGGTCAGCGTGGTCTGCGCCAGGATGCCGGGAATGATGATCGGCAGGTAGCTCCGCGCGCTTCCGGCGACGGCGCCACCGAAGATGTAGGTGAACATCGCGGTGAACAGCAGGGGTTGTAGCGTCACGTCGAAGAACTGCTCCGGGTTGCGCCGCATCTTGAGCAGCGCCCGCCAGGCCATGGCCCTGATCTGCTGAAGGGTGTCGCGCAACGTGGGACGCACGGTGAGTGGACGCGCCCCGACGGCCTCTGCGAGCGAGGTCATCATCAGCGAACCTCCCCAGGCGCCGCGGCGTCGTCGCGGTCGCTGTGGTGACCGGTGAGCGCGAGGAAGACCTCGTCGAGCGTGGGTTGGCGAACGCTCGCGGTCGAGATGCCGAGCTTCGCCTCACGCATCGCGATCAGCACGTCGCCGGCACGGTTGGCGTCGGAGAGCGCGATGTTCAGGCCGCCCGCCTCCGGCGTCAGCACCGGCTCTTCGCCGATCATGCGCGCCACGAGCGCCGCGGCCTCCGCGGTCCGCTCGCGGCCTTGCAGGCGAACGTGGAGCGTCGAACTACCGACGCTGGTCTTCAGCTCGTCGGGCGTCCCCTCGGCGACCTTGGCGCCCCGATCGATCACGGCGATGCGGTCCGCGAGCTGGTCGGCTTCGTCGAGGTACTGGGTCGTGAGCAGCACGGTCGCGCCGTCGCGGACGAGCGCGCGAATCGTGTCCCACATCTGGCCGCGCGTGCGCGGGTCGAGGCCGGTGGTCGGCTCGTCGAGGAAGATCAGCGGCGGGCGGCGGATCAGCGACGCAGCGAGGTCGAGCCGTCGCCGCATCCCACCCGAGAACGCCTTGATCTGCCGGCCGGCTGCGGCGGTGAGCCCGAAGCTGGAGAGAAGCTCGTCTGCGGTCGCCCGCGCCTGAGCGCGCGGGAGGCCGAGCAGCCGGCCGAAAAGGACCAGGTTCTCCCAGCCGGTGAGGTTCTCGTCGACCGACGCGTACTGCCCGGTGACGCCCACGAGCTGTCGCACCTGGTGGGGCCTCGTCGCGACGTCGACTCCGAAGATGCGCGCTGTGCCGCCGTCGATCGGCAGCAGCGTGGCGAGCATCTTCAGCATCGTCGTCTTACCGGCGCCGTTGGGGCCGAGCACCCCGAGCACCTGTCCCTGGCCGACCTCGAGGTCGATGCCATCGACCGCGCGAACGGTTTCGAACGTCTTGACGAGGCCGACCGCTTCGACCGCGAGGCCCCCGGAATTGTTCCTGACTTCCTGCATGTGGTCGTCAGGATCGCAGGGTTGTGTTAAGTCCGCGCCGATCGACCTGTGAAGAAATGTTGCGGAGCCTCACGCCCGTTGAGTGAGACGACGACCGGTCGATTGTTCTTGCTGGATTGAAGTGTGAGCTTGTGGGGCGCTTCCCCTTCCGGGGATAATCGCGGGAGTGCTTGTTAAGCAACTAGCTTATGTTCCCGTTCTGCTTGCGCTCTCCTTGGTCGAATGTTCGGGGGGCAGTGTTGGTGTCGGCAACACCGGCGGCGCAGGGGCACGTGGGAACGGCGGTCGTGCCACGGGCACTCCAGGCGGCATCGGAGGGGCAGCTGGCGGAGGCGCTGGTGGAGGCCTGGGCGGGATGACAGGTGCTGGCGGCGCGGGAACAGGAGGCGTCCAACAGGACTGCGCCTATTGCTACGACCAGCACCTCAAATGCGACCCCTCCGGGCGCTGCGTCGACTGCCTGACGGATGCAGACTGCGGTCGCATCGGCGGGTCGAACCCCGTCTGCTTTCCCGACGGCCGGTGTCATTGCAATGACGACTCGCAGTGCGCCGGGGAGCAGGCCGGGACCCGGTGCGTCCAGTCGTCCCAGAAATGCGGGTGCGAGACCGACGCTGACTGCTCCACCGCCGGCGCCCCCAAGTGCGCAGCGAATCACCAGTGTGGCTGCGGCGCGAACGCGGACTGCGTCGGCAAGACCGTCATCGCAGGCTCGTCCACGCCCGCCCCTGTTTGCGACCCGAGCGGCGGGCTCTGCGTCGAATGCGTCACGGATGGCGATTGCACCGACCCGAACGCCCGGGCGTGCGCCGGCAATTTCTGCCGCGCCTGCCGCGCTTCGGCCGATTGCGCGCAAAATGCCGATGGCTCGCTCTGCGAAGAGATCGGCGGGAACGCGGCGGGAGTCGGCCAGTGCGGCTGCACCACCGACACGGACTGCGCTGGCCACTCCGGAGGTCCGCACTGCGTCTCCAACGTGAGCACTTTCAAGAAGTGCGGCTGTGCGACGGCCGCCGACTGCGCCGGCGACGCGCAGGGACACGCCTGCGTCAATCCCGCCAACGACGGGTGGTTGCAGTGCGGGTGCTCGACGGCAGCCGACTGCCCGAGTGGAAAAGCGTGCCTCTCCACCACATTTGTTTGCCAGCGATAGGCGGGCCGATGATGATCCGATTTGGTCGACTGGCGGCGCTCGTGGCGATGGTGCTTGGAGGCGCGGGCGCCGGCTGTAACTCGAATCGCGGCACCAATTCGCACCAGGTCGCGGCGGGAGGCGGTGGCGGGGTTGGTCTGGCGCCAGACGCGGGCGCGGCGGGCGCGCCGGCTGCTGGCGGCGCCGGAGGCGGTTCGATCGGTCAGGGCGGCGGCGGTGCGGGCGGCGGCGCCGGAGGCGGTTCGATTGGTCAGGCCGGCGGTGCGGCGGGCGGCGGAGCCGGAGGCGGTTCGATCGGTCAGGCCGGCGGTGCGGCGGGCGGCGGCGCCGGAGGCGGTCAAGCGGGAACCGGCGCGGGCGGAAGCTCCATCGGGCCGACGGGCTGCACCGGCAAGTGCACAGATTTCGAACCGACCGCCGCCAACCCGAACCCGGCCTTTGACCTGAGCGTCGACGCCGGTGTGGCGTCCAAGTTCGGTACGCCGAGCGGCGCGGGTCCGTGTGTGACGGAACCAGAGGACGGCGCCTTGTACCCGAACAACTGGGCCCCGGTGCGCGTGCGTGTCCCGGGGAGCTCCGGCAACCTCAAGGTCACGATCCACGCCGAGATGGAATCGACCGACTACGTTGCCTACGCGGCGCCCGGTGAGACCTGGACGATGCCGAAACCCCTGTGGGCCAGCCTAGCGCAGCATATCGTCGAACAGGACATCACGGTCACCGTCCAGGCCACCAGTGGTGGCGCGACGAAAGTGAGGTTCCAGATCGCCCCCGTCGCCGCCGGCGGCAGCGTGGTGTTCTCGTCGACGGATCCGACCCAGGCGAACAAGATGGGGATCGAAACCTCGGCTGTGACGCAGGCGTCACTGGTCAACGACTCATATCTGTCCGGCTTCACCGCCGGTGACTCGAGCACGGCGAAGGTGTTGACGATTGATCAGGTGCAGCAGGAGGTACTGACCAACGATCAGCACAACACGCGGAACTCACGGTGCATCGGGTGCCACGTCGGCACGCCGGACGGCAGCTACGTCTCGTACGTCGATGCGTGGCCCTGGCCGGCGGTGCTCGCCAACGTGTCGCCTGATCCGACCCTGCACGGAAATGCGTTGCCAGGCTACCTGGGATGCAACGCGCCGCTGTACACCGCTTGCCCGACGACCAGCGGGGCCGCCGGACTGGCAACGGTTACCCAGTACGCGTGGGGCGGGCCGATGACGTTTTCGAGGGCCCACTGGACGGCCCCGGCCACCTCCGGCGAGCGGATCGGCATCATGTCCAGCCAGATGGTCGACTTCAACAACCCGTACGCGACGGACAATGCGTACCCCGGCAAGCTGATGTGGATCGACTTCAACTCGACCGCGTCGATGACCAACAACGGGTTGCCGGTGCCGGCCAAGGGAACGGCGTACGGTTATCTGGCTACCGGAGACAAGAACGCGGCCGGATTCCCGGACTGGAGCGCCGACGGCAATACGGTCGTCTACGTCTCCGCAGCGTGCCCGAATCCGGGCCAGTCGAACGCCGGTGGCTCTCCGGGTTTGGGATGTGGGACTCAGGACGGCCATCTCGCGACGGGGCCGGCGAACATCTATCAGGTTCCGTACAACGACAAGGCGGGGGGCACGGCGACACCGGTGCCCGGCGCGTCGAGCTCGTCGATCGACGAGTACTATCCGGCCTTGTCGCCCGACCAGAACCTCCTCGCGTTCACCGCTGTCCCCAGCCCCGGATACCTGTACGCCAACAAGCAGGCCGAGTTGTATGTCGTTCCGTTCGGAGCCGCGCCGGGCGCAGGGGTCGGCGCGACGGCGGTCAAGCTGCAGGCCAACAAGCCGCCGTCCTGCACGGGCATGTCCAGCCCCGGAATCAACAACCACTGGCCGCGGTGGTCGCCGACCGTCGCGAAGTCGGGCTCGAAGACGTACTACTGGATCATCTTCTCGTCGAATCGCTACGGGACCCCCGCGCGAGTCAGCGCCGACGGGTCGCTGGTCCAGGTGTCGCAGCTCTACATCACCGCGATGGTCATCTCGGGCGAGCTCAACCTGATCACGACCTATCCCGCCATCTACCTGTACAACCAGGATTCCACCCGCCTGAACACCACGCCGGCCTGGCAAGACTTCAACATCCCCGCCGTCACCAACTGACGTCTGCCGTCACGCTCCGCCAGGAGAAGAGTTGCGGGCGACGCGTCCAGCAGTAGACGGAGGTGTTCTTACCCTGGCAATCCCGTTTGTTCTTCCCGGTCTCAAAAACCTGAGACCGCCCTCAGGCTCTCGCATCACGAAATGGACGCGGTCTGCCGCCGGCGAGCCGCCGCGCCTGTTTGCCGGGCCGGCGGATCGATGGTCCGCATATTGCTGAGCCTGGCTTGATGAAAGCGCGCTCGCCCTTCTGCATTGCTTCTCCGCAACATCGTTTCTCGCCTGCGGGTCCAGTGAGCAAAAGCCGGGCGGCGCCGCGGGAACGGGTGGCGAAGCAGGTAGAGGCACTGGCGGCGGCGCCCACGCTGGCGCCGGCGGTCGCCACGCGGGCAGCGGCGCAGGCGGTCACGCGGGCAGCGGGGGCGGGCAC
>CAZPUH010000667.1:0-9547 GCA_964589215.1 uncultured Myxococcales bacterium | reverse complement strand
GACGCCGCCCGCGCCACCACCGCCGGCACCGCCGGAAGCCGCGACGCCGCCGGCCCCCGCGCGACCGCCGGCTCCGCCGCCACCCGTCGCCGGCGGGGCGCAGCAGCCAGCACCGTTGGGCGGCGGACACGCCCCCGCCAGCGTGAGCCCGCAGCCGAACAGCGTCGGCACGCAGTCGATGGTCGCGACGCCGAGACCCTCGCTGGCCAGATACGCGTCGGGCGCGTCGGGCGCCTCGGTGAGGGCGCGGACGTGCCCGTTGTCCACCAGCGCCCCGTTTACCCGTCGCGCACCGAAGGAGACGCAGTGACCGGCGCTGGCCGCCGCGGCGATCTCCTGCCACTGCTCGCGGCACAGCGCCTCCTCGCCGGGTTTGCACGCGTAGTAGAGGTAGCCGCACGCGGGGGCCGTGTAGCAGCCGGTCGGCTCCGCGATCGCGGCGACGCCCTGGATCCGAACGCGCAACGCCGTCTCGGGGTGGGCACCATCCGGTTCGAAGGCCACACCCGTCGGCCGGACCAGCGCGCCCTGGATGTCGCTGGCCCACGCCGGACGCGCGCCCGCCGCGCAAATCGAGATCACCGCCAGAATCGAACCAAGCCAGCTGGATCTGCGCATCGTCGCCTCCTGCCCCTCCTATGCCGGCAGGGCCCGCGGCGGACAAACCACTGCGGACGTACGCCGCATTGTCCGTTCCGCGCGGCCGCGGCATAGGCACCAGGACGATGCCCGCACCAGCCGCCGCCCGGACGCCCGCCCTGGCCGCGGTGGTGTTGGGCGCCAAGCTGCTGACAGTCTCCTTGCGGATCGCCGACGGCGCCGCCGGTGGGCTGTTCTCGTTCTGGGCGCCGCTGGCGCTCATCCACCAGGACCTGTGGCTGATCATTCTGTTCGGAGTGACCGAGGCCGGCGCCGCGGCGGCCGCCCGAGCGCGGCCGGCGCTGGCGCCCGCCGCGCGCCTGGCGATGACGGTCAGCTACGCGTTCATCGTCGTGTGGGTCGCCGTCAACGTGCCGGTGGCCCGCCTCTTCGCCACGCCGGCGACGTTTGCGTTCCTGCACGCGACGGGCGGCGCGCTGGGCGACTCGGCGCGGGGCTTCGTCACTCCGGCGAATGTCGCCGCGCCGCTGGTGATCGTCGCGCTCGGGTTCGCGCTGGGGCTGCGGCCGCTGCCTCCGCCGTTCCGGCTGATGCCCGGAGTGGGCCTGACGATGATGGCTGTGGTCGCGCTGGCCGGCGCGCCGGCGACCGCTCACGTGGCCACGCTGGGCTTGCACCGAAACGCCGTCATCACTCTGGCGCGCACCACCGCAGCCCACTACCTGCCCGCGCGCTCGAGCCTCATCGAGATCTCCGACGCCGCATGCGCGCCCGCGGAGGGAGCCGCCCGCGACCTGCGGGACCTGCGGGGCGCCGCGCGCGGCCGGAACGTCGTGTGGGTGATCCTCGAATCCACGGCCGCGCGGTTCCTGGCCCCGTACGGCGCGGCTCGCGATGCGACGCCGAATCTCACGGCGCTGTCACGAGACGCCGTGCTGTTCGAGGCCGCGTACGCGGCGTATCCGGAGAGCATCAAGAGTTTCTTCTCGATGCTGTGCGCGCGCCGCCCCCTCGCCGGACGGGAGGCCTCGGAGCTGGGCGCCGGCGCCACCGCCTGCGAGCCCTTGCCCGCGCTTCTGGCCGGCGCCGGGTACCGAACGGCGCTGCTGCACTCGGGCCGGTTCGCGTACCTCGGGATGAAAACCGTCGTCGCGGACCGGGGTTTTCAGCGGCTCGAGGACGGGGCCACCGTCGGAGGCGCCTTCTCGTCCAGCTTCGGCGTCGACGAGCCGGCGACCGTGCGGCGCCTGCTCTCGTTCGTCGACGGGTTGCAGGCCGGCGAACGATTTTTCGCCGTCTACATGCCGATCGCGGGGCACCACCCGTACCACGCGCCCGGTCAGGGGCCGCGCCCGTTCGTCGAACGGGTCCCGGCCGACGCGTACGCCAACGACCTGTTCGTCGGCGACGCCGCCTTCGGCCTGCTGCGCGACGGGTTGCGCGCGCGCGGCCTGGACCAGCGGACTCTGTACGTTCTGGTCGGCGATCACGGCGAGGCGTTCCTCGAGCACGAGGGGAACTTCGCCCACTCGCTGTTTCTCTACGAAGAGAACGTGCGCGTGCCCTTGCTGATCGCGGCGCCGGGGCTGACGCGCGGCACGCGGCGGGCGCCGCAGCTGGCTTCGGCGGTGGACGTGGCGCCGACGATACTCGATCTGCTGGGCCTGCCGTCGGCGGCGCTTCACGAGGGGCGCTCGCTGCTGGATCCCGCACCGCGCCTGGTGAGCTTCTTCACCGACCAGGGTGTGCCGCAGGCGGCCCTGCGCGAGGGGCGCTGGAAGTTCATCGACGACCACGAGAGCGGCCGCGCGCAGCTCTTCGACCTGAGCACGGACCCCGGCGAGCGACGGAACCTGGCCACCGCCGACCCGGCCCGCGTGCAGCGCTATCGCGCCTGTCTCGCGTCGCGATGACGTCGTGTGCCGGCGGTCAGCGAGCGTCCGGCGAAGCCTCGCCCGCGGTGGCGCCTCCGTCGGCGGGAACGGCCGGGTGGCAACCCGCGTCCGGGGCCGGCGCGCCGCCGTCGGGGCAGGCCCACGTCCAGTAGCCCGACGGAAGGGGCTTGCCCGTGTCGTCGGCCAGGCCGAACCCGCAGCCCGCGGCCGCGCCGGCGAGTGCGGCGAGCAAAAGCATCCAGGCGGCGGCGCGCGACATGGTCAGCTCCCGAACGGCAGGATCAGCCGGACGTCGACCGTTCGCAACGGGCCATACGCGCTGCCGCTGAGGCTGCCCGTGGCGATGCGGTAGGCGTACACGACGTCGAACAGGTTGCGCACGTCGATGGCCAGCTCGGGGCGCAGCGGCAGCTCGAACCGGTGCCGCAGGGTCACGTCGACGATGGCCGCCGCCGGCAGCGTCGCCGCGTTGGTCGGCCCCGTGCGCAGGCCGCTGCCGAACGTGACCAGCGCGTCCAGGTGCGTCCGCCCCGTCAGGTCGGCCAGATCGAAGCCGCCGTTGGCGGTGACGGCCTGGGCGTTGTCGGTTGCCTGGTAGCCGGTGTACGCCAGCTGGGCCGGCGTGAAGAGATACGCGGCCGACGCGATGCCGGTACCCTGCGACAGCTCGAAGGTCACGTTCGCGAAGCCGTGCAGCCGCCGCAGCAGCGTCCAGACGGCCCCCAGCTCGAGGCCGGCCGCCCGCCCGCGCCGGTAGTTGTAGTCCGCCGTGAGCGCCGTGTCGCCGACCTCCGCGTCGTCCAGCGTGTGCCAGGACAGGCGCCCCCACGCAGTGGCGGTGAGGCGCAGCGACCGCAGCGCCTCGGCGGCCACGCCCAGCTCGGCGTAGGCGTCGTCCTCGGCGAAGAGCTGGGCCCCGATCGGCTGCCCGGGCGGCACCAGGCCCAGCACGCGCGCCGCCGCCGGCGCGTCGTAAGTGGGCGGCTGCCACAGGTACCCCGCGAACGCGTGCGCCAGGACCCGCGGCGACAGCGCGTAGGACGCGCCCAGGCGGACGCTGGGCCCCCAGACGTCGCCGGTCGTTCCGTCGAAGGCGGCCCGCTGCCAGTCGAGCCGCACGCCGGGCAGCAACGTCAGCTTGCCCAGCGTGATGCGGTCCTGCGCGTACACCGCGGCCAGCGTGATCGACACCTTGTCGGCGCCGGCCAGCGTCGCCGCCGGATCGGGACCCCCGGCCGGCGCGGCGTCGTCGCGCGCGTAGGCGGTGTAGTCCACCGTGTTGCGCTGCACGTCCAGCCAGACGCCCGCCTTCAGCGCGTGCCGGCCCGCCTCGAACGTCTGGTTGATCGCGCCGCCCGCGTGGCGCACGCGGTGCTCGACGTCGCTGCAGGTCTGCCCCGGATCGGCCGTCGCGCCCAGCTGGCGGGCGGCGTCGCAGTTCAGCGTCGAGGTCTCGTCGCGCACGAACGGCGAGACCTGCAGCGCCGCGCCCGGCCCGAAGTCGTGGAACCAGGTCAGCGCCCCGAACAGGTCCAGCTCGGACTCCGTCGGGTCGGCGTCGAACGGCACGAAGTCGGGCGGCGCGTTTCCGTAGCGATCGACCCCGCGCACCGCGCCGGGCGGCGCCGCCGACAGCGGCGAGAGCGTCGGGTCGATGGGGATCTGGTAGTGGGTCTGGCCGTACGCGCCCAGCAGCTGCAGGCGGTCGGCGCCGCCCAGCCGCTCCTCGATGCGCACGAACGCGTGCCCGTCGTGCATGCGGTCGTGCAGGACGGGGGAGGCGGCCGGCGGGTCCAGGCCGCGGGCCGTGGTCCCGGCGCTGCCCGCCGCCATGATCGAGAACGGCCCCGCGCGGAAGTCGCCCGCCTCCTGCCAGCGCAGCGTCCCGTACGTTCCGTACAGCACCTGCGCCTCGGCGTAAGGCTTCGGCCCCGGCCGGCGGGTCTGGATGTCGACGACGCCGGCCACGTTCTCGCCGTACTCCGCCGGCAGGCCGCCCAGGATCACCTCGGCGCGGTCGACGACCTGCGCGTCCAGCAGCTGCTGGAGGTGCGTCTGCGCCGACGGAGGCAGGGTCACGCCGTCGACGCGCAGCTGCAGGCCCGCGAAGTTGCCGCGCAGGTGGACGGCCCCCTGGTCGTCGCGCGTGAAGCCCGGCTGGGTCGCCAGCACGTCGTTCAACGAACGCGTGGTCCCGCCCGGCAGCGCGTCGATCCCGGCCCGGGTCACCGTCGCGGTGCTGCTCCCGTCGCGGCCGGGCAGGGCCTGCGGCGCGTACACGAACGTCACGTGGTCCGCCGCCCCCTCGGCCGGGTCCAGCCGCAGGGACAGCCCCTCGACGGGCCCGCCGACCTCGAACGCATAGCGGAGCGTGCCGAACCCCGGGGCGCGCACGTCCAGCACGTAAGCGCCCAGCGGAACCGGCGGGATGCGGAATCGCCCCAGACGGTCCGTGTCGGTGGCCTCCACGGTCGCCTCCGTGCCGTCGGGCGCGGCCCGCAACAGGACCAGCTGCGCTTCGGCCACCGGGGTGCCGCGCCGGCTCAGGACCTGCCCTTCGACTTCGGCGCGCCCGGCGACGTCGCTCGCCGGAGCGGCGCCGGCAGGCGTCGCGCAGAGCAGGGCCGCCGTCAGCGCGGCGGCCGCCCAACCCGTCCGCATCAGCCGGCGGCGGAAGCGGGCGCGATCCGAACCAGGAACTCCAGCCCGTGCTCGCGGGCCGCGTGCTGCGCCGCCGCCATGAAACGCTCGCTCTCGCCCGTCGGCGCCTCCGCGCAATCCAGCCGCAAGCGAACCCGCCGGCCCACGTACTGCGGGTGGTGCTCGGCCAGGAAACCATCCAGCGCGTACGCCATGTACCGGTTGATCTTCTCCTCGATCTGCTTCAGCTGGTGCGGGTGGGCGCCCCACGGCCGGCGCTCGATCATGACCAGCACGACGTCGCCGCTGTCCGGATCCGTCGTGATGAGGTCGAGGATCATCGGGTTCTCGACCCCCGGCGCGCCGAACTCGGCCACCATCTGCTCGCGGCTCATCTTTTCCATGACAGGTCGTCCAGATCCTTCGCGGTCCGCCCAGGCAGGCAGGCGGACTCTACAACGAGTATCATGTTTTCATGGGCCATCTGGGCGCGTTGCTGCTGGACGTCCTGGTGCTTCTTCTGGTGCTGGCGGCCGTGATCCCCCCGCTGCGCCGCGCGCTGTTGACGCGCGCGATCATGCGGCTGGTGTCGCGGACCCTGCCGCGCATGGGCGACACCGAGCGGATCGCGCTGGAGGCGGGGACCGTCTGGTGGGACGGCGAGCTGTTCTCGGGCAACCCCGACTGGACGAAGCTGCTGCGCTTCAAGCCGCTCGGGCTGACCGCGAAGGAGCAGGCCTTCATCGACGGCCCCGTCGCCGAGCTCTGCGCGATGCTCGACGAGTGGCAGATCGAGAACGACAAGGATCTGCCGCCCGAGGTGTGGCGGTTCATCAAGTCCAAGGGGTTCTTCGGGATGATCATCCCCGAGTCGTACGGCGGGCTGGGCTTCTCGGCGGCGGCGCACTCGGCGGTGGTCGTCAAGCTCTCGAGCCGCAGCCTGACCACGGCGGTGACCGTGATGGTCCCCAACTCGCTGGGGCCGGCCGAGCTGCTGCTGCACTACGGGACCGACGCCCAGAAGAGCCACTACCTGCCGCGCCTGGCCGCCGCCGAGGAGATCCCCTGCTTCGCGCTCACCGGGCCCGAGGCGGGCAGCGACGCCGCCGCGACCGCCAGCGAGGGCGTGGTCTGCCGCGGCACCTGGCAGGGGCGCGAGGTCGTCGGCATCCGCCTCAACTGGCGCAAGCGCTACATCACGCTGGCGCCGGTCGCGACGCTGATCGGCCTGGCGTTCCGCCTTCGCGACCCGGACGGCCTCCTCGAACGCCCCGCGGACGCGCCGCCCCGAGGCCCTGACGGCGACCTGGGGATCACCTGCGCGCTGATCCCGGCCAATCTCCCCGGGATCACGATCGGGCAGCGGCACGATCCGCTGGGCATCCCGTTCCAGAACGGCCCCACCGAGGGGCACGACGTGTTCGTCCCGGTCGACGCCATCATCGGCGGCGCGGCCTACGCCGGCCACGGCTGGCGCATGCTGATGGAGTCGCTGGCGGCCGGGCGGTCGGTCTCGCTGCCGGCGCTGTCGGTGGCGGGGGCCGAGTTCTCGGCGCGCGCCACCAGCGCCTACGCCCTGGTCCGCAAGCAGTTCGACCTGCCCATCGGGCGGTTCGAGGGGATCGAGGAGCCGCTGGCCCGCATCGGCGGCATGGCCTACCTGATGAACGCCGCGCGCGTGCTGACCTGCGGCGCCGTCGACGCCGGCGAGCGGCCGGCCGTCGTGTCGGCGATCGTCAAGGCCTACCTGACGGAGGGGATGCGCGCCTCGCTGGTCGACGCCATGGACGTGCGGGCGGGGGCCGGCATCTGCCGCGGCCCGCGCAACATGCTGGCCCGCGGGTACATCTCGGCGCCCATCGCCATCACGGTCGAGGGGGCGAACATCCTGACCCGCTCGCTGATCATCTACGGCCAGGGCGCGATCCGCTGCCATCCCTACGTGCTGAAGGAGATGCGGGCGGCGGCCGCCAAGGACGTGGCCGCCTTCGACAGCGCTTTCTTCGGGCACATCGGGTTCATCTTCGCGAACGTCGCGCGCCTGGCAATCCCGGGGCTGGCGGGGGGCAAGCGGGGCGGCGCGGGGCCGCTCTCGCCCGTCGTGGGCCGCGGCCTGCGCCGGCTGGGGCGGGCCAGCGCCGCGTTCGCGCTGGCGTCGGACGTCGCGATGGCGACCCTGGGCGGCCAGCTGAAACGGCGCGAGAAGCTGAGCGGCCGGCTGGCCGACGCGCTGGCCTGGCTGTACCTGGGGTCTGCGGCCGCCAAGCGGTTCGTCGAGGAGGGGCAGCGCAGCCAGGACCTGCCGTTCCTGCGCTGGAGCCTTGACCACGCGCTGTGGCGCATCGACGAGGCGCTTGAGGGCCTGCTGGCCAACCTGCCGAACCGCTTCGCCGCCTGGGGCCTGCGGATGCTCATCTTCCCGTTCGGCATCCGGCGCCGACCGCCCAGCGACCGGGTCGGCGCGGCCGTCGCGCGGACGATGCTGGAAGATGCGGCCGCGCGCGACCGCCTGACCGGCGACATCTACCTGCCCGGCGCGGCCGATCCGGGCATGGGGCGCCTGGAGGCGGCGTTCGCGGCCTGCCAGACGGCGCTGCCCGTCGAGGGCAAGATCCGTGACGCGGTCCGCGCGCGGCGCCTGCCGCGCGATCCGGAGGCGGACCTGCCCGAGCGGGCGGTGGCCGCCGGCGTGATCAGCGCCGAAGAGCGGCGTCTGCTGGCGCAGGCCGAGCGGCTGCGCGAGGACGCGATCCAGGTCGACGCCTTCGACGATCTGCGCCGCCCTGACACGCGACGCGCCGCCCAGGACGGGGTCGACGGCGCCGCCCGTCCCAAGCTCTCGGCGTAATCGCTCGTTCTAGGGCGCTCGACTACGAAGTGCCCTTGACCCGCCGCCAGGGGTCCGCAACTTGGCGGCTGGAATGCAGGCGCGCCTTGCGTGGACGACGCTGGTCGCCGTCGCCGCGCTGGCGCCGGTCTCCTCCGCGCGTGCGGATCCCGCGCCGCCTGCCGCCCAGCAGCCGGCCAGCCACCGCGAGCTGAACATCATCCCCATCGCGGGCGGCGACAGCGACGTCGGCCTCGGGTTCGGCGAGGTCGCCGACTGGGCGCGCGTCGAGCCCGGGCACCCGCAGCCCTACAAGTGGAAGCTGGAGAACGGGGCCTTCATCACGTTCAACGTGCAGGCCGGCAACCTGGTGATCCCCTTCCAGGACTACTACTTCCTGCTGACCTGGCTGGACCTGGGCCCTCAGCACCGCACGCGCCTCGACATCCGGCCCGCCTTCACCGACGAGCGCACGCTGAAGTACTACGGCATCGGCAACGCGTCCCAGCGGCCGCCCGACTCGGTCGACATCCGAGAGACCGAATACCGGCGCATGCACCCGACGCTGCTGGTGGAGGCGCGCTCGAACCTGGGCGGCCACTGGTACGCCCTGCTTGGCAACGTCTACACGCAGAACTGGCTGGACGTGCCCGCCAACAGCATCCTCGCGCGCGACGAGCAGTCCGGCACGCCGGAGGTGAAGTCGTTCCTGCGCGGCTTCGGCCCCCACGCGGTCGACCTGATCGAGCTCGGGATCCAGTACGACTCTCGCGACAGCGAGATCGTGACCCGCCACGGCATGTTCCACTTTCTCGAAGCGCGGCTCAGCCCCGCCGTCCCGGGGTGGCTGCCGTACGCGTACATCCAGCTGGACGCGACCGCCCAGTTCTACACGACGCCGATCCCGCGCTGGCTGACCATCGCCTGGCGCGGCGTCGCGGACGTCATGATGGGCGATCCGCCGACCTACGAGCTGGCGCGCTTCGACGAGACCCCCGCCATCGGCGGCAGCAAGGCCGTGCGCGGCGTTCCGGCCCAGCGCTACTACGGCAAGGTGAAGCTGTTCCAGAACCTCGAAGCGCGCAGCGAGCTGCTGCCGTTCAAGGTCGGCAAGAAGTCGCTGGTCCTGGGGCTGGCGGCGTTTCTGGACGGCGGCCGCACCTGGTCCGAGATCAGCCAGGCGCACCCGGACCTGGACGGCACCGGCTGGGGGCTGAAGTACGGCATCGGGGCCGGGCTGCGGCTGCAGGAAGGGCAGACCTTCGTCGTGCGGGCGGATCTGGCCTGGTCGCCGGACGCGCAGCCGGTCGGCGCCTACTTCGCCGCCGGCCAGATTTTTTAGCTCGGGCGGTGACATAAATCGATGTCCCGGAGCAATAGGGGGGCATGAAGGGTAGCTCTCGGAGGTTGGTCGCGGGTTTGGTGGCGTTTCTCGCTTTTCCGGTTGGATGCGGAGGCGGCTCGAGCGGAACGCGGGCGGGCTCGGGGGGGAGCCCAGCCAGCGGAGGGACCGGCGCCGGGCAGACCGGCGGCAGCGGGACGGGTGGCGCCTCCGGTGGAAGCACGGGAGGCAGCACCGGCGGCA
>CAZPUH010000666.1:0-5119 GCA_964589215.1 uncultured Myxococcales bacterium | reverse complement strand
GATCGAGACCCGCGAGCGCGGCTGCCAGATGACGCCGGTGCCGAACCGACCCGCCAGGTTGTCGTAGCTCTGCTGGATCGTGCGCTCGAACTCGATGCTGTTCTGCTCGCGCAGCGACGGGTGGCCCAGGAAGCGCGGCTGCTCGAACGAGACCCTGAAGTCGAAGACCGGCCCATTGCGCGGCGCCGCCTCCACGTCGTTGGTGGCGACGGCCAAGATGTTGGGCAGGAACGCCCACCCCGCCTCGGCGTGAATGGTCAGCTTGCGAAGCCCCCCCTCGAAGTTGCGGTGGCTCCACTCGCCGATGAGGCGCGCCTCCTGGTGGATCTGGTCGATCTTCAAGCCGGCGCCGCCCCGCAGCGTGCGGAAAGGCGCCTCCCGCACGGTGACCACGATGGGGATGCGGTCCGTGGTCTCGTCGGGCGGGCCGGGCACCACCCGCACGGTGGCGAAGACGCCCATGCCGAACACGCGCCGCTGCGCCTCGTCCAGCGCCTCGTCGTTGAACAGCGAGCCGTCGGGGATGGCCAGCCGCGTCTGGTCCCAGACCAGCACGGGCGGGATGCGCGGGTCGGGGCCGGCCTTCACGTCGATGGCCCCGAAGCGGTACGGCACGCCCGGGCGCACGACGATCCGCAGGTCGGCCTGCTGCGAGCTCTCGCCCACCAGCGCCTCCCCCGCGGCCGTCGCGCGGTAGTAGCCGCGCGCCCGCAGCTTGCTGACGATCCCGCTCTTGCTCGACTCCCAGCTGCCCTCGTCGAACACCTGGCCGGGGAGCAGGGCGAGCCCGCTGCGCGCCGCCTCCTGGTCGGCGGAGGGCAGGGCGTCGAGGCCGATGACCTGCAGGTTGCCGACGTGGGTCGGCTTACCTTCTTCGACGGTCACTTTCAGCGCCACCCCGTTCTTGCCGTCGGGGACCACCGCTTCGTGGGCGACGCGGGCCTGGTAAAAGCCGCGCGAGAGATAGAGACGGACGATCCGTTTGAGGTCCGCCTCCCAGGTGACCGGGTCGAAGTACTCCTTGTGCGCGAACGGCCACCAGCCGGTCTTGCTGGTGAGGATCTTCTTCTTGATCTGCCGCGGCGAGACGGCGTGCGTGCCGTCGATGCTCAGATCGCGGATCACCGGCGCCTGTTGCTGCTCCTGATGCGCGCACCCCACGGTGATCCCTGCACAGACGAGCGCGAGCCACGCGAGCGCCCGGCGCGCGTGCCGGAGCCCGGCCCCGCGACGGTCCGCTCGAACCCGTGCCATGTCTGTGCCGGAAAATATGGCCACGCTCGCGCTTGCCGGAAGTGTGCGTCCGTAAGTGGGTGACCGGCGATCGAAAGGTCTCAAATCCTGAAAACCACCGTCGCGGCGGGGGCCTGCGGCGCGAAGCTGATACGCTTGGCTGCAGATGGATCGGGCCACCGGCCGCGGGAAGCATCGGACCGCCACCGTGCTCCTGCGGATCGGGGCCGGGGTCGCCGGCGCGTTTCTGCTGGCAGTCTTCGGTTTGCCGCTGGTTTTGCGCGGTCCCGTCGCCCGGTGGGTCGTCCAACGCGCCACCGCGTCCATGTGCGGCACCGTCAAGATCGCCGGCGCGCGCGCCGGCTGGGCGGCGGCCGTCGAACTGTTGCTGGGACGCCCTTTTCCCCTGTCCGTGGAAGGCCTGGAGATCAAGGGGCCCGACGGTCAGATCGTCGCGGCGGCCGCCCGCGCCGACGCGGAGCTGGCCATTCACCGGGGCGGCGTCATCGACGTCACCTGGGTGCGGGTGGCGCAAGGGCGCTGGCGGCTGGACCTGGACACGGACGGGTTGGGAACCGTCGACGCGTTCCGGTCCGTTCCGCCGGCGGGGCGGGCCGCCTGCCTCGACCCCCACGCCGCGCGGCGTGCCGGCAAGGCGAAGTCCGGCGGCGGGTCGCTGACGTTGCGGCGGGTCGAGATCGCCGATGTCGACGTCGAGCTGACGTTCGACACCTGGGGGATGACGCTGGACCGCGCGGCGGCCGTCGGGTCGCTGTCGGCGGGGGGCGATCCGGCCTTCCTCTTCGAGGCGCGCGCCGTCGTGGCGCGCGGCGGGTCGGTGCGCATCGGCGGACCGAAAAGCCCGTGGCGAACGATCGTGCCGCTGGACGCGGCGGTCATCACGCGCGTCGGCGTCCTGCGGGACGCGCCCACGGACCTCACGCTGGAGGTGGCGCGCGGCATCACGGGGCGGTCTCTGCTGTCCGGCCGCGCCTCGTTTCTGAACATCTTCCCGGGCCCGGGCGGGCGCCCGCCGCCTGCCCCCGCCGGCCTGGACGCCGACGTCCGCTGGGCGTCCTTCGGCGACGCGCTGGCGCGGCTGCAGGCGGCCTGGCGTCCCACCGGCGGCTGGGCGCGGGGCATCGGCGGCGACCTGCATGCGCTGGTTCGCGGCCCCTTCAGCGGCCTCGAGGGGGTCCTGGACGTCGACGGCGGCCCCATCAAGGTGGCGGCTCGCCTGGCCGACAGCCGCGCCGACCTGCGCGTGAACCTGCAGCGCGTGGACATCACGCGCATGCTGGACCCGGCGCTGCGTCCCGTGCTGGGCGGCGAGCTGCGCGGCCGCCTGCACGCGACGGCGCGGCTGGCGCCCAGGTTCGCGGACGTCGAGGTCGATCTGCCCGACGCCGACCTGCGCCTCGACCGGCATCGCGCGGCCCGTGGTCCTGACGCCTACCAGCTGCGCGTCGGCGCGGCGGCGCGCCACGGGCCCGGCCGATCGGCGACGCGCGCGCAGCGGTCGGACGCGCTCGACGCGTCCATCGATCGCGTGCGGCTGGCCGGGGCTGCGATGCAGCTGCACGGGCTGCGCGTCGACTGGAGCGGCCTGTCGGCGGCGCTGGACGCCGAGCTGGTCTTTCCGGCCGACACCACCGACGCCGACCGGACGCGGTCTGGCGTCGACGCGCACGGCAGTCTGGCCGTCGCCGCGCTGCAGGACTGGGTTCCTCCGACGATCGCGTCCGGTCCGCTGCGCGTCGAGGCCAGCGCGGCCGGCACCCTCGATCGGGTCGCGCTGAAGCTGGGCTTTCCGCCGCCGGCGTCGCTGACGGCGGTGGGGCAGCGGCTGGTGCTGCCACGCCGGATCGAGGCGCTCTGGTCGCCCGAGGGCGGCCTGCATGTGACGCCGTTTCAGTTGAAGCGCGCGGCCGGCGGCGTCGTCCGGCTGGGCGGGCGCGTGGGGCCCGACGACCGGCTGGGTGTGTCGATCGGCATGAGCGAGTATCCGCTCGCGGCGATCGTGTCGATGGCTTCCGCCAGCGCTCCGCCCGTGGCGGGCGTCGCCGCCGCCGACCTGACCTTGAGCGGAACCACCGGACGGCCGGCCATCTCCGGAAAGGTGGAGATCGCCGGGCTGGCCGTGTCGCGCAAACCCATCGGGAACGTCAGCGCTGACGTGCGCATCGCGGGCGAGTCCGGCGACGTGACCGCCAGCATCGAGCCGGGCGTGACCGTGCACGCGCGCGTGAAGCGGCGGGGCGCGCTCTCCGTCGAGGCGGAGGTCGACGCTCACGACCGCGCGCTCGGCCCCTGGTTGCCGCCGCCTCTGGCCGGCGCGCCGCTGACCACCAGCGGGCGGGCGACGCTGGCGTATCGGGCCGGCGCGCCGCTGGAGGCGGATGCCGCGCTGACCGTCGCCGGCCCGGGGCTGACCGGGCTGCGGATCGACGCCCGGCTGCGGGGCGCCGACGCGTCGGGGCACGTCAGCGGCGCCGTCGACGTCGCGCGCTGGCCCCAGCTCTGGCCGCGGTTCGTGAAGAGCGCCAGCGGAACTCTGGATCTGGACGTGGGCGTCCAGGACGTGATGATCCGCCCGCGCGGTGTCGGCGCGTTGCGCGTGACCCGCGACGTCGTGGTGCGCACCGGCGCCTGGCCCGCGCCGCTGACGCTGGCGGCGGGGGGCCGGTTCGATCTGAACGGCACCGCCCTGACGGCGACCGACGTCGCCGTCCGCACGCCCGGGCTCAGCGCGCGGCTGGGCGGCCGCGCCACGCTGGATCTGGACGACGTCGGGCGCACGGCGCTGGCGCTGCGGCTCGACGGCGACCTGGACGCCGCGCAGTTCCCGGTGCGGCTGCCCAGCGGCGTGTCGGTGGGCGGCCGCGTCGCCGTCCAGGTGCAGGTGGGCGGCACGCTGGCCGGCGTGCCGGGCCCGCGGCTCGACGGAAAGGCGCGGCTGGACGACGTCACGGTCCGCCTGTCGCCGGCCACGCCGCTGGTTCACGGGCGCGGCACCGTCGACGCGCACGGCGATCGCGTGCGGACCAGCGGGCTCGACGTCCAGGTCGACGGCATCGGCGTCATCCGCGTCGGACGCGGCGGCGCCCCTGCGGTGGTGCGCGTCGTGGCCCTTTCGCCGTTCCGGCTGGGCGAGGTCGACGTGCCGTTCTCGGGCGCGAATCTGACGATCGGAACGCCGTCGTCGCAGCTGTACCTGCCCGACGTCGACGCCTCGCTGCGGCTGGCCGGCGACGCGCGCGGCGAGCTGATACTGGCCGGCGAGGTCAGCGTCTCCGGCGGCGTGCTGGATCCGTCCAAGAAGACCGCCGCGAAGCCGATCGTGCCGGGCGCGGCTGCAGCACGGCCGCCGTCCGCGCTCGCGAAGCCGCGCGTGAGCGGTGCCTGGTGGCGCGCGCTGCCGCCGCACCTTACGCTGGATCTGGATCTGAGGGCGGTGAACAAGGGGATTCACGTCGAGGTGCCCGTGCTCCCCGACTTGAACGTCGATCTGCGCTGTCACCTGCACGCCAACAACCACGGCGCGAACTGGTCCGGCCGCCTGCGGGGCAACGGCGCTTACGCGCGCGCGGCGGTGACGATCTTCGACTGGTTCAAGGCGGAGGATCTGCGGGGCTGCCAGCTCACGAACTGAGGTCGCCACGCTCGAGGCGCCCACGCCCGAGCTGACGTCGGGCATCGGCCGGAGATCTCGGAAGAAAGGACACCAGGGCTGGTCAGGAGGCGACGCAGGCACACATTCGTCCCGTAGGAGGGAAACGACATGGTGTTCATTCTTCCAGTAGTGGCAGTGGGGCAGGGGCCGGCGGCGCAGCCTCCTTCGATTGAAACTCGCGCTCCCGCGGCGCAGGTCGCGGCGGGTGCTCCG
>CAZPUH010000665.1:0-2633 GCA_964589215.1 uncultured Myxococcales bacterium | reverse complement strand
CGGAGCCGGGGCCGCGGGGGGAGGCGTGGCCGCGGGCGCCGCGGCAGGTGCGGGGGGCGGCGCAGGCGCTGTCTCCGGCGTGGACGGCAAGGGCGGCGCGGCCGCCACCGGCGGCTTCGCCGGCCCGTTTCCCGGCGCGCGCTTGAAACCCAGATAACCCGCCGCGCCCGCGAGCGCGACGAAGGCCAGGATCAACAGCGTGCGGCCACGCCGCGCGCCGCCCAGGCCGGCGGCGGCCAGGTCGTCGTCATCCACGACCGCCGGGCTGCTGTTGTATCTGCTTCGGCCGCTGCCGCCGCCGGTCGTCAACACGTCGTCGTCGTCGGGATCGGGCGACACGTACGCCGCCGGGGGCGGCCTGGATCCGCGGGGCGTCTCGGGCCGCGTGGTCCGCACGCGTCCGGCCGCCGCGGCACGGTCAGCCTGGTCGACGACCTCGAAGAACGGCCGCAGCTCCTCGATCTCGCCCAGCTTCCGCCAGGTGCTGCCCGGCGGGCAGACGCGATCGCCGCGGGTGACCCGCCGCTCGACGATCCATTTCTGCAGGGTCGTCGAGTCCCGGAACCGGTGGGTCTTGCCCTCCTCGGTCGTGAGCATCCACGATGCCGTCGGCTGACTGGCCGCCGACGGCATCGGCGCGGGGGTGCCACCGCCCACGAAGGCAGGGGCCGGAGCCGGCCGAGTGACGACGAAGGTGTGGCCGCAGGTCGTGCACTGAACGGTGGCGCCGTCAGCGGTCACGCTCGTGTCGTCGAGCTCGTATTCCGTCTGACAGCGGTCGCAGCGAACGTCCATGGAGGGGCCCGCGGGAGTTTCCCGCGCGAATCGAGGGCCGAAACATACCACGTCGCCGGCTGCGGCGACGGCTACAGGCTCTCGGGAAACAGAGCATAAAGTTGCGCGGGCGGCGGCGTGTACGCGCCTTTCACCATCAGGTTGCCGAGATGGTCGACCCGGAAGCCGCGCGCGAAGGCCCGCAGCAGGACCGGCGGGGTCGCGCCCGAGGCGCGGATCACGGCGGCGCGCCCGGGAAGCGCGACGGCCACCGCGTCGACCAGGTCGGCCATCACGTCGGCGGACTCGGCGATCCCGGGGCCGATCACGACCCGCGCCGGCAACGACCGATAAAACAGGAAGCCGGCTAACTCTCCGTCGGGCCCGTCGACCGCGAAGCCGCTGCCGCTGGAGGCGAGCAGCGCGAAGTCGGGACGCCGATCGGCGCCACCTCGGGCACGGTCATAGCGTTCGACCGCCGGCAGATCCTCGCCGCGCAGCTGCCGGACCGGCGGCGCCTTCGGCGGCGGCGCCATGCGGTCCGCCAGCAGGTAAGGCGCGACGTCGACGACGACGTAGCCCAGGCGGGCGTACAGCCCGAACGAGTCGGGGTTGAACGCGTCCTGGAACAGCCGGTGGCTCGTCGACGTGGAGGCGACCCGCCCCAGCTCCGCCATCAACGCCCGGGCCACCCCGGCCGGCGCGCCCGGGCGGGACGCCAGAGGGCCGACGCTGGTCACGGGTCCGCGCGGGTGGGCGAACCCCACCCCCACGGCGTCGCCGCCGATTCGGGCAATCACGCAGCCCGCCGGGTCGAGGTCCAGGTAGGCCCGGCAGAGCCAGCCGGCGCTGTCCCGGGTGGGAAACGGCGGAACGTGCCCGCGTTGGCGGTAGACGGCGCCGAACGCGTCGAACAGGATGGCGGCGGCGGCCTCGACGTCGCCTTTCTCCATGCGCGCGACCCGGATCATGGCCAGACGTGACGATCATGCGCGCGGTCGCGCGTCGCGCCTAGGGGAATCGCGCCTGAACGCCGACGCCTCCGTCCACTTCGAACCGCAACCAGCGCACCAAGCCCACAGTTTCCCCGAACTGCAGGTAGAACCCCAGATTGCGCATCACCTCGAACATGAACCCGTTCGCGTTGCGGACGCCGAAGTCGTAGTCTTTGACGCCCGGCTCGTGCTGCGGGTTCAGATCGTAAACGCCTTGGAAGGTGGCGAAGAACTTCGTCGGCTGGTCCGCGTCCACCCAGTAGCGGACGCCAGGCGCGACCGCGAACTGGTGCGACTGGCTGAAGTCGGCCTCGATCCCGAACCGCAGGTCGACGATGACGTCCCAGCGGGTTGCGAACCCGAACGAGGCCTGGGCGTCGAGAAAGAACGGGATCCGGCCGGCGCACACCCGCGTGTTGACCTGTCCGCAGGGGACGTTGTCCTTGTAGGGGGCGATGATCCGGTACCCGGACCCGGGCATGATCGCCAGCCCGAACTGATCCCGGTGCAGCAGCGACGGCGGCTTCAGGCGCGGGAACCGCTTGGCGGGGTCCGGCCCCGTCCGGCGCGGCGCCGGAGGAGGCGCAGGTTGCGGAGTCCGGGCGGCCGCGGCCTCGGCCGGCGACGCCGATTGGTCGGCCGCCTTCGCGGCCGGCGGAGGCGGCGCGGCGGCGGCGGGCATCGGCTCGGCCGGCCTGGCGGGTTTCGAAGGGGCGTCGGCCGGCGGCGCCTCGGCCGGTGGCGTCGGGTGATCGGCGGCGCGCGCGGGGGAGCCCGACAGCGGGGAGACGACCGCGGAAAGAACGACCGCGATCGTCACGAAGGTCGCGCGCATGGACGCCGCATTGTATGCCGAAACGAGGG
>CAZPUH010000664.1:0-2432 GCA_964589215.1 uncultured Myxococcales bacterium | reverse complement strand
GCGCTCGGAAGGCCTCACCAAGATCCTGTTCTCGAAGGACACCAAGAAGGTCCTGGGAGCCGGCATCGTCGGCATCAACGCGGGCGAGCTGATCGCGGAGACCGTGCTGGCGCTGGAGATGGGGGCCGATGCCGAGGACCTGAGCCTGACGATTCACGCCCACCCGACCCTGTCGGAGACGGTCTACTTCGCCGCCGAGATCGCCGACGGCACCATCACGGATCTTCTCCCCTCCAAGCGTGCGTAGCGGGAGCAGCTGGCCCATCGGAGCGACCCTCGTCGACGGGGGCGTCAACTTCAGCGTCTATTCGAAGCACAGCACCGAGCTCCAGCTGTTGCTGTTCGATCACCAGGACGACGAGCGCCCGGCTCGGGTGGTGGCGCTCGATCCGGCCGAGAACCGCAGCTACCACTACTGGCACGTGTTCGTGCCGGGCGTGAAGTCCGGGCAGGTGTACGCCTATCGCGCGCGCGGCCCACGCTCGCCCGGGCGGGGGTTGACCTACGATCCCGACAAGGTGTTGCTCGACCCCTATTCGCGGCTGGTGGCCACGCCGAAGCGCTACGACCGGATGGCGGCCATTCGCCCCGGGGAAAACTTCGCGGAGTCGCTGAAGAGCGTGGTGGTGGACACCGCCACCTACGACTGGGAAGGCGACAAGCCGCTGAACCGCCCGTTCGTCGGCACCGTCATCTACGAGATGCACGTGCGGGGGTTCACGCGCCGGGACAACTCGGGGGTGGCCCCCGAGAAACGCGGAACCTACGCGGGGCTGATCGAGAAGATCCCCTACCTGGTCGATCTGGGTGTCACGGCGGTCGAGCTCTTGCCGGTGTTCCAGTTCGAGGTGGACGACGCGATCGTCGGCAAGAACTACTGGGGTTACTCGCCGATCTCGTTCTTCGCGCCGCACCGGCAGTACAGCTCGCGCCAGGATCTGATGGGGCCGCTCGACGAGTTCCGCGACCTGGTCAAGGCGCTGCACCGCGCGGGCATCGAGGTCATCTTGGACGTGGTGTTCAACCACACGTCAGAGGGGGACGAACGCGGTCCCACCCAGTCGTTTCGCGGCCTGGACAACCCGACCTACTACGTCTTGGAGAACGGCAAGTACTCGAACTTCAGCGGCACCGGCAATACGCTGCACACCAACCACGCGGTGGTGCGCCGCATGATCCAGGACAGCTTGCGCTACTGGGTGCGGGAGATGCACGTGGACGGCTTCCGCTTCGATCTGGCGTCGATTCTGGCCCGTGACGGAACTGGACGGATGCTGGACTACCCGACGACCCTCTGGAGCATCGAGACCGATCCCGAGCTGGTCGACACCAAGCTGATCGCCGAGCCCTGGGACGCCGGCGGTCTGTACCAGGTCGGCACGTTCGTGGGCGACCGGTGGAAGGAATGGAACGGCCGTTTTCGCGACGACGTGCGGGCCTTCGTTCGCGGCGACGCGGGCTCGGTGGCGGCCATGCCCAACCGGATCATGGCCAGCCCCGACCTCTACGGCCACGACGAGGTCGACCCCGAGCAGACCGTGAACTTCGTGACCTGCCACGACGGCTTCACGCTCAATGACCTGGTCAGTTACAACAGCAAGCACAACGAAGCGAACGGGGAGAACAATCGAGACGGGCTCGATCACAACCTCAGCTGGAACTGTGGCGTGGAGGGTCCCACCGACGACGCTGAGGTGGAACGCCTCCGAAATCGGCAGGCCAAGAACCTGCTCTTGCTGACCCTGACGTCGGTTGGCGTTCCCATGCTGCTGATGGGCGACGAGGTGCGGAGAACGCAGCTCGGGAACAACAACGCGTACTGCCAGGACAACGAGCTCAGCTGGTTCGACTGGTCGCTGTTGCAGCGCCACGCGGATCTACACCGTTTCGTGAAGCTGCTGGTGGCCTGGCGTCTGCACGGCACGCCCGAGCGCGACCCGCGCGTCACCTTGAGCCAGTTCCTGCTTTCGTCTCAGGTGGAATGGCACGGCGTGAACTTGAATCAGCCGGATTTCTCGGCGCATTCGCACAGCTTCGCCGTCTCGGCGCACGGTCGCCGAGGGCACATGCACCTGATGTTCAACAGCTACTGGGAGGCGCTGCCGTTCGAGTTGCCGCCCCGCCGGAACGGCGCCTGGCGCCGCATCGCCGATACCGCCCTGGATTCACCCCATGACATTCTGCCGCTGTCCCAGGCTCCCGCGCTGAGCGAGTGGCGCTACCTGGTCCAGCCGCGCAGCGCGGTCATGCTGGTGGAATGAAGGCGCCCGCCACCCGACGCAGCGGTCGTCGAGAATCCTGCGTCTAGAAACCTGGCGGCAACAATGGGGGCGATAGGCTGCCCTTCACCGGCATGCGGGGTCACTACCGACACACCAAGATCATCGCGACGCTGGGACCTGCGACAGAGCGCGTCGAGCAACTGGGACAGC
>CAZPUH010000663.1:0-4903 GCA_964589215.1 uncultured Myxococcales bacterium | reverse complement strand
GGTTCTTCGCGTCGAGCTCGCTGACGAATGATTCGGCTGCCACCATGACGTCATTACTCCGGCAAAAAAAATCGTAGGGGAGACTATAAAGCGCCCGGCGGGACCGGCCGATGAAAAAGTGTGCAGACCCTGCCACAGGTCGGCCTGCACCGCCAGCGGGGGAGCGGGCGAGGCAAGCCGATTGTGCAACGGGGTCGGCGGAGGCACACCCGCGATGGCGTTGCGTTGCAAGTCCACCCTGGCTCCTCTCGCGTTCGTCGCAGCGATCGGCGTGTTCGGCTGCGGCGAACCGCCGGGGGCGGAGCCTTCGGGCAGCCCGGGCGCCGCCGGTGGCGAGTCCGGCGCCAGCTCGACCCTGGAGACCGACCTCATGTCGGCCGAACGCGCGCCGGGGATCGCCGCCGAGACCGCGCTGCCGTCGGTCGCCGAAAGCAGCACGTCGCCCGCGCCCAAGGTCATCTACCTGGTGTACGCCGACGGCAAGACCCCGCTGCCGTCGATGAACTACAACGCCTGCAGCGGACTGGCGCCGAAGTTCACCTGCACGTTCGCGCCCACCCTGCTCGAGTGCCAGCAGCAGATCCAGGCTTATCTGGACCGCTGGTACGCGGACTTCAACGTGATCTTCACGCTGACCAAGCCCACCAGCGGCTCCTATTACACGGAGGTCGTGTCCTCCGGCGGGGGCGCGTGGTGCAAGGTCGACAGCACCGTGGCGGGCGTCGCGCCGTTCCTGTGCAAGGACCTCAAGGGCGGCGTCGCCTATACGCTGGACGGCGGCCAGAACGCCCACGACACGGCGGTGATCATCGCGCAGGAGCAGGCCCACCTGCTGGGGCTCGAGCACGTCTCCAGCGACAGCGACATCATGTACCCGTACATCTGCCGCAACTGCGACGGGTTCCAGAACAAGTCGCTGGCCATCACCGGTGACCGGTGCGATCGGCAGTCCCAGAACTCGTACCAGATGATGAAGGACGCCCTGGGGCCCTGGCCAGGCGGGCCCAAACCTTCGGCCTTCGGCTGCATGGAAGACAAGCAGCCCCCGAGCGTCTCGTTCGTGACGCCGCACAACGGAGCGTCGATGGGGCACGACTTCTCGGTGAAGCTCGATGCGCAAGACGACTGCGGGCTCACGAACGTCACCCTGACGGTTTCGCCGCAGGGGCTCACGGCGACCGCCAAGAACGGGCCATTCGAGTGGGACCTGACCGGCATCTCCGGGAAGCAGACCATCACGGCGACGGCCTTCGACGCCGCGGGGCACAAGACCGTGGCGACCCTGGACGTGACCGCGCCCGACGACGGGGAGCTCCTCGAGGCCGCGCCCGCCATGGGAGGCGCCTCCGGATGCACCGTCGCGACCGGCGCCGGAGGCGCCGCCGGCCTGCTGCCCGGCCTCGCGATGCTGCTGGTATTCGCGGGGCGCGGCCGCCGGTCGGGCACGCCCCGCCGCCGCTGGGTGCCCGGCGCCCTCGCCGTCCGCCGCGACACTGATCGCTAGACGTGGCCCGAGCGGCGGCGCAGCGTCCACTCGATCAGCAGCAGGGCCAGGCCCAGGACCAGCAGCGGCGGCCGCGACCAGACCTCGACGGTCTCTTGCCGCCCGACCCGGATCTCGCGTGACGGTCGGACCGCCAGGCGCGGCAGCTTCTCGGCCCGGTACTCGCCGCCGCTGACCTGGGCCAGCTCGCGCAGCACCCGGTCACGGGCCGCCACGTCGTCCAGCTCGGGCCCGGCCGCGCGAACGACGAAGGTCTCGTCCTGCGCGACCGCGCGCCCGTCCAGCGTCGCGCGTCCCGTCATCCGGTAGGCACCCGGAGGCAACAGCCCCGCGTCGACCTCGGCGTCGCCGTCGCTGTCGGTGGTCACCTTCAGGCTGCGCAGCGGCTTGGCGCCCGCGGCGGCTCCTGCCGGGTTGACGTCCAGCAGAACGTCGACGCCCGGCGCCGCCGTGTAGTCGGCGTGCATCGCGCGCACGCGGGCCGTGATGGGCTGGTCGCGGCGGTACTCCTGCCGGGCCAGCTCGATGCGCAGCAGCGTCAGCGCCGGATCGCGCACCAGCCAGCGGACGGCGTTCTCCCAGAACCGCTGGAAGGCGCGGCCGTCGTCGCCTTCGCCGGCCGCCAGGAATCCCCAGTGCCAGGCGCTGTCGGTCAGCAGCGCCAGCGTGCGCCCCTTGCCCGCGTCGCCGGCGGCCAGCACGGGCGCAGGCTTTCCGTCGCCACCCTTCGCCGACGGATGGACCAGCAGCGTCGCCGCGCCCGGCTTCACGCGCGGCACCCGGTTGATGCCCACCAGCGGTGGCAGCTTGGCCCACCCCGCCTCGTTCTCGCGCGGGTTCAGCACCAGCGACGTGATCGGGTGCGTGTGGCCCTCCGCGGTCAGGCGCGGCTTGAACGTGTCGGTCGTCAGCGCCGGGTCGTTCTCGCCGTCCAGCGTGGGCGCGACCGGCGGCAGCTCGACGGGCAGGATGTCCCGCAGCGGCGTCAGGCCGTAGCCGCCGCTGGCGAACGACAGGTCGCCGCCGATCATCGCCAGCGCGCCCCCCTCCTCGACGTAGTCGCGTAGGTTGGGCAGGAACGGCTCGACGCCGTAAGGCGCGTAGTTGAAGTTCTGGAAGATCACCAGATCGAACGAGCGCAGCTGTTCTTCGAAGATCTCGAAAGTGGGAAACGGGATCAGGGACAGGTCGTCGTGGTTCCAGGGCTGCTCGTCCGTCTCGGTCCGCAAGATGAAGAACGACACGAGATCGACGTTGGGATCGCGCCGCAGCATGGCGCGCAGGAACCGCTCGTCCCACGAGGGGCGGCCCGCCAGGTGCAGCACGCGGACGCGGTCCCGGATCACCTTCAGCGTGAACGACTGCTGGTTGTTGCTGGACAGCGCCTCGCCGGCCAGCACCGGCGTCGAGATGCGGAAGACGAAGTTGCCGGGGTGATCGGGGAGCCAGTCGAACGAGACCTTCTCCTCGGACTTGTCGCCGCGCAGGACCACGCCGCGGGTGGCGACGGGGCGGCCGTCGCGCTCCAGCGTCACGTCCACCTGCCGATCGGGCAGGCCGTTCTGCCGGACGACCGCCTCGATCGTGACCGGCGTGCGGACGAACGCCAGCTCGTCGGCCAGCACCGTCGCGATCGACAGGTCGCGCAGCGACTTTTCGCTGAGCCCGACGGTGTGGATGGGGGCGCCCAGCGCTTCGATCGTCGTGCGCGTCGTCGCGTCCAGCGGACCTTCGCCGATGCGGCCCGTGTCGACGCCGTCGGAGATCAGCAGCACGGCGCCAAGGTCGCGGCCGGCGTAGCGCGCCCGCAGCTCGCCCAGCGCCTCGCCGATGCGGGTCGCGTCGCCGGCGGGCGGCGCGTGCAGGGACTCGCGCGTCGCCGGCGTCAGCGCGTCGGCGAACGCGTACAGATCGACGTCATGCCCGTCCCGCTGCAGCGCCGCCAGCTCCGGCGCGGCGGCGTCGATCAGGGCCGCGGCGCGGTCGGCGCGCGAGGGGCCGCCGTCGGGCGGACGCACCTCCATCGACCGGGACGCGTCGACCAGCACCGCCACCCGGTTCGGCACGTGGGTCACCTGCCGCAGCTCGACGGTCGGCTCCAGCGCGGTCAAGAGACAGGCCAGCACGCCCGCGACCCGCAGCGCGAACAGCAAGACGCCGCGCCCGCGACGCTCGTCGGCCAGCGACAGCGCGGACACCGCGATGGCGACCGCAGCGGCGGCGACCAGCAACGCCACGCCCGCCCGGCCCAGATGGCCGGCGGCGCCCACGGTCACGCGCCAGTCGTTGTAGCCGCCAGGCAAGTGCCCCAGCAGGTTCATCGCGGGTACCGCCGGGTCCGCAGGATGTAATCGATGTGCGCCTGCTCGGTCTTGTAGTCCAGGCACAGCGCGTACATCACCAGGTTCACGCCCAGCCGGAACGCCTCCTCGCGCTGATCGTCGCCCCCGGGAACCACCTCGTGCTCCCAGCGGCCGAAGCCGTCGCGGGCCCAGGCGCCGCCCAGATCATTCTGCGTGTAGACGACGGCCAGGCGGCGATCGCGCTCGACGCCCTCCAGGTACGGCGCGGCGACGATGCGGCCGGGCGCCCCGTGCAGGACGTAGAACGACTTCCACAACACGTGCGATTCGGGGATGCGGATCGGCAGCTCGCCCGGCAGCGTCTGGGCCAGCAGCCGCCGCACCGATTCGTCGAAGCCGCCGCCCGCGCGACCTTCCGACGAATCGATGAGCAGGAAGCCGCCGTACGTGATGTAGCGCCGCAGCCGCGCGATGTCCCCGTCGGGCGGCAGCGCGAACGACCGATCGCCGGACAGAACGAGGAACGGATGGTGGAACAGGTTGGGATCGGCCAGACGCAGCTGGGCGGGGTCCGACGCCGTCTGCACGCTGGTGCGCCGGACCACCTCCCAGGCCAGCCGGCCCAGCGCCGTCGGGCGCGGGTCGGGGAGGCCGGGAAGCACCGCCCGCGCGAAGCGAAACAACGACCGCTCGCCGATGGCGGCGGCGGGGCGGCCCCACCCCGCCACCAGCGCCGCGCCGGCGCCCGCCCGCAGGAGCGCGCGCCGCGAGATGCTCGTTCCGCTCGACAGCTCCTTCACGGCCGACCCTCGTTTCGGCATACAATGCGGCGTCCATGCGCGCGACCTTCGTGACGATCGCGGTCGTTCTTTCCGCGGTCGTCTCCCCGCTGTCGGGCTCCCCGGCGCGCGCCGCCGATCACCCGACGCCACCGGCCGAGGCGCCGCCGGCCGACGCCACGTCGAACCCCGCCAGGCCGGCCGCGCCGACGCCCGCCGCCGCCGAGCCGCCGCCGCCGCACGCGAAGGCGGCCGACCAATCGGCGTCGCCGGCCGAGGCCGCGGCCGCCCGGACTCCGCAACCTGCGCCTCCTCCG
>CAZPUH010000662.1:0-5277 GCA_964589215.1 uncultured Myxococcales bacterium | reverse complement strand
TCGATGCCGCTGGAGCCCCGCCGCCGCGCCGGCGCGCGCCTGTACCTGGAAGACGCGCTGACGCTGGCGGCGCGACGCGCGCCCGTGGTGCCGTTTCCGCCGCCGCCCTCCCGGTGGCAGAACCGGATCAGCGCCGACGCCGTCGCCGATTGGTCGGCGCGCCCCTGGCTGAAGCTGTTTCTCAGCGACCGGGTCGACGTCATCGCGCAGGAAGACGCCCCCTGGTCGTCGCGCGGCACGGTGCACAACGAGCTGCGCGAGGGTTACGCCAGCTGGCAGCCGCGGCCGCGTCTCTATCTGGAGGTCGGGCGGATCAACGTTCGCAACGGCGTGGCGCTGGGGTTCAACCCCACCGACGTCTTCCGCCCGCGCACGCTGGTCGGCCAGGCCTCGCTGGACCCGTCGGTGCTGAGCCGGAACCGCCTCGGTACCCTGATGGCGCGCGCCCAGGTCATCGGCCGGGCCGGGGCGCTGAGCGTCATGTACGCGCCCAAGCTGTTCGAGCCGTCGGCCATCGGCAGCGACCACGCGGGTGTCGATCCGCGGTTCGACGCCACCAACGCCGCCAACCGCGTGCTGGTCACCGCCGGCGGCAACGCGGGAGACCTGAGCGTGCAGGCCATGGCGTACGTCGAGCCTGGTCGTCCCAAGGTCGGGCTGGCGTTCACCCGCCCGCTCGGCTCCGCGGTGGTGGCGTACGCCGAGTGGGCCCTCAGTCACGAGGCCGACCTCGTCGCGCGCGCGCTGGATTATGGGCGGCGGACCGGCACGCTGCCGGCCGGGACCCCCGACCCGCTGGGGGTGGATCCGTCGCCGGCGTGGCGCAACGACCTGGCAGCCGGCGCGTCCTGGACGATCGCCACGCTGGTGACGGTGAATTTGGAATACCACCTCCACCAGGGCGCGCTCAGCGCGGATGATTGGGCGCGATGGTTCGCGGCGGGCCGCGCCACTCCCGCGATCGCGCCCGAACTCTGGTACATCCGTGGCTACGCCGCCGACCAGCAAGAGCCGGCGACCCAGCACAACGCGTTCGTGCGCTTCGCCTGGCCCAACGCCGGGCTGTCCGACCTGGAGGTCGACGGCTTCGCCTTCGTCAGCCTGCTCGACGGCTCGGTCCTGACCCAGACGTCCGCGATCTACGCGCTCTCCGATCGCTGGACGCTGACGTTTTCGGCCAGCGCCAGCCTGGGACCGCCCCGGTCCGAGCGCGGCAGCCTCCCGCAATCGGCCAGCGGCATCCTGGACCTGGTGCTGTATCTCTGAGGCCGATCGCTCAGGCGCCGCCCACCAGCGCTTCGACCCGCAGCATCTTCTCCAGCGACGAGGCCGCCTGCGCGTGGTCCATCGCCGCGAAGAGGTGCGACTGCTCGACCAGGAATCGGTCGGGGTGCTGCTCGAGCAGGCGCACGTAGTAGTCGAAGTAGCGGTCCGCCGGCAGGTCGGCCTTCTGCGCGATCGCGTACCGGACCACCGCGTGCAGGGCGAAGCGGTCGGGCAGCGGCTCTTGCACCAGCTCCCAGCGGCGCAGCTGGTTCAGCGCCGCGCGCGCGCCGCCGCCCGCGCGGGCCAGCGTCGCCAGGGCGGCCGGGTCCATGTGATCGCCCGGGCAGTGCGCCAGCACCGTGAGGGTCCGGCGCGCCGCCGGCGTGAGCCGCGCCCAGGCCCAGTCGACCAGCAGCCCCACCTCGGCGACGTCGTCTTCGTGGGCCATGACCCGCACGCGGCTCACCCCCTGCTCGTGCAGCCAGGCCCGCAGCCCGTCGACGGTGACCGCGCGCGAGCCGACCAGCGCGTTCGCGATGCCCAGGGCCAGCGGATTCCAGCGCAGCAGGCTGGTCAGCGCGCGCACCGCCGGGAAGGCGTTTTGCCGCGACTGGATGAGCGGCGCGATCACCGGGAACACGGACACCCCCGACAGCAGGCAGCGGCGGGCGGTCACGATCCAGGTCACCGGCGTGTCGGCCAGCGCCTCGAAGAAGCGGGCCATGGCCCGGTCGTTCTCGTGGTTGTCCAGGACCACCAGCATCGGGCCGGCCGCCTGCAGGTGACTTCGAAGCGTCGGGATCAGGGGCTCGCGCCGGACCCCCAGCCGCATGGCCAGCATCTGCAGCAGCGTCCGGTGGTCCCAGTTGCCGACGCGCAGCCAGGCGACACCGCCCGGAAAGCGCGGGCGAAGGCGCTGCGCGAGCGTCGCGGCCAGGACCGACTTGCCGCTGCCGCCGCCGCCGACCAGCGCCAGGCGGCTCACGCGGCCGGAGGTCAGCGCGGCCGTCAGCGTCGCCAGCTCGGCGCGCCGGCCTTTCAGGTTGATGGCGGGCGGGAGGGCCTCGGCGGATCGCCGGTCGACGGACATGCGACGCTTTATACGCTGGCGGACGCGTCGAGGGAGCGAGGCTTTGCGCATGGCCGGCTTCGAGACGCTAGACTTCACGGATGCTGACCGGCGACATCACGATCGTGGACGTGACGGTGTCGCCGCTGTCCGTGCCCCTGCGCGAGCCGTTCGTGATCGCGTCGGGCCGGGTGGACACGACGCGCGCCGCGCTGGTTCAGGTCACGCTGCAGGACGCGCGCGGCCAGCGGGCGACCGGGCTGGGCGAGAGCGCCGCGCTGCCGCCCGTCACCCGCGAGGACCAGCCGGACCTGCTGCAGGCCATCGGCGCGGCGGGCGGGCGCCTGCGCGGCGCGACGCTCGCCAGCGTCGAGGAGCTGGACCAGGCGCTGGTGCGGCACCTGCCGGCGGGGGCCGTCGCGCGGGCCGGCGTCGAGACCGCCATCCTGGACGCGGCCGCGCGGCTGCAAGGCGTTCCTCTTCATGAAGCGCTGGGGGGCGCGCGGCCGGACCCGCTGGTCACCGACATCACGCTGTCGATCTCGGATCCGGAGCGGATGGGCGCGGCGGCGGCCCGGCACGCGCAGGCCGGGTTCACGTGCTTCAAGGTGAAGGTGGGGCGCGACTGGAAGGCCGACTGCGCGTCGCTGCGCGCGGCCGCCACGGCCGTACCGGGCGCGCGCTTCCGCCTGGACGCAAACGCGGGCTTCACGGCGGCAGAGGCGCTGGCGCTGCTGGACACCACGCTGGCGGACGGCCTGATCGTCGAGTGCTTCGAGCAGCCCTGCGCCGCCGGCGATCTGAAGGGGATGGCGGAGGTCGTGGTGCGGGCGCCGGTTCCGGTCGTGGCCGACGAGTCGTTTCGAGGCCCGGCCGATCTGGACCGCTTGCTGGCGGCGCGCGCCGCGGGGGGCGTCAATTTGAAGCTGACCAAGCTGGGCGGGCCTCTGGCCGCGGTGGCGCTGGCGCGTCGCGCGCGCGCCGAAGGGCTGCGGCTGATGGCGGGCGCGATGGTCGAGACGCGCGTCGGTTTGCTCGCCATGGCGCATGTCGTGGCGGCCGTGGGTGGCGTCGACTGGGTCGATCTCGATACCGCGTTCCTGCTCGCGCACGACCCGTTCCAAGGCGGGTGGCAGGCCAGCGGCCCCGAGATCCGGCTGCTGGGCGAGCCGGGGCTGGGCGTCAGCCTGATCGCGGCGGCGTGACCGTCAGCCGCGCCCTGCCGAGCTCGGGGGAAGATTCATGAGGAAGCGCGAGATCCGTTCGTCGGGCGCGTAGCCGACCGCGCGCCAGAACGAGACCGCCCACGGGTGATCCTTTTCGACGAGGGCGGTGACGCGGCGGGCGCCCCAGGCGGCGAACGCGGCGTGGGCGGCGTCGACCAGCCGGCGGGCGATGCCCTGGCGGCGTAGCTCCGGGCGCACCGCCAGCCGGTAGATGTGCGCGCGCCACCCGTCGAACGTCGCGATGATGGAGCCGACGAGCACGCCGTCCATCTCCGCCACGAAGCAGGCGAGCGCGTCATTGCCGAGCGCGCGTTCGAGGTCAGCCCGGGTGTCCGTGGGGCTGGGGCTCGCGTCCGCCGACTTCCAGAGCTCCAGCAGCGCCGCGGCGTCGCTCACTGCCGCTCGTCGAATGGTCATGGGTGAAGTATCGCGCGGACCGGACGGGTCGTGAGCAACTGCGAACCTGAGGGGGGCCGGGCGGTGGTCAGCGGAGGCCGGAGACCTCCTCGCGCAGCTGGTCGCGCAAGGAAGCTGGTTCCAGAACGTGCGCAGTCCGGCCGAAGCCGAGCAGCCAGCTCACGACCTCGGTCGTGCCGCGGACGTCCATCGTCATCTCGACGCCGCCGGCGACGGGGCGGAAGCTCTGCGTGGGGTGCCACATGCGGCGCTGAACGTAGCGGGCGACCTTCTCGTCGAACCGGACGCGGACCCGGGTGACCTCCTTGCCGCGGATCAGACCGAACGCGCCTTCGGTCAGCTGGGCCGGTGTGAAGTCGGCGGGATAGTCGAAACGATCGCCGCGCAGCCATTCGACGTCGCGGAACCCGTCCAGCGCGAAGGTGCGCACCTCGCCGCCGTGGCCCTGGCTCTTGCCGGCCAGGTAGAGCCCCTTCTTGTAGACCAGCAGCGTGTACGGTTCGAGGACGAACGTCTTCCGCGCGCCCGAGACGCTTTCGTGGGTGACGCGCAACCGCTCTTCGCGAAGAAGCGCGGTCATGATGTCGTTCACGTCGTCCAGCCGCCCCTCGTACAGGTGGCGGGCCTCGTTGACGTCGAAGACCTTGCGATCCAGGTTGCGGACGGCCGCCGAGTCTTTGCGGCGCAGCGTCGCCTCCAGCTTCGCGAAGACGTCGTCCAGGTCCTCTTTGAACCCGGTGCCGGAAAGGAAGTCGAAGACTCGGCGCGACAGGAAGAGGGCGACCATCTGGGCCGTCGTCAGGGTGATCGACTGCCGGCGCGCGGTCGGCATCAGCCGCCAGACCTTCCGCTTGCCGTCCAGCTCTTCGTAGAGCGGCTCGCCCGCGCGCTGCAGCGCCTGGACGTAGCGCAGCGCGGTTCGCGTGCTGACGCCGAAGCGCTCCGCGACGTCGTAGATCGACACGCCCTCGTGGCTGTCGAGCAGCGACCGCAGCTCGTGGAGCCGCGACGAGGGTGCGTAGCGCGTGACGGCGGCTTTGGCCGGGCGGGCCCGGGGCGAGACCTTTCGGCGGCGGGGCGGGGCCGGGCGGCGGGGGGCCATAGTCGACCAGGATAGCGCTCGAATCAGCTCAGACCAGTTTTGTCATAGGTGAGGCTTAGTCTGGTTTCCATCGAAAGGTGGACACCATGGACAACCAGAAGGACAAAGCGATCACGTCGGTACTCGGGGACATCGAGAAGCAGTTCGGCAAGGGTGCCATCATGCGGCTGGGGGACGGGGGTGAGGGGGCACGGCCG
>CAZPUH010000661.1:0-2105 GCA_964589215.1 uncultured Myxococcales bacterium | reverse complement strand
GCGTAGCCCAGCCGCCGCGACACGTCCTGCGTCCACAGGTTCGCGTAGTTCGCGAGAAACGTCTTCGTCGCCTGGAACCCGGACTCGGGGATGCCGTCGCGGATCAAGCGGTCGGTCTCGAACAGCGCCGCGCGGAGCGCGAACAGGCTGTTCTGCGGCGGCACCGGACGCAGCCAGAGCTCGAAGTGCTGCTGCCGGCGCGGGATGTTGGGCAGCGGGAACGTCGACCAGCCGTCCTGGATGAAGTTCTCGATGTACGCGTAGTCGCCGTAGTTGAGGCCGCGGTTGCCGCGCAGGTGGTTCATCAGCACGCCGTTGAACGTCCGGTGCTCACCGAGATACGAGCGCGCGACGGTCAGCGGGTAGAAGTCGGCATCCTTGCGGGTCACGTCGATGGTACGGCCGACGGAGATCGCGTTGGCGCGGGCGTCCTTCTGCACGACCAGCAGCTGGTTCTCGCGGTAGACGGGCGGCGCCGGCAGCTTGGGCAGCGGGGGCGCCTTGGCGGGTAGCGCCGCAAAGCGCTTCGCGAACGTCTCGGCGAACCCGGCCGGGTAGCCGCCGGCGACGCCGACGATCAGGCGGCTGCGCGCGAAGTGGCCCGTGTAGAACGTCTTCACGTCCTCCAGCGTGATGGCGGCCAGCCCGGCGGCCGTCCCCTGGGTAGGCGTTCCGTACGGGTGCCCCTTGTAGAGGATCGTCGACAGCGCCTGCTTGCCCAGGTCCTCGTCGGCATTTCCGCGCAGCGTCTTCGTGACGTAGTCCAGCGCGTCCTGCTTGTTGCGCGTGAAGTCCTCTTCGGCGAAGCGGGGCGTCAGCACCTGCTCGGCCAGCAGGTCGGCGAACCGCGCCAGGTTGTCGCGGTGGACGGTCCCCTCGAAGACGATCGTCTCCTTGTCGCCGTACGTGCGGATGTCCGCCGCCAGCGGATACAGCGCGTCCAGCAGCTCGCCGAACGTGCGGGTCTGGCTGCCGCCGCGGCCGATCATCTCCGCGGTCAGCGCCGACAGCCCTTCCTTGCCGGCGGGGTCGTCGACGGAGCCGATCTGGAACACCAGGCGAATGGCGCACAGGGGGCTCGTCGGCGAGGGGACGAACACCGTGCGGATGCCGGCGACCCGGGTCGGCGTCTTCGCGGCCGGCGTTTTCGCGGCGGGCTTTGCCGGCGTCTTCGTCTGGGCGGCGTCGTCGGCCGGGGCGGCGGCGGCCACGCTGGCTGCGGACAGGACCAGGGACAGCAGCATGACGGACCTCATTTTCCCGCCTTCAGCGTGACGACGGTGCGGTTGGACGGCGTGAAGTAGGTGGCGGCGACGCGCCGGACGTCGGCGCTGGTGACGCGGTCGTAAAGCGCGAAGTAGGCGTTGATCGACTCCAGCTCACCCGTCAGCGCCAGGAACGACGACGCGGTGGTGGCGGTCTTGTCGGCCGTCGAGAGCTGCCCCGCGAACGCGTACTTCACGTGCGACAGGACGTCGGCCAGCAGCCGCTCGTCGACGCCTTCTTTCGCGACGCGCGCCATCTCGTCCTGGATCGCCTGCTGGACGTAGCCGATGTCCGCCGGCTTCTTGATGCGCGAGAACACGGTGAACAGGTTGGGGTCCACGTGCGCGTCGTTCGAGCCGGACAGCGACTCGACCTTCTGTTCCTTGATTACCAGGCGCTTGTAGAGGGGCGCGCGCTCGGAGAACAGCAGCTCTGCCAGCACGTCCAGCGTCGGCAGGTCGACGTTCGTCGTCGAGAACCCCGGCACGTGGTACCCCTCGACCAGCATCGGCAGCGTCGGGCCCGGCCAGGTCAGGTCCACGTGCTGCTCCTTCTTCTGCGGCGGCTCGGCGGGGATCGCGGGGTGCGGGCTGCCGGCCTTCCAGTCGCCGTAGTGCTGCTGCACCAGCTTGAACACCGTGTCGGGGTCGGCGTCGCCGACCACCAGGATCACGACGTTCTCGGGGCGGTAGAAGCGGTCGAAGAACTGCCGCGAGTAGGCCATCTCGTGCGGCATGTTCTCGATGTCCTTCAGGAACCCCATCGTCGTGTGCTTGTACGTGTGGGTGGTGAAGGCGTGGTCGTACAGCGTCTCGATCATCTTCTCGATCGGGTTCGAC
>CAZPUH010000660.1:0-1068 GCA_964589215.1 uncultured Myxococcales bacterium | reverse complement strand
CCAGCAGCATGGTGACGATGATCCCGCCCGGATCCCGCCCTGGCATGATCAGCTTCGCCAGAGCGCCGACGACCAGACCGACAATCAGTGTCCAGATGATCGACATGTCCCTACCCTCCCTTAGCCTTCAAGCTGAGGCCGGCAGCGATCGACGCAAGTGGCGAGGCGTGTCACTTTCCTGGATCCCGAGCCCCGATTATGGGTAAGTTAGAGCACCTTGCCTCCCGCTAAAACGAACCTGGCCCGCGATCTCGAGCGGCTCGCGCGCGAGAACGCTCAGCTGCGCCGAGAGATCGCGCGGCTGGAGGTCTACCGCGCCATGGCCTACCGCGACCCGCTCACAGGCCTGTGGAATCGGCGCTACTTCGAGGACCGGCTGCAGGAAGAGCTGAGCCGGTCGCGGCGGGCCGGACCGCAGCGGCGGTTCTCGTTGATGGCGATCGACCTGGATGACTTCAAGCGCGTGAACGACGTGCATGGGCACGCGGGCGGCGACGCCGTGTTGAAGGAGGTCGGCGAGTTCCTGATCGCGCACCTGCGCAACCACGACATCGCCTGCCGGACGGGCGGGGACGAGTTCAGCGTCATCCTTCCCGACCTGTCGGCCGCGGATTGCGGCAGCCTGCTCGAGCGGCTGCGCGCCGCCCGGACGGCGACCAACCTGACCGTGCCGATCCCCGTCGAGCTCAGCGTCGGGGCGGCCAGCTGGCCCGAGGCCGGCGACTCGATGGACGAGCTTCTCTCGCACGCCGACCAGGCGATGTATGCGGCCAAGCGCCTCCATAAAGCGACCGAAGCCGAGGCCCAGGTCGCGGCGGCGCCCGTCGCAGCACCGCGTGTCCGGCAGCGGCGGGTGACGGCCCGCGTTCGTACCCGCGCATCGCTGGTCTGAAGCAGTTCCCGGACCCATGTTCGGGGCATGGGACTTCGATCGGCAGTCGGCCTGATGGTGTTGGCGGCAGGGGTGGCGGCCGGCAGCGGCGCCCGCGCGGAGACGCGCCGGCCCGACCGGCCGGACGGGGGCCCGCCGCTGCTGGAGTCGCCGTCCCGAACGGCCGCCACCGAGGC
>CAZPUH010000659.1:0-1669 GCA_964589215.1 uncultured Myxococcales bacterium | reverse complement strand
GGCTGCGGCACGGCGGCGGTCATCACGCCGGTCGGCACGCTGGGCTGGAAGGGCGAGGACATCGTCGTCAACGGCGGCCAGCCGGGCGAGGTGGCGCGCCGCCTGTTCGAGGCGATCACCGCCATCCAGTACGGCCGCGCGCCGGACACGCACGGCTGGATGACCGAAGTTTGAGGAAGGCGGGCGTGCTTGGCTGACCTGCTGGTCCGCCTGTACGACCTGCCCGCGCTGGCGCCGGCCGTCGACGCGCTGGCGGGCGGCGGGATCGCCGTGCGCCGCCCCGCCGCCAGCGAACGCTCGCCGGTGATCGACTGGATGCGGGCGCACGGCTCGCCCGGGTGGGCGGACGAGTGCGCGGTGGCCTTCGCGCGCCAGCCGATCGCCTGCTTCGTCGCCGTGGAGGGGACGGCGCTGGTCGGGGTCGCCTGCTACGACGCCGCTTGCCGCAACTTCTTCGGCCCCGAGCTGGTCGCGCCCGACCGCCGCGGCCGCGGCATCGGCCGGGCGCTGCTGCTGTCGGCGCTGCACGCGATGCGGGACGACGGGTACGGGTACGCGATCATCGGGTGGGCGGGCTCGGTCGACTTCTACCGGCGCGCGGTCGGCGCGGTCGTCATCGACGGCTCGACCCCGGGCGTGTACCCGAAGACCTTCGTTCGCTAGAGGACGCCGGTGATCAGCAGGACGCCGGCGGCGGCGAACAGCACCGCCGCGATCTTGCGCGTCAGATCGGGGTCCAGCAGGCGGCCGGCGCGGTGGCCCACGATGACGGCGATGGTGGCGACCGACCACAGCGCCGTGGTCGAGGCGGCGAAGACCAGCACGGGCGCCTTGAGCCGGGCCGCGAAGCCGGCGGTGGCGATCTGCGTGAGGTCGCCCCACTCGGCCACGAACACGACGCTGAAGGCCAGCGAGAGCGACTTGCCGAACGTCACCGCGTCGGGCTTGTCCTTGATCGCGGCGTCGTCCTCGTGGCGGACCCACATGACGACGGCGGAGACGAGAAAAAGCACGCCCGAGCCGATGTGAACGATCCGCTCCGGCAGCATGGCCAGCAAGCTGCCCGCGGCGACGGCGATCAGGCTCTGGACCGCCAGCGCGCCGCAGGCGCCCAGCAGGACCGGCATCGCGCGGTGGCGGGTGGCCATCACCAGCGAGGCCAGCGTGGTCTTGTCGGGCAGCTCGGCGACGAAGATCACCGCGAAGACGGAGAAGAAGAGGCGCGCGGCGGCCATGGCGGGGGAGTATGGGGCAGGAACGGGGCGCGGGTTAGGGGGACGAGGACGGAGGGGACGAGGACGAGGACGAGGACGAGGACGAGGACGGGGACGGGGATGGAGGGAGATGGGCGGAGAGCAGGGGGGGGTCGCAGGCGGCGTGTTCGATTTGCTTGGGGCCGAGGTGGACGCCGAGGAGGGTCGACATGGTCTCGTCGAAGCCGGCGATGAGCCAGGCGGCGATGGCGCGGGGCCAGCCGACGCGCAGGCGCGAGGCGTAACGCGTGAAGCCGGCCAGGTCTTTGAACTGGTCCATGGCCAGCATCAGCTCGGGGTCGTCGACGAGGCCGGGCGGCAGCGGGCGCGCCGGGGCGGTGGGGTTGGTGGCGAAGGCGGCGATGTCGCCCGGCAGGCGGGCGTGGTACGAGCCGTCCTCGATCAGCGACGTCAGC
>CAZPUH010000658.1:0-2879 GCA_964589215.1 uncultured Myxococcales bacterium | reverse complement strand
CGGGGGTGACGTCGGGTGGCGGCCGGTCCCAGTTGTCGGTCATGCGCGCGCGGGATGACTATACTCCGCCGCGACCACATGCGTCCCTGGGGCAGAAGGGCCGGTGCTGCAGTCTGGGCGACGGCCATGGTGATGGCGATTCTGACGTTGGGGACCGGCCCCGCGTTCGGGCAGGCCAGCGACCCCGAATTGCGCCCCACGCGCGGCCCTTTCATCACGGGCGGCATGCGGGCCGGGACCGGCGACGCGACCGACACGGAGCTGAACCCGGCGGCGCTGGCGCTGATGCCGGCCTCCGACGCCGAGATCGTGGGCGCGGCGGCTGGGCAGGGGGGCACCATCCCGCGGCGCGGGGCGGGCCTGTACCTGGCGGCGCCGTTCTGGTCCAGCGCGCTCGGATTCGGCCTCAGCCGCGTCGGCGGCACCGGCGACGCGCCCATCGACGCCCACACGACCCTGCGCCTGGCCTACGCGCTGCGGCTGGGGCGGCACGCCGCGATCGGCGCCGCCTGGGCCCACATCTGGGACGGCACGTTCGCCGCGACTGACACGTTCGATCTGGGGCTGTCGCTGGTGCCGGGCCGCCACCTGGCCCTGGCCTTCACCGTCGAGGACGTCGGGCAGCCGCACCCCAGCTCGCGCCCGACGGAGCTGCCGCGGCTGTGGACGGGCGAGCTGGCGTACCGGCCGCTGGGGACGCGGCGGCTGGAGCTGGCGCTGGGCGCCGCGCACGCGGACAGCGATCGCTGGGCCGCCGTCGTGCCGTGGCTGCGCGTGCTGGTGCAGGTCACGAACGGCTTCGGCCTCTACGCGCAAGCCGAGCGCGTGCCCGCCTACGGCGAGGGCCCGTTCGGCGCCGACGCCTACACCAACGTCGGGCTGGGGCTGACGGCCGATCTCGATCACCTGGGCCTGATGGCGGCGATGCACGGATATTTCGAGGGAGCCACCCCCAAGACGGCCGCCCCCACGCCGTCCGCGGTGCCGGTCGCGCCGCCCGCGCACACCGTGGGCTTCGCGGGCCGCCTGCGCGTCAACGGCGCGCGCCAGCCGGCGCTGCTGAACCCGCCTTACGTCGCGCGCGTCAGCCTGGAGGCGATCCACGACGACCGCGACTTCTTCCAGTTGGTGCGGCGGCTGCGCGCGCTGGCGGCCGACCCGGGCGCCGTCGCCGTGCTGTTCAAGCTGGAGGGCGTCGACCTCGGCTACGCGCGCGTCGAGGAGGTGCGCGACCTCATCGCCGCGTTGCGCGCGCGCGGCAAGCGGACGTTCGCGTACGTGACGTTCGCGTCGACGCGCGAGTACTACCTGGCCGCGGCCTGCGACACCATCGTCATTCACCCCGCGGGGACGCTGGCCGTCAACGGCGTCGCGCAGAACGTCACCTTCTACAAGGGGGCGATGGACCGCCTGGGCGTGCACCTCGAGCTGGTGCGGGCCGGCGCCTACAAGGGCGCGATGGAGCCGTTCGTGATGACCGAGCAGTCCGCGCCCGTGCGCGCCAACAAGAACCAGCTGCTCGACGACGTCTACGGGCGGCTGACGGCCGCCATCGCCGCCGACCGGACGCGCGCCGGCCATCCGATGGACGCCGCCGTCGTGCGCGCGCTGGTCGACCGCGGGGTGTTCGTGCCGGGCGACGCGGCGCTGGCGGGCCTGGTCGACGCGCAGATTCCGGAGGGCGACCTGGAGGCGGCGGTGGGCCGGGCGCTGGGGCGTCCGGGCATCGCTCTGCGCGATCCGGACGGCTCGCCCGAGGCGCCGGCGGCGTGGCCAGGGCGGCGCGTGGCCGTGCTGTTCGTCGACGGGACGATCGTCGACGGGCCCAGCGCCGACCTGCCGTTCGGGATGGGCGGCTTCGCGGGGTCAGACACGCTGGTGGCGGCGCTGGAGCGCTGCCGGCGCGAGCCGGGGATCGGCGCCGTCGTGCTGCGTGTGAACAGCCCGGGCGGCTCCGCCTTCGCGTCGGACGTCGTCGCGCGCGAGATCCAGCACGTGCGCGCGGCGGGCAAGCCGGTCGTCGTCTCGATGGGCGACCTGGCGGCGTCGGGCGGCTACTACATCGCGGCGCCGACGGACGTCGTCTACGCCGAGCCGTCGACGCTGACCGGCTCGATCGGCGTGTTCGGCTACAAGGTCGACGCGCAGAAGCTGGTCCAGTCGCTGGGGGTCAACGTGGAGACCTTCCAGCGCGGCGCGCACGCCGACATGCTGTCGCCCTATCGCCCGTGGACGGAGTCCGAGCGCGCGATCGTCGAGAACGAGATCCACCATCTTTACGCGCTTTTTCTCCAGACCGTCGCCGACGGCCGCAAACGGCAGGGCCTGACCGTCGCGCGCGTCGACGCGATCGGCG
The DNA here is from genome assembly GCA_964589215.1 of uncultured Myxococcales bacterium. Classification (GTDB taxonomy): domain Bacteria; phylum Myxococcota_A; class Polyangia; order Fen-1088; family Fen-1088; genus JADGRB01. The sequence goes on along the minus strand of CAZPUH010000658.1, from coordinate 523 downwards.
AGGGGCACGTCTGGACGGGGGCGCTGGCTGCGTCCATCGGCCTCGTCGATCGGATGGGTGGGGTCTCGGCGGCGATCGACGAGGCGGCGCGCCTGGGCGCCGTGCCGCTGGGGAACGATCAATTGCCCGAGATCCTGCTGTTGCCGGCGGACGAAAAGGGGCTGTTGCACAAGGTCGCCGACGCGGCGTCAACGCTGGCGTCGACGGAGACGCCGGTGGCGGCGCAGCCCGCGCGGCTGTTGACCGACGACCTGCGCGCGGCTCTTCGCCTGCTGGCACCCTATTTGTTACACGCCGGAAACACGGGGCTCGAGGCGCGTTTACCGTACGAATTGGAGCTGCGGTAGAGGTTGCAAAGGCGCAAACGAGATATCATCGGCGCCGCGCGCCGGCTGGTGAGGGCGCGTTCCCGCACAAGGAGACCGATATGAACCTGATCCGCGCCTGTTTCCTCTTCATGGCCGTTCTGATGCCGACCACCTGGACGATCGCCCACGCGGCGGACGAGCCGGCTGGTGACAGC
>CAZPUH010000657.1:0-2816 GCA_964589215.1 uncultured Myxococcales bacterium | reverse complement strand
CCTGATTCCGGCGATGGAGGCGATTGCGGCAGGAAATGTCCTCCGCTTGCGCTAAATTTGCCACGCTGGGGAAGGTTGCATGCGCGTGACGAGCCCCGCGAGGAACCCACCGGGCCCAGCCCGTCGCCGGGGTGCATCCGGACACGGGATCCGGTTCTGGATCGCGATCGCGCTGCTCGTTCACACCCAGCTGCTGCTGGTGGGCGGGGTGCTGCTGTACGTCTTCGCGCCTCGTAACGAGGACCTGGCGCGCGGCATGGACGCCGACGGGACGCCCATCGACGTGGCGACCCTGGACGACGACGCCGCCCGCGAGATCGTCGCCGACCTGGAACGGCAGGAAGAAGAGCGGAAGAAGGAAGAAGCGAAAAAAGAAGAGCAGTCGCTGAAGCCGACCGGTCAGGTGGTCGACGTGCCGGCCCCGCGCGAGGAGGTTCGCCCCGACCACGCCCGCTTCGTCTCCGAGCACGACAGCACCGTCGAGAAGGAGACCAAGAAGTACGGCCGGTTCGAGGACAACGCGCGGCAGGGTGACCGCAGCGGCAGCGCGGCCGTTTCACAGCCGGCGGCGCCCCGGGGCGACGGCCGCCTGGCGATGCGGACCCCGGAGCTGGGGCGGGCCCTGCGCAGCGGCGCGCCGCTGCACCCGGCGGCCGGTGGGCCGCCCGGCGCCAAGAACGGCGCGCCGGACACCGAGCCGGCGCAGGAGGGGGGGATGTTCGCGCCCGCGGGGTCCGAGCCGCAGCGGCGGCAGGGGGGCGCGACGCGCGGCGGGCTCGGCCCCTCGCTGATGCCCACCGAGCAGCAGCTGGCCCGCGCCGTCGGGTCGGGGACGCAGGACGCGCTAGCGAACGTCGACGACGGCGAGGAGACGGCGCTCAACTCCAAGAAGTGGCGGTTCGCCTCGTTCTTCAACCGCGTGAAGCGGCAGGTCGCCGAGCACTGGCACCCCGAAGAGGCGTACCGCCAGCGCGATCCGACCGGGATGATCTACGGCCGGAAGAACCGCTACACCGAGCTGCGCATCCAGCTGAAGCCCGACGGGCGCCTGCAGAACGTCGCCGTTTGGCAGCCGAGCGGGCTGGATTTCCTGGATGACGAGGCCATGGACGCCTTCAAGCAGGCCGCGCCGTTTCCCAATCCGCCGCACCAGCTGATCGAGGCGAACGGGACCATCAACTTCGGGTTCGGCTTCCTCTTCGACCTCAACGGCCCGCCCGAGATGCGCTGGTTCAAGTACTGACGCGGCCGTATATCCGCTCGCCCGAGGCCGATCCATAGGATTGACGCTCGGGATGTCCAGATCTGGATTTCGCGGTTTCCTCTTGTGGGAGCCTCCGGCGTGGCCAGTTTGATGAGTGGTAGCTGTCGGTAACACGGGGAGGTCGCGATGAGTCTCGGCGGGAAACTTTCGACATGGGGTCGGGTGTCGGTCGTGTCGGGTCTACTGGCGATGGGAGCAGGCGGTGTGGCGCTGGCTGACGAGGGGGAGATGTCGCCGCAAGACGTGACCACCCCGGTGCTGGATCCGCTGGCGCCGTCGAGCCTGATGGCAGGGCCGTCGCTGCGCGAGACGGGGAGAGTGGGCGTCATGCCCGGAGCGTCAGCGCCGCCCGAGTCGCTGACGCCGGGGGAGATGACCTGGGCCGGTCAGCCGGAGAAGTCGGTGGAGCCCGTCGCCGCCGGGTTCGCGGCCGCGCCGCCGCCCCGGCCGCCGGTCGGAACGATCGATCCGATGCTGCTGGACCACGAGATGAACGCGAACCTCGCCAAGGTCGAGGACTGCCGCATCGAGGTCGCGCGCGCGCGCCAGGTGCCGCCCGCGCAGGTGCCGGCCGAGCCGCTGGTCCTGCGCTGGACGATCCAGCCGACCGGCCAGACGCAAACGCGCGACGTGCTCGCGTCGGCGGTGACCGACCAAGACGTCGTGAGCTGCGCCAAGGCGACCATGAGCCAGTGGCGGTTCACGCCGCCGCGCGGCGGGTCGATGGACCTGGAGCAGACCGTCTCGTTCCGCCGCCTCTGAGGACGGTTACGCGTACGACTCGATGGGCGGGCAGGTGCAGTAGAGCTTGCGGTCGCCCAGCACGTTGTTGAGGCGCCCGACGGGCGGCCAAAACTTGGCGGCCTTCACGAACGGCAGCGGGAACGCGGCCCGCTCGCGCGGGTAGGGGTGAGGCCATTCGGTCGATAGGAGCGCCGCCGCTGTGTGCGGCGCGTTCTTCAGCACGTTGCCCTGGCGCGGCGCCTCGCCGCGCTCGACCTCGGCGATCTCCTCGCGGATCGCGATCATCGCGTCGCAGAAGCGATCCAGCTCCGGCTTGGACTCGCTCTCCGTCGGCTCGATCATCAGCGTGCCCGGGATCGGGAACGACATCGTCGGCGCGTGGAAGCCGTAGTCCATGAGGCGCTTGGCGACGTCGTCGACCTCGATGCCGGCCAGCTTCTTGAGGCCGCGCGCGTCGACGATGCACTCGTGCGCCACGCGCCCCCGGTCGCCCTTGTAGACGACCGGGTAGTGCGGCGCCAGGCGGTGCGCGATGTAGTTGGCGTTCAGGATGGCAAGCTTCGTCGCGCGCGTCAGCCCCTCGGCGCCCATCAGCCGGATGTACGTCCAGGAGATGAGCAGGATGCTGGCGCTGCCCCAGGGGGCCGCCGAGACGGCCCCCGCCGCCCCGTCGCTGTTCAGCGGATGGCGCGGCAGAAACGGCGCCAGGTGGGGCGCCACGCAGATCGGGCCCATCCCTGGCCCGCCGCCGCCGTGCGGGATGCAGAACGTCTTGTGCAGGTTGATGTGGCAGACGTCCGCGCCCACG
>CAZPUH010000656.1:0-3285 GCA_964589215.1 uncultured Myxococcales bacterium | reverse complement strand
GGGCCGCCCATCGGGACGTGGGGGCCTTCGCACGGCGCGCTCATGAGCGTGACGGCGAGCGAGGTGGAGGCGGCGCCGGGTGACTGGGACGTCGCGTGCGAACGCGAAGCCGGTGACCGGCTGGTGTTCGACCGCGACTCGGTGCGCGAGCTGGGCGGCGAAACGCTGTTCCGGTGGGCGCCGACGGGCGGCGAGGCACCGAGCAACGACGACACGATCTACACCGCGCTTGCCGACTGCCACGGCAAGACGATCGAGGCGAGCTGGCCGGGCAAGCGCACGGAGACGCGCGCGGGCACCTGCGGCCGCCATTTGATCGAAGCGGTGTGCGGCGCGCGCGCGACCGAAAAGGCGCCGAGCGCCCCGGGGCTCCGCAAGGCTTCGAGCGGCGGCGGTGTTCGCGCGGGGCGCGCCAAAGCCGGCACGCCTCACGTCAGCGCGACGCCGTAGCGCAGTCGCACGGCGCGCGCGTGATTCCGCGCGCGCCGCGGGACAATTTCCGCAAAGCCGCCCACGGCAGAGCGGAATCGCCATGGTCGCGGTTGCGTCGCGCGGCCGCGGGGCCCACAACCAGAAGTGGGGACGGCATGAGGTTTCGACCCGTCTTTTTCTTCTGGGCACGGTCGTGGTTCGCGCTCGCGGCCGCCGCGCTGGTGGCCGTTCTGGTGCCCCTCTTGGTGCCTGCGACGGCGCGCGCGCAGGCCGCCGCCGCGACGGTCGTCGCCACGCCGGCTCCGCCGCCGCCCGAAGGGCGCCGGATGGGCTGGTTCGGCGTCGGCGTGCGGGTCGGTTACACGCAGCTGCACTTGACGCCCCCGTCTTCGCTGGTGGGCGCCTACAACTCCGCGACGGGTGGGACCACGTCGACGGCCGAGCACACGGTCGACTCGAGCGGCCGCACGCTCACCCCCACGCTGCACCTGGGCGGCGCGGGCTTCTTCTTCAAGATGGACCTGCCGATCACGTTTGCCTCGCAGTTCCGGGCGTACGGCATCGGCCTCTACCCGATCAACTTCGGTCTGTACCTGCCGGGCGTGGCGCTGTTCCCTTACGGCTCGTTCGGGGTGGCGACCAGCATCGTGCAGTCGCGCAGCACGCTGGATCCGCTGACGTCGAATAAGATCATCGGCGCCGTCGCTCAGGTCCGCGCCGCCGTCGGGTTGAAGTACTTCCCGCTGCATTCGCTGGGACTCTCGGGCGAGGTCGGCTACTCGCCGTGGGCCGCGGGCGTCATGCTCTTGCCCCCGGGCGCCGGCAGCGACACGACGCGCACGCAGGGGGGCTTCGGGTCCGTCTGGGACTTCTCGTTGGGCGTCGAGTGGCTTTAGCCTGATCGCGGTATCCTCTCGCCCATGACGGACCTGGTGCTGACGTTGTTGGGGCCGGATCGGCCTGGGCTGGTCGAGCTGGTCGCCAAGGTGATCGCCGACCACGGCGGCAACTGGCTCGAGAGCCGCATGAGCCACCTGGCCGGAAAATTTGCCGGCATCCTGCGCGCCGAATTGCCGGCCGATCGCGTGGCTTCGGCCAGCGCCGCGTTGCACGCGCTGGAGTCACACGGCCTGAAAGTCACCGTGGAGGTCGCCGCCCGCGCCGGCTCGCGCGCGCCCGACCAGAGCATGGACCTCGAGCTGGTGGGGCTCGATCGCCCCGGCATCGTCCGCGAGATCTCGCAGCTGCTGGCCAGCAACGGGGTCAACGTCGAGGAGCTGGTCACGAATCGGTCCAGCGCCCCGATGTCCGCCGAGATGTTGTTCGAGGCCCGGGCGCACGTGCGCGTCCCGCCGGCGACGGACGTCGCGCGCCTGCGTACGGAGCTGCAGCGGGTCGGCAGCGACCTGCTGGTCGACGTCAAGCTGACCAGCCGCTAGATGTCGTCGACGCGGCTGCTGGTCCTGGGTGTGGTCCGGATCTTTCAGCCGGTGCACGGATACGACGTGCGCCGCGAGCTGCTCTCGTGGCGCGTCGATCAGTGGGCCAACGTGGCGCCGGGCTCGATCTACAACGCGCTCAAGACCCTCACGAAGGAGAAGTTCCTCAAGGTCACGGGCACCGGTCAGGTGGGCGGCCGCCCCGAGCGGACACAGTACAGCCTCACGCTCGACGGCGAGACGGAGTACCAGGCCCTGCTGCGCGCCACCTGGTGGCGGGTCGTGCCGCCGCTGGACGACCTCATGCCGGGGCTCTGCTTCATGCCGACCCTGAAACAGGAGGAGCTGGTCGCCGCGCTGGAGCACCGGATCACGGCGCTCGAGGGGGCGCTCAAGCACCTCGAGTTCTCGCGCAAGGAGGCCAAGCCGCCGGCCATGCCCGAGCACGTGAAGGAGCTCTACGACCGCATGCACATGCACCTGGCCGCCGAGATCCCGTGGGCCCGGACGTTGATCGATCGCCTGGGCCGCGGCGTGTATCAGGTCGGTGTCAGCAAGCCGCTGCCGCCCGCGCGGGCGCCCCGCGGGCGGCGAAAAGCATCGGCTTGACCTTCTTATTCAAACTTGAATAATCACCATGGAGCAAGGTCCATGGCGTGCGGGGCAGAGCTACTTCAGCGTCTGGGGCTCACCGGGGACGAACTCGGTGACCTTGGCGGTGACGTGCGCCTTCTTCAGCGCCTCGCGCAGCTGATCGGGCGTGCCGGCCAGGGCCGGGAAGGTCCCGTAGTGCATCGGGACCACGGTCTTCACCTTCAACAGCTTGGCGGCCAGCGCCGCGCCATACGGGTCCATCGTGAAGTGGCCCCCGATCGGCAGCATCGCGATCGTCGGGTGATAGCGCTCGGCGATGAGGGTCATGCCCGTGAACACGTCGGTGTCGCCGGCGTGATAGATGACCGGCCCCTTGGCGATCTCGATGACGAAGCCGACGGCCGGCCCGCTGTACTTGGGGCCCGTCTTGTCCTGACCGTACCCGCCCGAGTGCAGCGCCTCGACGACGTGGATGGTGGCGTCCTTGACCGACGTGGTGCCGCCGATGTTCATGCCTTCCGCGTTGCTGGCGCCGATCAGGCTGGCCAGCTCGTACGACGTGATCAGCTTGGCGCCGGTCTTCTTGGCCAGCTCCGCGGCGTTGCCGACGTGGTCGAAGTGCCCGTGCGTGACCAGGATGGCGTCCAGCGACTTGGGGTGTTCGATCTTCGGCGCGTTCGGGTTGTCGAGCCACGGGTCGATGGCGATCGTCGCGCCGGCGGGCGTGGTGATCACCCACGCCGCGTGTCCCCACCAGGTGGCCGTCGTCGCGCCCGCCGCGGGGGGCGCAGCCGGTTTGGCGGCCGCGGCCTTGGCGGCG
>CAZPUH010000655.1:0-1268 GCA_964589215.1 uncultured Myxococcales bacterium | reverse complement strand
CCGCTTCAGCACGTCGCGCGGCCATCTCCAGGTGCACGGCGCGCCGAAGACCGTCGCCGACAAGATTCAGGAGTGGTTCGAGGGCGGCGGCGCCGACGGCTTCAACGTCGTCCCGCCCCTGCCGCCGCTGGCGCCGGGCGGCTTCGTCACCTTCGCCGAGAAGGTCGTCCCCGAGCTGCAACGCCGCGGCCTTTTCCGCACCGACTACACGGGCGCGACGCTGCGCGAAAATCTGGGCCTCGCCCGCCCCGCCAACCTGCGCGGCCGGGCGGCCGCCACCGTCGCCGCAGGGGCCTGAACCGCGCCGGGGGACGCATGCCTGTCCGACCCGCTCTCATCGTCGTCGACCTGCTGAACGACTTCTTCGAGCGGAGCCCGCAACTGGCTGCGCAGCGCGGCGCGCTGGTGTCGTGCACGAACAGCCTGACCGGCTCGTTCCACTCGCGCGGCTGGCCTGTGATCTGGGTGCGGCAGGAGTTCGCCCCCGACCTTCACGATGCGTTCGGCGAGATGCGCGCCAAGCAGATCTCGGTCACCGTGGCCGGAACGCCCGGCTGTCAGCTCTTGCCCGAGCTCGAGCGCCGGCCGGATGACCGGATCGTAGTCAAGAAGCGCTACAGCGCCTTCTTCGGCACATCCCTGGCCGCCGACCTCTCCGCGCTGGGGACGACGACCGTCGTCATCGCGGGGGTCAACACCCACGCCTGCGTGCGCATGACGGCCATCGACGCCTACCAGCACGACTTCGACGTCGTGCTGGTCGAAGACGCTGTGGCGTCCAGCGACGACGAGCACCACCGCGTCACCATCCGCTACATGAAGGACAAGATCGCGCGGGTCGTCTCCTCGGCTGACGTCTTTTCGGCGATTGGGCCCTGACGGCTACTCGCTGACGGTGAGGACGGACAGCTTGGTGATGCCGGCGCGGTCCACGGCGGTCATGGCCTTGGCGACCAGGCCGTAGTTCACGGCGCGGTCGGCGTTGAGGTGGACCACGACGTCGCGGTAAGTGGCGTGCAACGACTTCAGCTGCGGCTCGAGATTGGCCAGCGGCACGGGCTGCCGGTCCAGGTAGAAGTTGCCCGCGGCGTCGACGCTGACGTTCACCGACTTCTTCTGGTCGGGCGCGCTGGCCGCCACCTTCGACGTCTCGGGCAGGTTCACGCGGATGGTGTTGGTCAGCAGCGGCGCCGTCACCAGGAACACGACCAGCAGCACCAGCATCACGTCGACCAGCGGGGTCACGTTGATCTCGCTCAGCACCTCCT
>CAZPUH010000654.1:0-2395 GCA_964589215.1 uncultured Myxococcales bacterium | reverse complement strand
TCGGGCGCATCCTAAGGGGGATTGGACGCGCGCACGGTTCGAAAAAGAGAGATTGGAGGTAACCAAAACGGCGCGCGCTTGAATCGCGACGGCCGAGGTCCTAGGCTTCGGCCGTGCTGGAGAGGGACGCAGCCCCTCCGGTCAAGAGGCGGTCCCGCGTCGCCCGGAAAGCCGGGGCCAGCGTGCGGGCCGTGGCGGTGGCCGCCAGCCTCCTGGCCGGTAACGGAGAAATCGCGCAGGCAACGGCAACCCCGGCCGCGAAGGCGGCTGCCGCCGTCGACGCAGCGCCGGCCAGGGCGCCCATTCCGATTGTCGAGGCCGGGCAGATCAAAGGCCAGACGAGCGCCGACGACGCCGCCCGCAACGGCCTCACCGTGGTGGATCTGTCCGACGACTGGCTGCCGTATGTCTTCTCGGAGGAGCCGGACAAACCTCAGCCGTTGCGCCCGTACCTGATCGATCTCGCGAACGGCCGGTTCCGCGGCGCCAGCGCCTACGCGCGGGCGCGCGAGGATCGGTTCTTCGAGGCGTTCGGGATCTTCCCCAGCCTCAACCTCGTGCGTCGCCGGCTGGCCGACAAGAAGCGGCACGCTTGCCACGAGCGCGTGAAGGACGGGGTGCTCGAGGAGCTCTCGGCCAAGAACGTCATCCCCGCCGAAGAGGCGGAGAAGGTGCCGAACCCCGATGCGGCCGCGGTCGCCAGGGGCGACGCGCCGGCCATGATCCCGACGGGGCGGACGGTCTCGCCGCGCCCGCTGACACCGGTCGAAAAGCGCGCCGTCATCGCGATGCAAGCGCACCTGCGCTGCGAGGATCTGCTGTCCGGAAAGGCCGCCGCCGGCCGGATGGACCGGCGCACCGTCGAGGGGTTGAAGGTCTACCAGCGCCTGCAGATGCTGGCCGACAACGGGAACATCGATCTCGAGACGCGCGCCGCGCTGCTGGGCGACAGCCGCGAGCAGGACTTCCGCGCGTTGCTGCGGGCGCTCCGGGCCCGCGTGGTCGACGTCACCGGGCTCATCGAGGACGGCTCTGCGCTGGGCGCGCAGGGGACGGTCCAGGGGCGGGAGATCGACACGGCGGAGTTCCGCCCGCTCTCCGCGCCGCCCGGCGCCGCCAGACCGGCAGACAGCAAGACCGCGGACGGCAAGGCCGCGCCCGCGCCGGCCGCCGTTGCTGAGGCGCCCGCCCAAGCTCCGGCCAAGGGGGCGGCCGAGGCTTCACTCAAGATCGTTCCAGCCCCGGACCTGATCGCGGCGGCCACGCAGACCGCCAGCGACGCGCTCGGATGGACGTCGCCCGAGGCGGTGCTGGCGAGCACGCTGGTCGCGCCGGCGGGCGGGCGTCACAAGCCGGCGCGCGCCAGGGGGCCGGCACCGCTGCCGGCCGCCGTCGCGATCCGCCTGCCGCCGCCCCCGCCCTACCACAGCGCGAACATGGAGCTGCGCGCCGAGATCGACCGCGGCGAGGTGGTCCTGGCCCGGCCCAAGCTGGACAAGGACGGCCACAAGATGTGGAAGCCGCCGGTGGCCGATCGCCCGACGATCACGCTGTACGCGCGCGCCGGCGATCACGAGGTGGCGCTGTGCCGCTGGCCGACGACCATCGGCGGCTGGAAGATGTTCGAGAAGTCCGACGGCACGATGGCGCTCAAGTACAAGGAGTCTGTCACCGGCGACGCGCTGTGGACGGAGGTGCTGGCCACCCCGACCTGGCACCCGGCGCCCGGCATGCCGACCCGACACCTGCTGGTGAAGGTCGGCGACACCTTCGTGCCGAAGACCGAGATCATCGGCCCCGGCTACCACGCGGCCTACGGGCTGGTCGCCATCGTGCACAAGCAGATCATGGGCGTGGGGGCGAACGGCGAGCCCGACCTGATGGACCTGCGCATCCGGACCCACGGGACGCCCGGGTACCGCTCGGTCAAGCGCGGCGAGAGCAACGGCTGCCACCGGCTGCACAACTACGAGGCGCTGCGCCTGGCGGCGTTTCTCATCAAGCACCACGGCAACACGCGCGACGGGCTGGTGCCGGAGGACTACGTGCGCCACCTGCAGTACAAGGGGCACGACGTGGCGCTTCAGAGCGACAGCAAAGGCTACCGCTTCAAGCTGACGCCGCCCGTCCCCGTGAAGGTGCTCGACGGCGACGTTCGCGGCAACGCGAAGGCCGTCAAGCACATGGTCCCGGTCGCCGCGGTCCCGTAACCCGGTCCCCTCAGCGTCGGCGCGGGACGACCGCGCGACGGCGGCGCCGGCCGCCGAGAGCCACGAGGGCGAGCGCCGCGAACACGAGCTCCAGAGCCAACCCGGCGCGGGTGGCGCCGCCGGCCGCGTCGCAGCTGCACCCCGAGTCACCGCCGCCCGCGGGGCCGGAGCCCGTGCCCCCCACG
>CAZPUH010000653.1:0-2134 GCA_964589215.1 uncultured Myxococcales bacterium | reverse complement strand
CAACGCCACATGCCGCGCCGGTCGCTGACGAGCCACCGGCGCCTCCGGCCCCGGCGGGACCGAAGCTGGCGGACGCCTCGTCGCCGCAACCGGCGGAACAGGGTCCTTCCGCGCCACCCGCGCCGCCTCCGCCGCCCGGCGAGCCGCCACCGCCCGGCCAGTGAACGCCCGCTACAGGCTGTAGCGGCGGACCTTGTCGCAGAAGGTCGACCGCGCGACGGCCAGGGCTCGCGCGGCCCGTCGGCGGCTCCCGGCGTTGCGCCGCAGCGCCCAGGAAAAGACCTCCCGCTCGATCTCGTCGAAGGTCCGCCCGTCCAGACGGATCGCGTCGCCCAGATCGGGCGCGGCGCGCGCGGGCGCTTCGGGCTGGGTGCTCGACGTGTCCGCCAGGCGGAACGGACCGGTCGCGGGCAGCTCCAGCGCGTCGGCCGTGATCCGTCCGTCCGGGCGCCCGCGGGTCAGGATGGCCGCCCGCCGGACCACGTTGCGCAGCTCGCGGACGTTGCCCGGCCAGTCGGCCGCCGTCAGCGCCGTCATCGCCTCCGGCTCCAGCACGCGCCGGCCGACCTCGGGCGCGATCTCGTCCAGGAAATGTCGCGCCAGCCGCGGGATGTCGTTCGGCCGTTCACGCAGCGGCGGCAGCCGCAGACAGATCCCGGCCAGCCGGTAGTAGAGGTCCGGCCGAAACGTCCGGCGCGACACCTCGCCCTCCAGGTTTCGCAGCGTCATCGCGACGATGCGTGCGCGAACGACGACCTCGCCGGTACCGCCCACGCGCCGGAGCCGCCCCGATTCCAGGACCCGCAGCAGCTTGGGCTGCAGGTCCAGGGGCAGCTCCCCGATCTCGTCCAGGACCAGCGTCCCCGCCGACGCCTCCTCGAACCAGCCGGCCCTCCGCGCGCCCGCCCCGGTGAACGAGCCGCGCTCGTGCCCGAACAGCTCGCTCTCGGCCAGCTCGCGCGGGAGCGCGCCGCAGTTCACCGCGACGAAGGGTCCGCCCGGGTTCGGCCCCAGCGCGTGCAGCGCCCGCGCCAGCAGCTCTTTGCCGGTCCCGCTTTCGCCCATGACCAGCACGGGCGTCGTCGTGGGGGCCACCAGCGCCGCCCGCGCCAGCATCTGCCGCAGCGCCGGATCGTCCCCGATGATTCCGTCAAACGCATCTCGCAGCTCGTCACCCGACATGCGCCTGTTGTCGGCGTCGGCCGCGTTGCAGTTGCGCGCGGCCGGCGGCGGCCCGGGTGTCGCTAGGAGCCGAAGCCGACCCAGGCCTCACCGCGCTCGCCGATCTCCTTCTTCCAGATGGGCGCGCGTTCCTTGAGCCGGTCGATCGTGGCGCGGCAGGCCTCGAAGGCGGGCGCGCGGTGGGGCGCCGCGACCGCGATGGCGACGGCGGTCTCTCCGACGGTCAGGCTGCCCACGCGGTGGTGGATCGCGACGCGCGTCCCCGGCCATTCCCGCTCGATCTCCTGGGCGATCTCGGCCAGCACGGTCTCGGCCATCTCGACGTAAGCCTCGTATTCGAGCCGGACGACGTCGTCCAGGTGATGGCCACGGCGGCGGACCACGCCCGCGAACGTGACCACGGCGCCGGCGTCGATGCCCCCCACCGCGTCGACCGTCGCGCCGACGTCGATGCTTTCGGCCGTCATGCGAATGGCGCCGGCCACGGGGAGGGCACCGCCGGCGACGGGCGGCAACAGCGCCAGCTCGTCACCGTCGCGCAGGCGGTTCTCGTCGGGGGCCCAGGTGCGATTGACGGCCGCCAGCACGCGGGGCAGCAAGGAGGCGATGCTCGGGTGGCGACCCGCGATCGCCGTGCGCGCATCTCCGACGGTGGCGCCCTCCGGCAGCTCGAGGGCCTCATGGTCGAGCTTCAATCGCTCACGCACGATTGCGAAATAGAGAACCTCGATCCGCATGGGCAGCAACCTTAAGCTCAAGATGACGTGAACGGGGCAGGCGAAATCTGAGGAAAATCCCGGAAGTCTCGCGTGCCCGGTATCAGTTATTCACAGGTAAAGTCAAATAACGGCGCACATGTAGCTATTTTGCGTGTGTGCATTGCTGTTGATAGTCTTTTGCCGCTCGAACCGAGGGAGCATGCTTAACGCGAGGCCCACTTGAAGCGTCCCCC
>CAZPUH010000652.1:0-13323 GCA_964589215.1 uncultured Myxococcales bacterium | reverse complement strand
CCGCTTCGTCACCGCCGACGGGGCGCGCTGGTGGGACCTGGGGAGCATGACCTGGAACGCGCCGCTGGGGCACGGCCACCCGCGCATGAAGGCGGCGCTGGCCGAGGCCGCCGGCCGCGGTCTGCTGACCACGCCGTCCGGCGTGTTCCCCGACAAGGTCCGCGCCGCGCAGCTGCTGGCGGAGGTGACGCCGCGCGGGCTCGAGAAGACTTTCTTCTGTCTGTCGGGCGCCGAGGCCAACGAGAACGCCGTGAAGATCGCGCGCCTGGTCACGGGGCGGCAGAAGATCGTGGCGCGCACGCGCAGCTATCACGGGGCGACGCTGGCGATGCTGTCGCTGTCCGGCGACCCGCGCCGCGAGCCCTTCGAGCCCGGCCTGCCGGGCGTCGTCCGCATGGGCGACCCCTACTGCTTCCGGTGCCCGTGGGGCAAGGAGCCGACCAGCTGCGGGCACGAATGCGCGGGCGATCTGGAGGCGGTCCTCCTGCGCGAGGGGCCGCAGACGGTGGCCGCCGTCATCCTGGAGGGGCTCGTGGGCGCGAACGGCGTGTTCACGCCGCCGCTCGGTTACTGGCGGAAGATCCGCGACATCTGCGATCGTCACGGCATCTTGCTGATCGCCGACGAGGTCCTGTCCGGGTTCGGCCGCACCGGCCGCTGGTTCGCCGTCGACCACGACGGCGTCACGCCGGATCTGATGACGATGGCCAAGGGGATCACGGCCGGCTACGCGCCCGGCGGCGCCGTCATCGTCACCGAGCGGATCGCGCGCCACTTCGACGACCACGTGCTGGTCTGCGGGTTGACCAGCTACGCGCACCCGCTGGTGTGCGCGGCCATCGTCGCCGCCGTCGAGACGCTGCGGGACGAGCGGCTGGTCGAGCGGGCCGCCGCGCTGGAGCCGGTCCTGCGCGACCGCCTGGGCGCGCTGGCGCGCAACCGCCCCGTGGTCGCCGACGTGCGCGGCATCGGCCTGCTCTGGGCGCTGGAGCTGTGCGTGCCGCAAGGCGGTGGCCGCGGCCGCGAGCCGCTGCCGGCGGCGGCGATGGGCAAGCTGGCGGGCGCGCTGCGCCGCCGGCACATTCACCTGCACAAGCGCGACAACCTCGTCTACGTGGCGCCCCCGCTGGTGATCTCCGACGGTGAGCTGGACGAAGCGGTCGCCGAGCTGGGGCGGGCCATGGACGAGGGGTTGTCGTGAGCGCGGTCCGCTCGCCGGGGGACAAGGTCTACGCCAGCGTCGCGGACGCGCTGTCCGGGCTGCTGCGCGACGGGATGTCCATCATGTCGGGCGGCTTCGGTCTGTGCGGGAACGCCGAGGCCTGCATCGACGCGATCGCGGCGAGCGGCGTGAAGAACCTGACGATCATCAGCAACAACTGCGGCAACCAGGGGCAAGGGCTGGCGGTGCTGCTGAAGAACCGCCAGGTGGCCAAGGTGATCTGCAGCTTCGTGGGCGGCAACCCGGACCTGGCGGACCAGTACATGTCCGGCAAGGTGCAGGTCGAGCTGGTGCCGCAAGGGACCTTCGCCGAGCGGATCCGCGCCGGCGGCGCGGGCATCGCCGGGTTCTACACGCCGACGGGGGTGGGGACGAGCGTCGCCGAGGGGAAAGAGGTCCGGGAGATCGACGGGCGACGCTATCTGTTCGAGCGCCCGCTGCGGGCGGACCTGGCGATCGTGCGCGCGCAGGTGAGCGACCGGTTCGGCAACCTGCGCTTCTACCGGACGGCGCGCAACTTCAACCCGTTGATGGCGACCGCCGCCGCCGTGACGGTGGTCGAGGCGGACCGGATCGTGCCCAAGGGGGCCATCGACCCGGACGACGTCCACCTGCCGGGGCTGTACGTGAAGCGGATCGTCGTCGTCGCCGAGCACCGCGACGTCATCGAGCACCGCAAGACCCGGCCGGTCGGGACGCCGCGCGTGATCTCCGAGGCCGAGCGCACGCGCCCGGGGCGGGCATGAGCTGGACGCGCGAACAGATGCTGCAGCGGGCCGCCGCCGAGGTGCAGCCCGCGCAGATCGTGAACCTGGGCATCGGCATGCCGACGGAGGTCGCCAACTACATCCCGTCGGACCTGGGCATCATGCTGCAGTCGGAGAACGGCCTGCTTGGGATGGGCCCCTACCCGACCGAGGAAGAGGTCGACGCGCGGCTGATCAACGCCGGCAAGGAGACGGTCACCGCGGTGGCCGGCGCCAGCCTGTTCGACTCGGCGGCGTCGTTCGCGATGATCCGCGGCGGCCACGTCGACCTGGCGATCCTCGGGGGGCTGGAGGTGGCCTGCAACGGCGACCTGGCCAACTGGACGGTGCCGGGGCGCCTCATCACCGGCATGGGCGGCGCGATGGACCTGGCCGCCGGCGCGCGCCGGCTGGTCGTCCTGCAAAGCCACGCGTCGAAGGACGGCCAGCCGAAGCTGGTCAACCGGCTGACCCTGCCCGCGACGGCCCTGGGGTGCGTCAACCGGGTGATCACCGACCTGGGCGTCTTCGACGTGGGCGGCGACTGCTTCATCTGCGTGGCCAAGGCCGACGGGGTGCACCGGCAGACGATCGTGGCGGCGACCGGCGCGCCGGTGCTGTTCACGACCGCGACGTCGGGGGGGTAAGGCCGGAGCGGGGACGAGGACGAGGACGGGGACGGGGACGGGGAAGAAGAGAACGGCTTGACCGTGGGGGTTCGTCGAATAGGCTCCCCGTCGGGTTTTCGATGTGGATCGTTCGACTGGCGCTGCGGCGGCCGTACACCGTGGCGGTGATGTGCGTGCTCATCTTGGTGATGGGCGTTTTGTCGCTGACGCGGATGGTGGTCGACATCTTCCCGGCCATCGACATCCCGGTCGTGGCGGTCATCTGGAACTACCCGGGCCTGTCGGCGCAGGACATGGAGCGGCGGGTCGTCCTCATCAGCGAGCGCGCGTTCTCGACGACGGTGAACGGCATCGAGCGGATCGAGTCGCAGTCGATCCCCGGGATCGGGATCCTGAAGATCTACTTCCAGCCGGGGGCCGAGATCGGCGCCGCGATCGCCCAGATCTCGTCGGTGACCAGCACGATCCTGCGGATCGCGCCGCCCGGGATGACGCCGCCCACCGTCATCCAGTTCAACGCCTCCAACGTGCCGGTCGCGCAGGTGACGCTGTCCAGCGAGACGCTGCCCGAGCAGCAGATCTTCGACTACGGCCTCAACTTCATCCGCGTCCGCCTGTTCACGATCCCCGGGCTGTCGACGCCCGCGCCGTTCGGCGGCAAGCAGCGGCAGATCAACGTCGACATCGACCCGCGCGCGCTGCAGAGCAAGGGGCTCTCCCCCTTCGACGTCGTGAACGCGCTGAACACGTCGAACGTCATCTTGCCGGCCGGCACCGCCCGCATCGGCAGCCGCGAGTACAACGTGCTCATGAACTCGAGCCCGTCGGAGGTGGCCGAGTTCGCGCGCATCCCGGTCAAGATCGTCGACGGCGCGCCGGTGATGCTGGGTGACGTCGCGCGCATCTCGGACTCATTCGCCGACCAGACGAACCTGGTGCGCGTGAACGGCCGGCGCGCGACCTACCTGGCCATCCTCAAGCACTCCGACGCCTCGACGCTGGCGGTGGTCGACGCGGTCCGCGACGCCCTCCCACAGATCAAGGCCGCCGCCCCCAACGGGCTCGAGCTGAACATCGACTTCGACCAGTCCGTGTTCGTGCGCGGCGCCATCGGCGGCGTCGTGCGCGAGGCGGTCATCTCGTCGATCCTCGTCTCGCTGATGGTGGGGCTGTTCCTGGGCAGCTGGCGCAGCATGGTGATCGTCTGCACGTCGATCCCGCTCGCGATCTTCTCGGCCATCGTCGGCCTCAAGCTGACCGGCAACACGGTCAACATCATGACGCTGGGGGGGCTGGCGCTGGCCATCGGCATGCTGGTCGACGACGCCACCGTCGAGGTGGAGAACATCCACCGCAACCGCAACATGGGAAAGCCGCTGACGCGCGCCATCCTGGACGGCGCGCAGCAGATCGCGGTGCCCGCCATCGTGGCCACGCTGTCGATCTGCATCGTGTTCTTCCCGGTGGTGCTGCTGGTGGGCCCGGCCCGCTTCCTGTTCACGCCGCTGGCGATCGCCGTCGTGCTGGCCATGCTGGCGTCGTACCTGCTGTCGCGCACGCTGGTGCCGGCGCTGGCGCGCATGCTGATGCGCAGCGAGCACCACCACCTGCCGGGGGCGGATCCGGGTCGGCCGCCCGGCGGCTGGGCCGGCCTGGCCCGGCGGTTCAACGACTGGCGCGACGCCCGGTTCGACAGGTTCCAGAACGGCTACGCGCGCCTCCTGGGCGTGGCGCTGGCCCACCGGCGGTTCACGATCGGGATCGCCGGCGCCATAGCGCTGGCCAGCTTCGGGCTGGTGCTGGTGGTCGGCACGGACTTCTTTCCGTCCGTCGACGCCGGCCTGATGAAGCTGCACTTCCGCGCGCCCGTCGGCTCGCGCATCGAGAAGACCGAGGAGCTGGTCATCCAGGTCGAGAACGGCCTGCGCGAGATCATCCCCGCCCGCGAGATCTCGACGATCAACGTCATGATCGGCGTGCCCGTCTCGTACAACCTGGCCTTCGTGCAGACCGACAACATCAGCCCCATGGACGCGGAGATCCTGATCGCGCTGAAGCCGGAGCACGCGCCCAGCGCCGGGTACATGCGCCGCATCCGCCGCATGCTGGCGGAGCGTTTCCCGGGGGCCACGTCGTACTTCCAGCCGGCCGACATCGTGAGCCAGGTGTTGAACTTCGGGCTCTCGGCGCCCATCGACGTGCAGGTCGAGCACCCGGATCTCCACAAGGCGTACGAGGTCGCGCAGCGCCTGCGCGACGGGATCGCGGAGGTGCCCGGCACCGCCGACGCGCACGTCGTGCAGGTGGTGGACTACCCCGCGCTCAAGGTCGACGTCGACCGGCTGCGAGCAGCGCAGTCCGGGATCGCCGAGCGCGACGTGGCCAGCAACCTTCTGGTGTCGCTGTCGTCCAGCGGTCTGGTCGCGCCGTCGTACTTCTTGAACCCGCACAACAACGTCAACTACACGGTGGTCGTGAAGACGCCGCTCAAGCAGCTGGCGTCGGTGTCGCAGGTCATGGCCACGCCGGTCACGTCCGGCAGCCCGCTGAGCAGCGAGGCCGGAGCGGGCTCGCCGGCGGCGGTGCCGGAAGCGCCCACGCAGATCCTGAGCGGCATCGCCAGCGTCAGCCCCACCGGCAGCCCGGAGCAGATCAACCACTACACCGTCCAGCGCGTCGTCGACGTCGGCGCCAACGTCGAGGGGCGCGACCTGGGCGCCGTGGCGAGCGACATCCAGAAGAAGATCCAGGCGCTCGGGAAGCTGCCGCCGGGGATGAAGATCACCCTGCGCGGGCAGAACCAGGTCATGAACGACTCGTTCCACAGCCTGGGGCTGGGGCTGATCCTGGCGGCGCTGCTGGTCTATTGCCTGATGGTCATCCTGTTCCAGTCCTGGTTGGACCCGTTCATCATCATGGTGGCCGTGCCCGGCGCGCTGGTCGGCATCCTCTGGATGCTGGCGTTGACCCACACCACCATCAACGTCGAGTCGCTGATGGGGGCCATCATGGCCGTCGGCATCGCCGTCTCGAACTCGATCCTCCTCGTCAGCTTCGCCAACGACTGGCGCGTCGAGCAGGAGGGGGTCACGCCGATCCAGGCGGCGCTGGAGGCCGGCCGCACGCGGCTGCGGCCCGTCATCATGACGGCGCTGGCGATGATCATCGGCATGGTCCCGATGGCGCTGGGGCTGGGCGAGGCGGGCGAACAGAACGCGCCGCTGGGGCGGGCCGTCATCGGCGGCCTGGGGCTGGCGACGCTGACGACGCTGTTCGTGGTGCCCGTGGTATATGCCTCGCTGCGGGTGAAGCTGCCGACCAAGCACGTGATGGAGCAGAGCTTCCTCGCCGAGGAGCGCGAGGGGCTGGACGCGGCCCCCGCCGCCGGGAGCCACGCCTGATGGACGCGCGCGGCAACCCCGCCGACGCGAGCGACGCCCCGCCCGCACGGTCGCGCTTCATCTATGTCGCCGGTGCGGTCGCCCTGGTGCTGACGGCGCTGGGGGTGCTGGGGCTCGGCAGCCGGCGCAACCACGCCGCCCGCGCCGAGGCCGAGGACCGCGAGACCGAGGTCCGCCGCGGGCCGCGCGTGCGCGTGGCCGTCGCCAAGCAGTCGCCGGGCGTCCGCCACCTCACGTTGCAGGGCGAGGCGCGCCCGTTCTTCGAGGTCACGCTGTACGCCAAGGTGGCCGGCTTCCTGCACGACCTGAAGGTCGACAAGGGCGACCACGTGAAGAAGAACCAGCTGCTGGCGACCGTCACGGCGCCCGAGCTGGACGCGCAGTACGTGGCCGCCGCCGCCGACGCCAAGAACAAGCGGGTGAACGCGAAGCGCCTCTCGGCGCTGGCGCCCGAGGGGGGCATCTCGGCGCAGGAGCTGGAACAGGGGCAGGCCAGCGCCGACGTGGCCGACGCGACCCAGGCCGCCATCGCGACCCAGCGCGGCTACCGCGTCATCCGCGCCCCCTTCGACGGCGTCGTCACCGCCCGGTTCGCCGACCCGGGCACGCTGATCCAGAGCGCCGCCAACGCCCAGAGCGGCGCCGTCCCCATCGTGTCGGTCGCCAAGGGCGACCAGCTGCGCGTGTACGTCTACGTCGACCAGTCGAGCGCGCCCTTCATCCACGGCGGCGAGGCGGCTACCATCCGCGTCCCGGAGCGCCCCGGATGGTCGCGCGCCGGAACCGTCTCGCGGACCAGCGGGCAGCTCTCGCCCAAGACCCGCACCATGCTGACCGAGGTCGACATCCCGAACGCCGACCAGGCCATCATCCCCGGCAGCTTCGTCGACGTGACGCTGGACGTGAAGGTGCCGCCGGTGCTGGAGGTCCCCGCGGAGGCGCTGGCGATCCGCAACGACAAGCCGTCCGTGGCCGTCGTCGACGGCAGCCAGCACATTCACTTCCAGCCCGTCGTGGTGGCCGACGACGACGGCCAGGTCGTTCACCTGGCCAGCGGCCTCAAGGCGGGCGACCGCGTCGCGCTGGACCTGGGCGGCAGCGCCGAAGACGGCGAGCCCATCCAGGTCGTCGAGCCGAAACCGCCGGCCCGCTGAGCGCGTCCCTACCGGGCGGTCACGTCCAGCGCGGGGTGCGCGGGGACGTCGCCGTCTTCCGGTTCGGTGTAGGCGCGCAGCTCGAGGGTCGTTGGGGTGCGCGCTTCGCTGGTGAAGGGCCAGGCGCGGTGGAGGTGCGACCGGTTGCACTGGCGCGCGGAGGGGGCGCAGTCGTGCAGGACGTCGACGACCAGCACGTGATCCCCGGCGGCGACGGAGCCGCTGTAGATCCGGTGGAACTCCGGCGTGTGGAGCTCGCTTGCCTCCTTGTCCTTGGTCAACACCGGCGTGAAATCCAGCGTGACGGCCACGGACCGGGGCGTGAACTCCTCGGTGACCTCGTCGCGGTAGCGCAGAATGATCGGCGTGCGCCCGGCCTCGTCCCCCTGCTTGGCCGTCAGCCCGCCGCGCACGCGCTCGCGCTCGGCCGTCAGCGCCTCGTCGGTCTTGTGCGGGGGAAACGTCAGAGCCTGGTCGTACGCCGCCCAGGCCCTGGCCAGCGCGCCGTGCTTCTCGTAAGCGTGCCCCAGCGTGAGGTAGGCGTGCCGGCACCGGGGCTGCTCGCCGCCGCCGCACTTCTTGGCGACGAAGGCCTCCAGGTCTGCCGTCCCGGCGTCGGTCTTCCCCGCCTTGAAGGCGGCCATGCCCCGGCTGTAGAGCTCGTCGGGGGACGGGGCGCAGCCGGCCCAGAAAAGAGTGAGGCCGGCGGCAACCAACGCCAGGCCGCCGCGGGGAGCAGGGGCGGTCATCGCCCCCATGCTACTACGCGGCCGGCGGGTTCGGTGGCGTGACGCCCCCGCGCGCCAGCGCCGCGTTCACGTCCTTCAGGTCCTGCCAGGCCAGCTTCTTCTTCGAGGGATCCCGCAGCAGGTAGGCCGGGTGGAACGTCGGCATCAGCGGAATGCCCTCGTAGGTGCGGAAATTGCCGCGCAGTCGGCTGATGGGCGACTCGTCGCGCAGCAGGCACTGCACCGCGAACTTGCCCAGCGCCACGATCATGCGCGGGCGAATGGCGGCCAACTGCCGCTTCAAGAAGGGCTCGCAGGCCGCGACCTCGTCGGGCTCGGGGTTGCGGTTCCCGGGCGGTCGGCACTTGAGCACGTTGCAGATGTAGACGTCCTGCCGCGTGTAACCCATGGCCTCGATCATCTTCGTCAGCAGCTGGCCGGCCTTGCCGACGAACGGCTCGCCCTGCGCGTCCTCGTCGGCGCCCGGCGCCTCGCCGACGAAGATGAGGTCGGCCAGCGGGTTGCCGACGCCGAAGACCAGGTTCGTGCGCTGCGGGGCCAGCTTGCAGCGCTGGCAATCGCCCAGATGATCCCGCACGACCTGCAGCGCCGCGGCGCCACGCGGGGCAGCGGGCTCGTCAGTGTCCGCCGGGGGCGCGGCCGCCACGGCGGCAGCTGCGGAAACGCGCGGTGGCACGGTGGCCGCCGGCGTCGCGGCCTTCGCGGAAGAAGCCGCCGGCGCGGAGGTCGGGCGTTTGGCGGCCGCGACGGTGGCCCCCAGCAGCCCCGACCGCCCGCGCATGTCCAGATGGGTCCGGATGCGACTGACCAGGACCCGCAGCTCCTCACGCGACGGCTCCGCTGGTGTGACTCCAGCTCCGTCGACGCGGTCGTTTGGCTCCCGTTCGTCCAATTCACACGCTCCCCGGCGCGACCAGCGCGTCGACGGCACACGCGTAGAAGAACGTCGGCATCACCTCCGCGACCGCCGTCGCCGCGTCCCGCCCGATGGCGCCGTCACGATCGGCGTCGCGCCGGTCAAGCTCGTCGAGGATCGCCGTGTACGCGTCGAGAAACGCCGGATCGGTCGAGACGGCGTAAGCCCGACCCAGCGCCCACGCGACGCTGGCGTTCCAGCTGTTCTCGTCCAGGCGGCGCGCCGTGAAGCCGGACGGCACGGTCGCGGCGATCCGCTCGCGCAGCCAGGCCCCCACGAACGGCGTGCTCCCCTCGGCGGCCATGACCGCCAGGATACGCGTGGCCGTCGTCGACGAGAAGTCGAACAGGCCCCCGGTGGCCTCGGGCTCGCGCGCGGCGTTCCCCGGCAGCCGCATCCCGAAGGCGCGGTCGACGAACTTCTGGCCGGCGGCCAGCAGCCCGCGATCGTCGAACGCGCGGGCGTACTCGAGGACGGCCAGCACCAGGAAGCCCGGGTCGCGAAACTCCCGGCCCGACAGGTCCTCGAGCGCGCCCAGGTGCGCCGACAGCACGCGCGCGGCGCGGCCGGCCAGCGCCTGCCGGGCCGGCTCGACCCGCCCGAGAGGCTGTTCGGCGGTCACCGCCCGCAGCAGCATCGCGCAGTCGAAGGCCGCCTCGTCGCCGGCGGCCGGGTCGATGACGGCCGGGATGAAATGGGGGGCCGTCTCGGTCAGGAAAGTCCAGGCGGTCTGCCGGGCCGCCGCGAACTTCTCGATGCGCGACAGCCGCTGGTGGCGCGCCCAGATCCAGACCGCGGCCAGCGTCGCGTGAAAGTCGGGCTCCGGTGCCCCAGGCCAGGGCGGAACGGAGCCGGTGTTGCTACCCGCGGACGCCTGCCGCGCGACCAGCACCGCCCCGGCCGAGGCCAGGTGGCGGGTCGCCTGCGGCGCGCCGGTCTTGAGACGGGGATCAGCCACGGCCAGCTTGGGACGGGAGCGACAGGCGGGGGGCGAAGAGGTCCCACAGGCGGTCGGCGACCGCGCGCTTGGGGGCCCGCGGGATCTCGACGGGGGCGCCCTGCGCGAACAGCACGGTCACCGCGTTGTCGTCGGCGTCGAAGCCGATCCCGGGCGCGCTCACGTCGTTGGCCACCACGGCGTCGCAGCCTTTCTCGCGCAGCTTCGCGCCGGCCCGCTGGGCCAGGGCGGCGCCGCCGGCGACCTCGGCGGCGAACCCGACCAGGAAAGGGCGTCCGTCGCGGCGCAGGCGCCCGACGCCCGCCAGCAGATCGGGGACCGCCGTCAGGTCGACGGCGACGTCGGCGCCGTCGCGGCGCGAGAGCTTGCCCGGGGCGCGCGTGCGGGGGCGAAAGTCGGCGACCGCCGCCGCCATCACCACCGCGTCGGCGCCCGGGACGGCCTGGCTCAGCGCCTGCTCGAGGTCGGCGGCGCTCTCGAAACCGACGCGCGTCACGCGCCCGGGCCCCGGCGCCACGGCCGGCGTGCCCGGGCCGGCCAGGAACGTCACGTCCGCGCCGCGCGCCACCGCCGCCGCGGCCAGCGCCGCGCCCATCTTGCCGGACGACCGGTTTCCGATGAACCGCACGTCGTCGATCGGCTCCCGCGTGGGCCCGGCGGTCACGACGACCCTCCGCCCGGTCAGGTCCCCCGGCGCCAGCAGCCGCGCGGCCGCCGCCGCGATCTCGGCCGGCTCGATGAGACGCCCCGCCCCCACCCAGCCGCACGCCAGCGCGCCCCGGTCCGGTCCCACCGTGGAGAAGCGCCCCCCGCCAGCGCCCAGCAGGCGCGCCAGGTTGGCCTGAGTCAGCGGGTTCTCCCACATGTTCACGTTCATCGCGGGCGCCAGCAGCACCGGCCCCCGCCCGGCCAGCGCCACGGCGGCCAGCAGGTCGTCGGCCATCCCCGCGGCCAGGCGGGCGATGCTGTCGGCGGTGGCCGGGGCGATCACGATCAGGTCGGCCTCGTCGGCCAGGCGGATGTGGCCGATCTCGGCCTCGCTGCCCAGGTCGAAGAGGTCCCGCGACACGGGGTTACCCGACAGCGCCTGCAGCGTCAGCGGCGTGATGAACTGGGTCGCGGCGTCGGTCATCACGACGCGCACGTCCGCGCCGCCCTTGACCAGCAACCTGCAGAGCTCGGCGCCCTTGTAAGCGGCGATGCCCCCGGTGATGCCGAGGACGATCCGGCGCCCCGCCAGCCCAGCCGTCTGGTCTCCGTCCATCTTCTTTCGAATATGTGACCTCTCAACCTGTGCCGCTGCAAGGTAAAATCCCCGGCCGTGACGGGTTCAGGCGGGTATCCGCGGCGGTTCGACTCATACGTGCTGTTGAAACCGCTGGCACGCGGCGGGATGGGTCAGCTGTACCTGGCACTGTCGGGGACGCCCGGGCTCGAGAAGCTCTGTGTCATCAAGCAGGTCATCCCCGACCTGGTCGCGCCCGAGAACGCCCGCCGCTTCCGGGACGAGGCCATGGTGGCGCTGCGCCTTGCGCACGGGAACATGGTGTCCGTCTTCGACGCCGGCCTGCAAGACGGCCAGATCTTCCTGGCCATGGACCACGTCGACGGCAAGGACCTGCTGGCGACCTGGAACCGCTGCGCGGAGAAGCGGGTCCCCTTCCCCGTCGACATCTCGGTCTACATCGTCAAGGAGGTCGCCCGCGCCCTGGTCTACGCGCACGCCTTCGAGGACCTGAAGCTGGTTCACCGCGACGTCTCGCCCGCCAACGTGCTGCTGTCGTACACGGGCGAGGTGAAGCTGACCGACTTCGGGCTGGCCATGTCCATCCTGAAGATGGAGCGCACGACGCCCGGGGTGGTCTACGGCAAGCTGAGCTACCTTGCGCCCGAGCAGGCGCGCCGCCAGCCGCTGGACGGACGGGTCGACATCTACGCCGCGGGCATCCTGCTCTGGGAGCTGCTGACGGGGCGGCAGCTCTTCCCGGTCGCCAGCGAGGCGGACGTCGGCAACGTCGACGCCATGGCGCGCGCCCGCGAGCCCAAGATCGTGCCGCCGTCGACGATCGCGGGCCGCGTGCCGCCCGCGCTGGACCGCATCGTGATGCGCGCGCTGGCGCCCGAGCGCGAGGACCGCTACCCGACCGCCGAGCTCCTGCGCGCCGACCTGGCGGCCTTCCTGGCCGAGACAGCGCCCAAGACGGACGCCGATCGCCTGGCGGGCTTTCTGCGGTCGCTGTTCGCGGAGGACGCGCGCGCCGAGCGCAACGAGCGCGAGCGGCTGATCGGCGCGGCCCGCGTGCTGCTGTCGGGCGCGATCCGCAGCGCGCCGCCGTCGACCAGCGGCGGCATGCCCGCCGACGAGCCCCCGCGCCAGACGGGCGGCGACCCGCGCATCGGCACCACGCTGGGCGGGCGCTACCACGTGCGGCGCCTCTGCGGCGAAGGCGCGATGGGGCGCGTGTACGAGGCGCAGCACATCGACATCGGGCGGCGCGTCGCCATCAAGGTCCTGCACGCGCGCTTCCACCACAGCGCCGATCTCGTCGAGCGGTTCCGGCGCGAGGCGCGCGCCGCCTCGAAGATCGGCCACCCCAACATCGTCGACGTGACCGACTCGGGCACCACGCCGGACGGCGCGTTCTACTTCGTGATGGAGTACCTCGACGGCATCAACCTCGAGGACCTCATCGCCGACAAGGGGCCGCTGCCCGTCGAGCGCGCGCTGCTGGTGGCCGCCCAGATCGCGCGGGCCCTGGAGGCGGCCCACAGCACGGAGATCATCCACCGCGATCTCAAGCCCGCCAACATCATGCTGGTCAACCGCAGCGACGAGGAGGACTTCGTCAAGGTGCTGGACTTCGGCATCTCGAAGGACCTGGACCTCGCCGTCGGCGCGGCGCTGACCCGCCCCGACGTCGCCATCGGCACGCCGGCCTACATGGCGCCCGAGCAGGCCGCCGGGCGGACGGCCGACGCGCTGACCGACGTCTACGGCCTGGGCGGCCTCTTGTACGAGATGCTGACCGGCACGGCGCCCTGCGTGGGCGAGGACGCCATCGACGTCCTGCAACGAAAAGCCAACGAGGATCCCAAGCCCATCGGCCAGGTGCGCCCCAACCTTCCGCGCGACGTGCAGAACCTGGTCAACCGGGCGCTGTCCCGCAACCCGTCCGACCGCCACCCCACGATGACGGCGCTGAAGGAGAACATCCTGGCCTGCCTCGCGGCGGCGGAGGGCGCGCCGCCGCCCATGCGGCTGCCGGCCAGCGGCCTCACCACCCCGCGCCTGCCGGCCGCCGTCGCGACGGACCGGACGGTGCACGGGCATCTGCGCCGGGTGCAGCTGCGGCCGTCCGTGATCGTGGCAGCCGCGGCGCTGGGCGCGATCGCGCTGCTCCCGCTGCGATTCACCCGGGAGAGCAGCGTCGCCGAGGCGGCGCGCACCGGGCCACCGGTCGCTCCCGCCGGGGTCGTTCCCGTGGCGCCCGTCGTCGAAGTCCCGGCGGCGCCCCGCGTGGCCGCCGTCGCGCCGCCTCCACCGCCCG
>CAZPUH010000651.1:0-9108 GCA_964589215.1 uncultured Myxococcales bacterium | reverse complement strand
GTGCCCGCAGCGCCGCCCGCGCCCGCGGCGCCGCCCGCGCCCGCC
This sequence comes from uncultured Myxococcales bacterium, assembly GCA_964589215.1. Lineage (GTDB taxonomy): Bacteria > Myxococcota_A > Polyangia > Fen-1088 > Fen-1088 > JADGRB01. Next base: position 9,063 of record CAZPUH010000651.1, on the reverse strand, counting down.
GCTCCTCCGCCAGCAGTACCGGCAGCACCGCCCGCACCCGCGCCGCCGCCGGCTCCGCCCTGCTTACCGCCGCTCGCTCCCGCGGTACCTCCGGCGCCATGCTCGCCGCCTCCTGGTCCGTCGCCCGGATCGGGCGCACACCGCATCCCCATGCTGGCAGGAATGGTCAGAGCGAGGAGGAGCCGTCGAATTGCCCGAAACCATCGTCCTGGAGGCATTGTGGGACTCCTTTGCACGAGATCGACCATTCGCGATCAATCGCGCCTGCCCCCCCGCCTGCGCAATCACCCGTCAGCAACGATACCGGAGCCGGCTTTCATTGCAAGCGAGGGCTGCCAGTCAGGGCGCCGGAGGCCGTCCGAGCTGCCGTTCGAGCAACGTCAGGAAGGCGCGCGCGGCGGGAGACATCTCGCGGCCGCGGCGAAAGATGATGCCGATCGGGCGCGTGAAGCCCGGCTCGCGAAACGGGCGGACCACCAGGGTGCGGGCCTTCTCCTCGTTGTGCAGGGCCGGGCGCGGCAGGATCGAGACGCCCATCCCCGCCTCGACCGAGCGCTTGATGGTCTCGATGTTGTCCAGCTCCATCACCACGCTGACCGGCGCGCGGTTGGACCGGAGCAGTCGGTCGACCAGGCGGCGCGTGGGGATGTCGCGGTCGAAGGCGATGAAGCGGGCGCCGGCCAGGCTGGCGGCGCTGACCGGGCCCGAGCGCGCGACCAGCGGATGCCGCGGCGGACAGACCAGCACCAGCTCGTCGTCGCGCAAGGGGACCACGTCCAGCTGCTGCCGGCGCGCCGGCAGCGCCACGATGCCGAGGTCGATCACGCTCTCCAGGCAGGCGCGATAGACCTCGTCGGTGCGCCGGTAAAGCAGACGCAGATTGACCTGCGGGTGCGCTGCGAAGAAGCGCTTCATCGGCGCCGGCAAGGTGTAGAGACCCACGCTGTACACAGCGGCGATCACGACGGTCCCGACCACCGCGTTCGATCGGTGCGCCAGCGTGTCATCCAGCGTCGCGAGCTGCGCCACCACCTGCTTGGCGCTGGCGTAAACCAGCTTTCCCGCGTCGGTGACCGTGACGTCGCGCCGCGGGCCGCGCTCCACCAGGCGCCGGCCGTACTTGCGCTCGAGGTTTCGGAGCTGCTGGCTGACGGCGGACTGGGTCACGAAGTTGAGACGCGCCGCGCGCGAGAAGCTGCCGGTCTCGACCAGGTCGCAGAAGGTCTTCAAGGATTCGACAGTCATTAGAATTTCTCATCCATTCTTACAGATTATTAGATTTGTCGTTCCAGCGCCGGTTCGCTATCTCCAGATCGGCGATGAGATCGACGGTCGTCAGAAAGGTGGCGATGGCCTTCACCGGCCTGGTGCTGGCCGGCTTCGTGCTGATCCACGCGGCGGCGAACCTCCAGATCTTCGCGGGCGCCGCGCGGATCGACGGTTACGCGCGCGCGTTGCGCGAGAGCCCGCTGCTGCTGTGGACGGTGCGCGGCGTCCTGGCCGGCTCGTTTCTGATTCACGTCTGGTTCGGGGTCGATCTGGCGCGCCTCAACCGCGCCGCGCGGCCGGTGGCCTATCACCGACGGCCGCCCGCCCCGGTCGGTCGGGCTGGACGCACGATGCTGTGGACCGGCCTGTTCGTCGGCCTGTTCGTGCTGCTGCATCTCGCCAATCTGACCTGGGGGACGTTGCACCCCCGGTTCGTGCACCTGCAGGTCTACGGCAACGTGACCCGGCTGCTGCGCATCCCCGGCTGGGCGCTCTTCTACCTGGCGGCGCTGCTGGCGCTGGCGGCGCACATGGTCCACGGCACGCGCAGCCTGTTTCGCTCGGCGGGCCTGGCCGCGGCGCCCAGGAGCGGACGCCTGGGCCGCCTGTCGCTGGCGCTGACCGCGCTGGCGGTCGCCAGCCTCGGGGCGGTCGTGCTGGGCGTGATGACGGGGCTGGTCCGGTGAAGCTCGATCCGCGCATTCCGCCCGGTCCGCTCGAGTCCAAGTGGGACGTGTACCGGCGAACGATGAAGCTGGTCAGCCCGGCCCGCCGCCGCACGCTGGACGTGCTGGTGGTCGGCAGCGGACTGGCGGGCGCGTCGGCAGCCGCCTCGCTGGCCGAGCTTGGGTACCGGGTGACCTGCCTGTCCTTCCACGACAGCCCGCGACGCGCCCACAGCATCGCGGCGCAGGGCGGGATCAACGCCGCCAAGAACTACCCGAACGACGGCGACAGCGTGTTTCGCCTGTTTCTGGACACCATCAAGGGGGGCGACTACCGCTCGCGCGAGGCGAACGTCTACCGGTTGGCGCAGCTCTCGTCCAACATCATCGACCAGTGCGTCGCGCAGGGCGTGCCGTTCGCGCGCGAGTACGGCGGCGGCCTGGCCAATCGGTCCTTCGGCGGCGCGCAGGTGTCGCGGACCTTCTACGCGCGCGGCCAGACGGGGCAGCAGCTCTTGCTGGGCGCGTACCAAGCGCTGCAGCGGCAGGTGGGCCTGGGCCGGCTGACGATGCTGGCGCGTCACGAGATGCTGGACCTGGTCGTCGCCGACGGAGCCGCGCGGGGGATCATCGCCCGCGACCTGGTGACCGGCGCCATCTCGCGGCACGCGGCGCACGCGGTGGTGCTGGCGACCGGCGGCTACGGCAACGTCTTCCATCTCTCGACGAACGCCAAGAACTCGAACGCCACGGCGATCTGGCGGGCGTGGCGCCGCGGCGCCGCCTTCGCGAACCCGTGCTTCACGCAGATCCACCCCACCTGCATCCCCGTCAGCGGCGAGCATCAATCGAAGCTGACGTTGATGAGCGAGTCGCTGCGGAACGACGGCCGGGTGTGGGTCCCGAAGCGCAAGGGGGACACGCGGCCGCCGGAACAGATCCCGGAGAGCGAGCGCGATTACGTCCTCGAGCGGCTCTATCCGTCGTACGGCAACCTGGTGCCGCGTGACGTCGCCAGCCGCGCAGCCAAGGTCGTTTGCGACGAAGGGCGCGGCGTCGGCCCGGGCGGGTACGGCGTCTACCTGGATTTCGCCGAGGCTCTGCAGCGCCTGGGCTCCGCCGTCATGACCGACCGATACGGGAACCTCTTCGACATGTACCAGCGGATCACCGGCGACGATCCCACCCGCGTCCCGATGCGCATCTATCCGGCCGTCCATTACACGATGGGCGGCCTGTGGGTCGACTACGCGCTGATGAGCACGATTCCGGGGTTGTTCGTGATTGGCGAGGCGAACTTCTCGGACCACGGGGCGAATCGGCTCGGGGCGTCGGCCCTCATGCAGGGGCTGGCGGACGGCTACTTCATCGTGCCGCAAACGATCGGCGACTACCTGGGCTCGGCCAAGCTGCCGGCCGCCGGCACCGACCGCGCCGAGTTCGCCGCCGCCGAGGCCGGCGTGCGCGAGCGCGTCGCGCGCCTGCTGGGGATTGGCGGCCGCCAGACGGTCGAATCGTTCCACCGGCGGCTGGGCAAGCTGATGTGGGACCGGTGCGGCATGTCGCGCAACGCCGCCGGGCTGCGCCAGGCGTTGCAACACATCCCCGACCTGCGCGAGGAATTTTGGCGGGACGCCCGCGTGCTGGGTGGCTCCGGAGAGATCAACCAGCAGCTCGAGCGGGCCGGCCGCGTGGCGGACTTCCTCGAGCTGGCCGAGCTCATGTGCCTGGACGCGCTGGCCCGCGACGAGTCCTGCGGCGGACACTTTCGCGAGGAGCATCAGACGCCCGAAGGGGACGCGCTGCGGGACGACGAACGTTTCAGCCACGTCGCCGTGTGGGAGTACGCGGGCCCCGACGCGGCGCCGCGGCGGCACGTCGAACCGCTGGTTTTCCAGACCGTCACCCCCACCCGACGGAGTTACGCGTGAAGTTCGTCCTGCACGTCTGGCGGCAAGCCGCCCGCGATGAAGCGGGCCGGTTCGAGCGGTTCGAGGTCGGCGGCGTCTCCGGGGACATGTCGTTCCTGGAGATGCTCGATCTCCTGAACGAGCAGCTCATCGCGTCCGGGCAGTCGCCCGTCGCTTTCGAGAGCGACTGCCGCGAAGGGATCTGCGGCTCTTGCGGGTTCGTCATCAACGGCGACGCGCACGGCCCCCTGCCCGGGGCGACCGTGTGCCAGCTCCACATGCGCAGCTTCCGCGACGGCGAAGAGCTGTGGCTTGAACCCTGGCGGTCGCGCGCCTTCCCCGTGCTGCGCGATCTGATCGTCGATCGCGGCGCGCTGGATCGGATCATCGCGTCTGGTGGTTACGTCAGCGCTCCCACGGGCAGCGCGCCGGAGGCCAACAGCCTCCCGATCCCCAAAGCCGACGCCGACCGGGCGATGGATGCGGCGGCCTGCATCGGGTGCGGCGCCTGCGCGGCGGCTTGCCCCAACGGCTCGGCGGCGCTGTTCACCGCGGCCAAGATCGCGCACCTGGGCCGCCTGCCACAGGGGCAGCCGGAGCGCGGGACGCGCGCAGTCGCCATGGTGAAGCAAGCCGATCGGGAGGGTTTTGGCGGCTGCAGCAACATCGGCGAATGCGAAGCCGCCTGCCCGAAGTCGATCCCGGCGACGTTGATCACGCGGATGAACCGGGACTTCCTGGCCGGCGCCTGGCGAAACAAGTGACGGCAATCGGTTACCTACACGTAACCTCATCCGCATAACGGGCCGTATTCGTCAGGGCCATGGGTGGCACGGGTATCGCTTAGGCAGTGGTGTCTAGAACCCGAAAAGGAGAGCTCACGATGGACGCCATCGCCCTGCTGAAGTCGCAACACCGGAAGGTGGAGACGCTGTTCTCCAAGATCGAAAGCGCCAAGGACCAGGGCGTGAAACAGCGGCTCTTCTCGGAACTGGCCGACAACCTGGCTGGCCATGCCACGATCGAGGAGCGTCACTTCTACCCCGCCGTGCGCGCCAAGCAGACCGAGGACATCTTGCTCGAGTCGTTGGAAGAGCACCTCGGCATCAAGCGCGTGATTGCCGATCTCCTCAAGCTCGACGCGGGGGACGAAACGTACGACGCAAAGCTCACGGTCCTCAAGGAGCAGGTCGAGCACCACGTCGGCGAGGAGGAGAAGGAGCTGTTCCCCAAGGTCAAGAAGCTCTTCGACAAGGCGGATCTCGAGACGCTGGGGGAGGCGATGCAGGCGGACTTCGAGCGGCTCGAAGCCGGTCATCCGGCCGAGGACGTTCCGTCCGAAACGGATCACGCCGCTCCGCTTTGATTCTCAGACGTTGAACCATCCACCCAAACAAAGGACAAACACATGCACATCCTCTGGTCTTTGATCGTCGGGTTGGTCGTCGGTGCCATCGCCAAGCTGCTCATGCCGGGCAAGGATCCGGGCGGCATCATCGTGACCGCGCTGCTCGGCATCGCGGGCGCGATGCTGGCCGCCTTCATCGGCCGCTCGCTCGGCTGGTATCACGAAGGAGACGTGGGCCCGGGCCTCATCGCCTCCGTCATCGGCGCGATGCTGCTGCTCGGCATCTACCGCCTGGTCACGCGGCGTCGCGCCGTGGTTTAGCCGCGTCGCGCGCCTGGACGTCGCGTTCAGGACCATCGCATCGTGAGCGTGACGTCCTTCGACGCGACGTACCTGCTGGTGACCGTCTCATTGTGACGCTTTCAGACCGACACGATATGCTGGCGTGGTGAAGGAACAGCCCTGGGCCGGCCGACCGCGATGGGCCGACCGGACCGAGCTGGTCCTGGCGTGGGCGGGCGCGGCCGTCGGACTGTTCCTGTTTCTGGTTTGGCTACCGCGCCACGCGACACGGCCCGACGTACAGGACGTCGACCTCTTCATCTACTACCAGACGGCCGTTCGTCTGGCGCACGGAGAGCCGATCTACACGGGGTTCTTCGTGTACCCGCCGATGTTCGCCGCGCTGATTCGGCCGGCCGCGGCCATGTCCCTGGCGGTCTTCCAGGCCACCTGGTACGTGGTCATGGTGGTCGCGTTCTGGGCCTACGCGGCGGGGTTGGCGCGCCTGGCGTTCGGCGCGCTGACGCTGCGGCGGGCGCTCGCGGTCGCGCCTCTGGTGGCGCTGACACCGGGCACCGACGCCATCATGAGCTTCGGCAACATCGACTTCATCGTCTGGGCGCTGATCGCCTGGTCGCTGCCGGACGGGGGCGGCCTCGCGGTGGCCGGATGCTTGAAGTTCTATCCCGCGATCGTGGCTGCCGCGGGAGTCGCCCGGCGCCCCGCGACCGCCTGGCGGCAGGCCGCGGCGGCGGCCGCGATCATCGCCTTCAGCCTGCTGGTTCTCGGACCAGGTCCGTTCGTCGAGTGGATCCGGGCGGGCGGCGTTCCGTTGCCCAACTGCACGCTGATCCCGCCGAACGTCAGCCTCTCGACCGGCGTCCTGCGGATTCTCCACGTCACCGCCTTCAGGGGCGGGCTCGCGCGGAGCATCTATTTGGCGATCCCCGCGTTGCTGATTGGCGCGACCTTCTGGGGCACCCGGCGGTGGTCGCCACGCGCTGCCGCGGCGGCTGTCCTGATCGCGACCGTCTGGTCGGCGCCGGTGTGTTGGATCGGGTGGCTGCCGATCCTGTACATCCCCCTGGCGGTCTGGGTCCGAGGTCGTCTCGGCCGCGCCGACGCCGCACCCGCGGCTTGAAAGGCGAGGACGGGATCAGCCGGCGGAGACGCGGACCGCGACCTTGCCGATCGTGTGGCCGGTCTCGATCTGGCGGTGGGCGTCGGCGACGTCAGCCAGCGCGAAATGCCGGCTGACGTGTGGTCGCAACAGTCCGCGGTCGACCAGACGCGCGAGCCCGCTCAGGATCCGTCCATGGTGTTCGGGGTCCAGCCCGTGCGCGACGCGCACGCCCATGAACTCGTAGTGGACCGTGATGCTGCGGTAGAGCAGCTTCGCCGCCTGGTCGCCGGGGTTCGCGCCCAGGATGGTGACCAGCTGGCCGCCGACACACACGCAGTCGATACTGCGACGAAAGGTCTCGTCGCCGACGGTGTCGAACACCACCGGCACGCCCTTCCCGCCGGTGAGCTCCGCGACGCGCGCCACGAAGTCGGTGCTGCGGTAGTCGATCACCTCGTCGGCGGCCAGGGCCTCGCGGCAAAACGCGATCGACTCGGGGCGCCCGGCCGTCGTCACGACGCGGCAGCCGTGCAGCCGGGCGAGCTGAACGGCGACGTGCCCGACGCCGCCCGCGCCGGCGTGGATCAGCACGGTCTGCCCCGGCGCGATGCGCGCGCGGTCGTGGAGCGCCTCCCACGCGGTGAGGCCCACCAGGGGGAGCGCAGCCGCCGTCGCGTGGTCGACCGACTCCGGCTTGCGGGCCGCAGCGCGCGCGTCCAGCAGCACGTACTCGGCGTTGGCGCCATGGCCGAACAGGTTCGGGCATCCGTAGACGACGTCGCCCGCGGCCCACCCCGTCACGGCCGCACCGCAGGCGATCACCACGCCGCTGGCGTCGTAGCCCAGCACCAGAGGAAACGCGCGCGCGGCCCCGCCGCCGCGCCGAACCTTGGTATCGACGGGGTTCACGGACGTCGCGCGCACCGCGACCAGCAGGTCATGCGGCCCGGGCGCCGGGACCGGGAGCTCGCCGGCCTCCAGCACCTCCGGCCCACCGTTTCGGTAACAGAGAATCGCGCGCATGCGGCAAGCCTACAAGGAACCGAACAGGACCGACGGCCGTAGTATCCCCGTCGGAGACCGGTGAAGAGGGCGCCCATTCCGGCTACGATGGAGCCGCATGAACATCCTGGTCGTCGACGTGGGAGGGACGCACGTCAAGCTTCTGGCGACGGGCAAGCGAGTCAAGCGCCGGATCGATTCGGGCCCGCGGCTCACCCCCGGCAAGATGGTCGCCGCCGTCGAAAAGGCCGTCGCCGACTGGAAGTACGACGTGGTCTCGATCGGCATCCCGGCCCCCGTCCTGAACGGGCGCGTCGTCGCCGACCCGGTGAATCTGGGGCGCGGCTGGAAGAGGTTCGACTTCGCCGCGGCGTTCGCGCGCCCCGTGAAGTTGATCAATGACGCCGCCATGCAAGCGCTGGGCAGCTATCGCAGCGGGCGGATGTTGTTCCTGGGCATCGGAACCGGGCTCGGCTCGGCGCTGGTGGCCGAGGGCGTGGTCGTTCCGCTGGAGCTCGCGCACCTGCCGTACCGCAAGCATCGCACCTTCGAGGACTACGTCGGCCTGCGCGGGCTGCGCCGCCTCGGCAAGAAGCGCTGGCGCGCGCACGTGTCGGCGGTCGTCGAGATCCTCCGCCAGGCGATCGTCTGCGACGACGTCGTGCTCGGCGGCGGCAACTCTCGCTTTCTGAAGCGGCTCCCCCCCGGGACGCGCCTGGGCAGCAACGCCCACGCATTCGCGGGCGGCTATGCGCTGTGGAAAGGAACCGACCGAAGCGCCCGCTGAAGTGGGCCTACCCGGCGCTCCGGCAGCGCGGCCCGAGGTCCGGGCCGGCGCTGATGCGAGCGTGCACGGCGCCCACCAACTGGTCCGGCGTCGTCGACTCCGAGGGGAGCAGCGTCTCGTACTCGGCTTGCATGACGCGGGCGACGTCCGGGTGGACGGCGGCGTCGCACCCGAGAAGATCCTCGAACGCGCTCAGGTACTCGCCCCCGCCCGCGGCCATGTCACGCTTGAGGTCGCGGAAGTTCACCTCGGCGAAGACCTCCTGACGCCGGTCCATCGCGACCACGCCGCCCGAGATGCAGTTCGACGTTCCCGACGTGATGGCGAAGGTCTGGACGCCGGTGGCGTTCGTGCTCGCAGCCATCACCTGCGCGCCGGGCGTGTTGAGGGGCCCGAAGATCACGGAGCCGAGGCCGCAGCCCGCCATTCCATACCAGCCGCCCCCGTATCCGGGCGGCGGCGGGGGACGCCCCCGCCACTGCGCCTGCGCGCCGCCGCTCAGAGCCGACGCCAGAAGACCGATCACGATCGCCGCACGCTTCTTCATCGCCTGCGACAAACTGGAGCCGGTCGCGCCGAAGGCAATCGGAAAGGCGATCACCGCGCCCGCGCCGGCCCGCCGGAGCGCGGGAGGAGCCTCAGTACCGGGCGCCGGCCACTCCCGCGCCGATGAGGGA
>CAZPUH010000650.1:0-1955 GCA_964589215.1 uncultured Myxococcales bacterium | reverse complement strand
GTGGTCCGAGCAGGAGCCGTCCGGGTTGCGGTCGATGCAGATCGTCGTCCCCTCGCACGCGTAGATGAAGTTCAGGTCCTTGTAGCCCCCGTTCTTCAGCTTGTCGCAGGCGCTGCCCTTCAGCAGGATGTTCTGCTTGTTGGCGTCGTAGGTCCACCCGTTGGTGCCGTCCTGCGGGATCGCGACCTTCTTGTTCGTCGACGTGTCGGTGGCCGAAACGGCGACGTTCGTGAACCCGGACGGCGCCGACGACAGCGACACCGTGCACGAGAAGACGGCGCCAACCAGCGCCTGCAGCGCGTTCTCCAGCGCGGTGGGATCGGTGGCGGCGTAGTAGGCCGTCGCCGCTCCCTTCTGGGCCAGGCCGCCCGCCATCGCGAAGTTGTTCAGCGTGTTCTGCGCCGTGGCGACGTCGCCGACGCCGATGACGAAGGTCTTGATGCCGAAGTTGTTCAGCGCGTCGCCGATCGCCTGCGTGGTCGCCATGTCCTCGCTGGGGTTGTCCGTCTGGGTGCACATGTTCGCCGGCTTGGACATGCTCGCGCACCCGCTCGGGCAGTTCGGCAGACCGTCGGTGGCCAGCAGGATGTACTTGTTGTTGCTGTCCTTGACGCCGGAAAGGTACATGGCGCCGGTCGCCACCGCGTCGCGGGTCGGGGTGTTTCCGCCCGGCGAGGTTCCGTTGATCGCCGCCGCGATCGGGCCGCTGTTGTTGGGCCCGATGCCGACGGCCGGAGCGCCGGTCGCGTCACAGGCGTTGTTGTCCGAGAAGAACTTGATCCCCCAGTTGATCTGGGAGTCGTTCGCCATGACGACCATCTTCAAAGCAGCCGACACCTGCGACCACTTCGAGTTCGCGCCGCCGCTGCCCCGCCCGTTGTCGTCCTCGTCCATCGATCCGGACTTGTCCTCGATGATCAAGACGTCGGGTGGCGTCGCCTCGATCGGAACGCTGGCCTGGCCGCAGTTCCCGCCGGTGCCGACGCCGACGTCGCCGCCGGAGCCCGACGTGAGCCCGACGCCCGTCGAGCCGGAGCCTGCGCCCGCGCCCGTCGACGCACCGACGCCGGTGTTTCCGCCGTTGCCGCTGCCGCTGCCCGTCGGTGGCGCAGCCTGGCCAGGGGCAAAGCCGCAGCCAATCACGGCGCAGAAAAGCAGAACTGTCGACAATCGCCCGTTGAACCGCATCACAAGACCTCCGGGGGGTGGGGCCGCACGGACCGTGCAAAATAGATTACGCCAGGGCACTTCGAAAAGTACGCAAAAGTTGCTGAATTCGAGGGCTCGCAACGAAGGGAGAAACCGTTTGTGCCGCCGGCGTGTAGCGCTTTGTAGGTTCGTTCCGGACGTTTTGCGGACACGTTCCGGATCGCCATCGCGCGGTCGGAGAAACCCTATCGGAGGATTCGTGCGTTTGATGCGCGCCATTTCTCAAAAAATCAGCGCGGCCCGCAAAATTCGGCAAAGCTAGGGACCCTCCATGGCGGTCGAGCTCCCCGCGCGCGGCGTTCGGGTCGGTGGCGTGACCGTCGGTCCGGGAGAAGTGCGCGCCGTGAACATTCCGCTCTCGTGGCGCGGCGGCGATGGCGCGCCCGCCCGCGCGGTCCCGGCGTGGGTGGCGGTCGGCAGCCGTTCGGGGCCCCGCGTCAGCGTCGTGGCCGCCCTGCGCGGGACGGAGTCCAGCGCCGCGCGCGCGGCGTCGCGGCTGGCCGCTCGGCTCGATCCGGCGGCGCTGGCGGGCAGCGTGGTGGTCGTTCCGGTGCTGCGGCCTGCGGGGCGATTGCGAGGCGCCGGACGTCCGGGCGCGTCGTTGCCGTTCCCCGGCGAGGCCGGCGGTGACCGCGCGGCGCGCGACGCGTTCTCGCTGTTCTCCGACGTGGTCATCGGGGTCCAGGCGTTGATCGTGCTGGGGGCGCCCGCCCGCGGCCGGCGCGGCGTGCTGGTCGCGCGGGTCT
>CAZPUH010000649.1:0-5092 GCA_964589215.1 uncultured Myxococcales bacterium | reverse complement strand
CGCCGCCTGCGGGGGGAGGCGCGTCGGGCTGCGCCGTCGTGGCCGGCGCCGGCGGCGGCGATCTCCGTCTGCCGCAAACGATGGCGATCGCGGCGCTCGCGGCCGCTCTGGGGCGCGGGCGGCGCGGGAGCTCATGGCGTCGAAGTCGCTGAAGACCCGGCCGCGCGTCACCGCGTCGCGCGCCGTCCGAGGTCCGGTGCGCGGTGCCTGGAACGACCCATGGGGCGAGCTGGCCGGGACGTCCGTGGGAGCCGGCGCTGCGGAGCTGGCCTTCGGTCGGGCCGCGCGCGCGGGCGAGGCGCGGACGATGTCGCTGGCCGAGCTCACGACGCTGCGCCTCGACGCGCTGACCGCCGCCATCGGGTTCGACGCCCACCGCCGCGCCGAGACGCGCGACCTGATGGCCGCGCTGTTCGCGGGCTGGGGCGACGAGCTGGTGGGCACCTCCCCGCTGGTGCCCAGCGACGTCTCGGACGATCACACGCCGGTCGCGTTCTCGGTGACGTTGACCGGCAGCACCCCGGAGGCGCTGGTGCTGTTCGAGGCGCAGGGGTCCAGCGCGTCGCTGCCCGCGCGCTGGCAGGCCGCGCTGGACGTCAACCACCGCATCGCGCGCCGGCTGGGCGTGTCCTTCGAGCGCTTCGAGGCGATCCGGGATCTATTCGTCCCGGCGGCACCGGGGGCCCGGTTCGCCATGTGGCACGCGCTCTGCCTGCACGCGCAGCGGCCGCCCACCGTGCGCGTCTACCTGGACACGCGCGCGCAGGGGCGCCCGAGAGCCCCCGCCGTGGTCCGTGAGGCGATCCGGCGGCTGGGGTTTCCGCACGCGGCAGACGCGCTGGCGGCCTGCGCGCGCCCCACCGACGCGCTGGGCGCGTTCTCGCTGGAAGTCGCCCCGTCGCGCCAGGCCCGCGTCCAGGTGCAGAAGTGGCATTCAGGGGCCACGCGGGCCGACGTCGAACGCGAGCTGTCTGCCGTGCGCGACGCGCCGGCCGCGATCGGCGAGCTGTCTCGGGTCTTTCGGGTTTTGGGGGGCGGCGACGGTCCGTTCAATCGGGCAGCGATCGCGACGTCGCTGGCGCTGGTGGCCGGCGACCAGCGCCCGTCGACGGGGGCGGTCTACTTGCCCGTCAAGGACGCGTGCCCGTCGGACCGCGTCGCCTACGAAAGCATCCTGCGGCTGCTGGACGGCGCTGACCGCGAGCACTACGCCCGCGCGGTGGCGGCGTTCGCGCATCGCCCGCTGGACGCCGGGGCCGGAATGCACACCTACGCCTGCTTGCGCATGCAGCGCGGCGGCCCGCGGCTCAGCGTCGGCTTGGCGATGGAGGCTTATCACGTGGCGCCGCCGGGCCCGGTCGCCACGCGCTGGAGACTGCCCGCCGCCGCCAGCTTCCGGCGTGCCCCGTCGCTGGAGGGCGGTCTGTTGACGGATGCCCGCTCGTGCGCCGAGGCCTCGTCGGACATGGGCGGTCTCGTGTCGCGCACGCCCGGCGCGGTCTTTCGACCGCGCTCCCGCGACGACGTCATCGAGATGGTTCGCTTCTGCCGCGACGAAGGGATGCCCGTCGTCGCGCGCGGGCAGGGGACCACGCTCTTCGGCCAGTCGCTGTCGGACGGTGGCGTCGTGATCGACATGAGCGGCCTTTCGTCGATCAAGTCGCTGTCCTCCGACCGCGTGGTCGTCGACGCCGGGGCGACGTGGAAAGATGTCCTCGAGGCCACGACCGCCGTCGGGCTGGCGCCTCCCGTTCTTGGCGCTTTCCAGGGCGCGTCCGTCGGCGGCGCGCTCTCGGTCGGCGGGATCGGCGCCGCGTCGTACAAGCGCGGCGCCCAGGTCGATCAGGTCCTGGAGCTGGAGGTGGTGACGGGGGAAGGACGGCTGGTCGTCTGTTCCGCGGCGCAGCACCGTGACCTGTTCGAGGTGGTTCTCGCGGGGCTGGGCCAGTGCGCGCTCATCGTGCGCGCCACGCTGCGCTTGCGGCCGGCGCCCAGTCACGTGCGCCAGCAGGTCCTGCGATTCCGGGAGCCCGCGCCGTTCCTGCGGGCGATGCGCGAGCTGGCGATGAGCCGCGGGCCCGACGCTCTGGCCGGCAGCGTCGGCGTCGCGTCCGACGGTCTCCGCTGCGAGCTGACTGCCTTCGCGCACGGCGATGCGTCCGCGCCGCGCGACCCGCTGCCGCGGTTCCCCGGCGGCGAAGCGGCCGGTGCGCGCGAGGAGCCGTTCCTGGACCATCACCTGGCCCTCGACCGCCGGGTCGCGCATCTGGCGGCGTCCGGGCGCTGGGACGGGCGCGCGCGCCCCTGGTTGAGCCTGTTCGTCCCCGCGCGATCCATCGAGGCGCTGCTCGACGACGTGCTGTCCGACGTCGACACGCGGCCCGACGGCGACCTGGGCCCGCCAGAGCTGGGCGTCCTCGGGCAGATCCACCTGGTGCCGCTCTTGCGCCGGCACCTCGGGCGGCCTCTCTTGCGCGTGCCGGACGACGAGCTGGTGTTCCTGTTCGAGATGCGCACCTGCGCCGCGACCGAGGGGGCCAGCGCGCCGTACCGAGCCCGGCTCCTCGATCGCAACCGCCGCCTCTACGAGCGCGCGCGGGCGCTGGGGGGAACGCGCTACGCGCCGGCGGCCATTCCTTTCTCGCGCGCCGACTGGATCCGCCACCTGGGCTCGAGCTACGCGGCCCTGGTGGAGCAGAAGCGCGCGCACGATCCCGATCATTTGCTGGGCGGCGCCGTGGGGATGTTCTGACCCGTTAGAAAATCTGCCTGCCACACGCACACATCATCCGTGCCTGTACGAGGGAATGACATGAATGCACCGCGGTCGTTCGTGAACGCAATGTTGCTGTCCGCCGTCGTGCTGGCGGGTGGCTGTTCCAGCAAGGGGGGCAGCGGCAGCGGCGGCAACACCGGAGGGACAACCGGCGCCGGGGGCAATGCCGCGGTCATGAGCTGCACGCAGAACGCGCTCAAGATCCTTTTCAACCCGATGTACTCGGCGTACGACGGCGTTCACACGTTTCAGCTGCCGGCGATCGTCAACGGCCTGGACACGACCACGGTGCACATCGACTGGAAGGCGTCCGATCCGTCGATGGTGGCGTTCGCGCCGGATCCGGCGACGGGCGGGGTCATGATGACCATGCAGAAGGCGGGTCTCGTGACGATCTACGCGCAGGCCGGCAATCTGTGCGGCGCGGCGCCGCTGACGATCACGGCCGCCACGCCCGACGACTGGACGGCGGGAAGCAAGCGCTACAACGACGGCGTGACGCTGGTGGCGGGCGGCGGCGTCGCTCAGGCGGACGCCGGGGCCACGCCCAAGCAGGCGGCCTGCACGAACTGCCACGGCGACACGGCGAAAGGCGCGTTCAAGGACGTGGCCCACACGCCCACCCAGACCGGCGGGTTCAGCGACCAGGAGCTGATGGACATCTTCCAGCGCGGAACGGTCCCGACCGGCGGCTACTTCGATTCGACGATCGTTCCGTACCAGCTCTGGCAGCTGTTCCACCAGTGGGACGCCGGCGGCGACGCCGGGGCCAAGGGGCTGGTCGTCTATCTGCGCTCGCTGACGCCCACGCCGCAGAAGGGCGCCTTCAACATCGGCGCGCTGCTGGACGGCGGGATCCCCGACGGCGGATTTCCGCGCCGCCCCGACGCGGGCACGGCGACCGGAGCCGGCGGCGCGGCGGGCGGGGACGGCGGCTCCGATACCCGCGACCGGTGAAGCTCTCGCCGCGTTTGTGCGCGGGGATCTCGGCCATCACGCTGTCCGGCCTTCTGAGCGCGTGCGGCGACAGCCGCGCGCTTCCCCTGGCAGGCGCGGCCGACGAGACGCCCGACGTGGATGGGTCCGCCGGGTGGATGGCGCCCGTGGACGGCGGCCAGCCGGCCGCGCTGCCGCCCGAATGCGCCGGGGCCACCGTGCCGCCGCCGTCGCTGGTGTGCACCGGCCTCTACGCGGACATCGCCGCCAAGTCGCTGGCGGCGGGGGTCGAGCCGTACGCACCGGCGGTCCCGCTCTGGTCGGACGGCGCCCTCAAGCAGCGCTGGATCAGCTTGCCCGCGGGCGAGCAGATCGACGACACCGACCCCGACGAGTGGATCTTCCCCGTCGGGACGAAGGTCTGGAAGGAGTTCACGAAGGACGGGCGCCGGGTCGAGACGCGGCTCTGGCAGAAGGTGACGCCGACCTACTGGGTCGACGCCACCTACGCCTGGAACGCCGAGGAGACGGCCGCCGCGCTGTCCGCCGGTGGCGACATCCCGCTGGGCAGCGGCACGTATCACATCCCGACCAGCGACGAATGTCAGAAGTGCCATCGCGGCCGCACGGACCGGGTCCTGGGCTTCGAACAGGTTCTGCTGGGCCTCGACGGCGCGACGGGGTTGACGCTCTCCCGGCTGGTCGCCGCCGGCCGACTGAAGGTTGTGCCCCCGTCGACGGCGCTGGCGATCGGCGATGACGGCACCGGGCTGGCGGCTCCCGCGCTGGCCTGGCTGCACGTCAACTGCGGCACCACCTGCCACAACCGGAACTCCAACGCCACCGCCTGGGCGACGGGGATGTTCCTGCGGCTCTCGCCGGGGCAGCTCGACGGGCGTGCCGTCGACGGGTTCGATGCCGTCACCACCACCGTCGGCGTCGCGGCGGTCAGCACCGCCTGGAAAGGGCAGACCCGGATTGCGCCGCAGGACCCGGACGCCAGCCTGCTCTACCACCTGATCACCAACCGAGGGCAGGGCAACCAGATGCCGCCGATCGCGACCGCGGTCGTCGACCCGGACGGCATCGCCCGGGTCGGCGCCTGGATCCGCAAGCTGCCGGCCCCCTGATTCCCGCTGCGATCGACCCGAACCAAACAACTCTGGAGGACAGCCATGCGTCACGCCGCCCCGTCGTCGAAAGTTCGAGCTCCGTCACCGCCTTGGTGGGGGCTCACGGTGCTCGGCGCGTCCCTCTCGTTCGCCGTCGCGTGCGGCTCGGGCGGTAGCCCGCAGACGGGCGGCACGGGTGGGGCGGTCAGCAGCTCCGGCGGGGCGCCGGCGACCGGCGGCATGCCGGGCAGCGGCGGCGCGGGGAACG
>CAZPUH010000648.1:0-28490 GCA_964589215.1 uncultured Myxococcales bacterium | reverse complement strand
CGTCTACAGAACCCTTCAGAAATTCCGGTCACCGCGAGCCTTCCGGCCGCCTCAGGGGGCCGGCGGAGACGACGAAGCCGAGACGAAGGAGTCGCCCTAAAAAATAGCATGCCTGCCGAAAGTGGCTGCAATTTCTTTTTTCACCTGTCGAGCTTCGCCGATGGTCTTACAGAGGCTCACCGAGCACCTCTGTCGACGGAAGCAGGCGGGGCCGCGACCGCGGGCGGGATCCTGGACTCTGCCGCCGGCCGGCTGGGGTAAAGTGGCGCCCGCGCCGGGCCCCCTTCCGCGCGCCGGAGCCCCCCGAATGACAAGCCTGGCCACCCGACTTTTCGCCACCCTCACCTTCATCATCCTCCTGGCCGCGCTGCCCCGACCCGCCCGGGCAGAGGGCAACCTCCTCGCGGGTCGAAGCCCGGCCGCGTCGTCCGGGATTTCGAACGTCCGCGCGATCACCGACGGGGCCACCGGCTTCGAAGGCGACGAGTGGAACAGCACGGTCGCGGCGACGTTCACGTCGGACCGGGCGTTCGCCGAGTACGACCTGGGCCGCAGCGTCGCGATCAACGCCGCGTACCTGCAGGGCGACAACAACGACGAGTACGTCGTCAGCGTGTCGGAGGACCGCACGAACTTCGCCGTTCTGTGGGTGGCGCACGCGCGCCCCGAGCCCGGCCTGCGCGACCGCTGGGCCGACAACCTGAACGGGCACGGCCGCTGGGTGCGGGTCACCGTCCACGGCGGCGACGCCGCCTATTCGATCGCCGAGCTGCAGCTGTTCGAGGAGCGGCCGCCTCAGCTGCCGCCCACGGTCCGGCGCGCCGCGGGTCAGAGCCAGGCGGCGCGCGTGCGGTCCTGCCTGCTCTACGTGGTCGCCGCGTTCGTGCTGTTCCTGGGCGTCACGCGGTCGGGCGCGCCCGGATGGCGGCTGGTGCTGGCGGGGGCGGCGCCTCTGGCGGCGCTCGGCTACACCTGGGCCGCCGTCGCGGACGCCTGGCCGCTGGCCAACCGGGAGGTGGCCCTGGTGCGCGCGGCGTCGGCGGCGGTCGCGCTGGCGGCTGCCCTTCGCTACGCGCTGCCCGGCCGGCGCTGGCCGGCGCACACGGGGGCAGTGACGATCTCGCTGGCCGCCGCCGCCGCGGGCGCCTTCCTGGCCTTCTACAACCTGGGCCACCCGCAGTTCCTCGATCACGAGCACGGTCGCCCCGAGTTCGTTCACACCAACGACCTGCGCGTGTACCAGCCGTTCGCGAAGTACTTCAAAGAGCTGCAGTACGACGGGGTCTACGAGGCCAGCATCCTGGCGTACGCGGAAGAGCGCCGCGGAGGTTCGCTGGAGTCGCTGGGGATGCAGGAGGTCCGCGGCCTGAACGACCACCGCGTGCACCGCGTTCGCGATCTGACGGACGACATCCGACAGGTGCGCGCGCGCTTCAGCGACGAGCGCTGGGCGGAGTTCAAGCAAGACATGAGGTTCTTCATGGACGTCATGGGCCCCGAATATCTGTCCACGCTGACGGATCACGGGGCCAACGCGACGCCCGTGTGGGTGTTCTTCGCGCGGGTTCTGCTGGGTCACGCCACCGCGTCCGAGGGGCTGCTGATCGCGGCGGGTCTGGTCGACGCGGTGTTGCTGCTGCTCATGGCGCTGGCGCTGTGGCGGGCGTTCGGGCTGTGGCCGATGTTGCTGGCCATGACCGTGTTCGGGGCGAACGACCTCTACATGTTCGGCACGAACTGGACGGGCGCGACGCTGCGGCACGACTGGCTGGCCATGCTGGGGTTCGGCGCGGCGGCCCTCAAGCGCGAGCGCTGGACGCTGGGCGGAATCTGCCTGGCGCTGTCCGCGCTGATCCGCGCCTTCCCGGTGGTGGCTCTGCTGGGCGTCTGCGTGCCGGCGCTCTGGTCATTCGCCGAGCGGTGGCGAGCCGAGCGGCGGCCGCCCCGCTTGAAGGAATGGCTGGCCGACCACCCCGAGACGGTACGGGTGGTCGTCAGCGCCGCCGCCACGGTGGTGGGGATGGTGCTCCTGACGGGCGCGCTCTACGGGTTCGCGTCCTGGGGGCGCTGGCTGCAGAAGGTCACGCTGCTCAACCGCGACGTCGGTGTGAACGAGATCAGCCTCCGCGCGCTGGTGGCCGGCGCCGACGCCACCGCCGGGGTCGTGTTCCAGGCGCGCCTGGTCCTGTTCATCGCGCTGGAGATCACCTGCATCGCGGTGGTGGTCTGGCTGGCGCGCCGCCGCCCGCTGCATCAAGCGATGGTGATGTCGGTGCCGCTGGTGCTGGTGATCTCGAACCCCTCGAACTACTACAGCCACTTCGTGTTCGTCCTGGCGCTGCTGGCCGACGCGCGTCGCGAGGCGCCGCCCGTCATCGCCGAGCCGCGCGGGGCATCGCCGCGCGCCGTGCCGCTGGTCGTACCTTTCCAGCGCGTGGCGCTGCCGCTGCTCGCGCTGTGCATCGGAGGGTACTGGGCCTCGATGGAGCCCGATCTGGACCGCCACTTCCAGGACGAGACCATGCTGCTGTTCGTGGCGCTGGCCTGGGTGTACGCGACGCTGCTGCGGGCCGACCCGCACACGGCGTCCGTGCTGCAGATCGACGGGGCCACGGACGGCGGCGACCAGACGCGCGCGGCCTGACGCGCCCCGCCGCCGACTGCGCCGCAGCCGTTCAAGCCGCGAGCCCGTCCCGCCGAAATAAAACGGTGCACCATGGACGTCTCGGAACTGGAAACGCTGGCCTGGCATCGCGCACGGATGCGTCGTCTGATCGAGGCAGGAGCCGCCGTTCTGTCGACCGGGCTCCTGGCCGTGTTGGTCACGGTCTTCTACTCGATCCTGACGCGCTGACGCGCGCCCCGGACCGCCGAGCCAGAACGTCACCCACTTGCCCGTACACGGGTTGGGGACGGACGAACGGCTCACCACGGCGTCGCCGCGCCCGCCCCCACCCCGCGGGCGAAAAAGGTTGAACCGGGGACGGCGGTTGGGGACTCTGGTTCTCCCGAGATGTCCGTGCCAACCCTGTCGCTCGTCAAGCCTCTGTCGCGCGACGACGACAGCGGGTTGGCTGACGCGCTGATCGCCCGCAACCCCCAGGCCGCCGAGATCGCCTGGACGCGGTTCTCGCCGGTCGCGGTACGCATTCTGCGGCGCTACTTCGGACCCGGCCCGGATCGGCAGGACCTGACCCAGGAGATCTTCCTGCGGTTCTTCTCCCGGATCGAGGAGCTCCGCAACCCGGGCGCGCTGCGCAGCTTCTTCATCGGCATCTGCCTGGGCGTCGCCCAGAACGAGCTGCGCCGGGTCAAGGTGCGGCGCTGGATCTCTCTGACGCCGACGGGCGAGCTGCCGGACGTCCCGGTGCGCAGCTGGGATCCCGAAGCCCGGGAGGCAACCACCCGCTTTTATCGGATCCTGGACGGCGTGAACCCTGAAGACAGGGCCCTGTTCGTGGCTCGTTACGTCGAGAAGATGGACATCCCGGAGATCGCGATCGCGCTGGGACGGCCGCGTTCGACCATCAAGCGGCGCCTCGCTCGCGTCACGCGCCGGGTCAGCGCCCGGATGAGCAGCGACCCGGCGCTGGCCGCCTATGCGAGCGGGCTGCTGCCCCGCCGCGCGGTGACACCGTGAAGGATTCGAACGAAGCTCTCGAGCAGCGCTGCCTGGCAATCGGCGACTTGCTGGCCGAGGCGCTGCCCGGGCCGGAAGGCCCGC
The DNA here is from genome assembly GCA_964589215.1 of uncultured Myxococcales bacterium. Classification (GTDB taxonomy): domain Bacteria; phylum Myxococcota_A; class Polyangia; order Fen-1088; family Fen-1088; genus JADGRB01. The sequence continues at coordinate 24,766 of CAZPUH010000648.1, read as the reverse complement.
CCGCCGCGATGCCTCCCGGAGTGGCCGCCGCATTCGATCGCGCCCCGGTCCGCCCCCGGCATTGGCGGCGCCCGCTGGCCTTGTCGTTCCTGGCGGTGGCCGCGGCGGCCGGGTTCGTCGTGTGGCTCACCGTGCGGGCCCGCCCGATCGAGTTCGCGGTCGACGGGACGGTGGCCGAGGCGGACGGCTTCTTCGAAGCCCGCGGGCAGCGGACCGTGCAGGCGCGGTTCTCGGACGGCACGGTGGTCGCGGTTCAGCCGGGCGGCGCCGCGCAGGTCAAGAGCTGCAGCGCCGACGGCGCGACGGTCTCCGTCAGCCGCGGGACGGCGTCCTTCGCCGTGAAGCACCGGCCCCACGCCAGCTGGCACGTCGAGGTCGGCCGGTTCGACATCGCGGTGACCGGGACCGAGTTCGAGGTGCGCAACGCCAACCCGAACGAGGGGTTCGAGCTGCGCATGAAGTCGGGCGCCGTCATCGTCCGCGGTCCCCTGACCGGGACCGGCATCCCGCTGTTCGCGGGGCAGCGGTTGGTGGCTTCCCTCTCGCAGCGCACGCTGATCGTGGGCGAGGTGGCCGCGCCGGCGCCGTCGCAGTCGCCCGCGCAGCCGCCGTCTTTGGATCGCCCCGCGATCCCCTCGCGCGTCGAATCGCGCGTCGAATCGCGCGAGGAGCCGCCGCGCCGGCCGCGCCCGCGCGCGAAGCCGGCAGCGCTGGCTTCCGCCGAACCGATCGTCTCGGAGACGCGTCCCGCGCCGTCGACGCCGGTCGCGCTGCAGCCGCCGCGGTTCGACCCACCGAACGAGCCGCCGGTCACGGCGCTGCCGCCGTCGGCGCCGCAGCCGCCGTCGGTCGAACCGTTCGTCGCTCCGCCGCCGCCCGTGCTCGCGGTGGGGGGCGCGTCCTGCAGCGAAGGTGCGCCACCCCAGATCTCCTTCGACCGCCCCGGGGAGCTGGCCGGCGTGAGCGCCGGGCTGCACTCGGGGATGTCGAACCCGGTGCTCGACGCGACCCGCTCGTGGTGCGGGGCGCATTCGCTGCGCTACGACCTCTACTTCGACGGGCTGGCGTCTCCGCAGAGCGGTGAGGCGATCCTCAAGCTTCCGCAGATGGTCGACCTGCGCGGGCGGACCGTCGTGGTTCACTTCTACGTCGACGGACCGGCGGACGCCCGATTCGACGCGCGCATCCTGGCCGACGACGTGGGCCGGCGCGCCGGCAACACCTACGCGCCCGGCCTGACGCCAGGCAAGTGGTACGCCATCACCACCACCTTCCACGGGCCGTCGGGGATCTTCGAGCCGCGCAGCAACGTGGCCAGCGCGGCGCAGATCCAGGGCCTCGTCGTCCGTATCGACGCGACGGGCGACCGCCGGACCTGGTCGGGCACGATCTACATCGACGACGTCAGCTGGAAATAGCCGGTTACACTGCGGGGCGATGCGCTCGCCCCGGCGCTCGCGCCCCCACACTCTGACCGTCTTTTTCACCGTCGTTTCGACGGTCGCCGCGCTGGGCGGCTGCGTCGCCACAGTGGAGCCGCAGATCCCGCAAGACGTCGCGGCGGCGCTGGCCCGCGATCCGATGCGGCGGCTGGACACACCGTCGTTGAGCGTCTACTACCCGGCCCCCCGGCGCGACGAAGCCTTGCGGTTCGCCGACCGGACCGAGCGGTGCGCGCGGGCGCTGCGGGCGCGAACGCTGTTCCACAACGACATCGCCGACCGCCGGATGGCAATCATCCTGCCGGACCTGACCTTCAACAACGCGCTGACCAGCCCCATCGGCGGCGGGTACGCGCCCTGGGCGATGGTCCCGACGTTGTTCACCATCGACGCGTTCTCGCTGGAGTTCGGGCTGCCTCCCGATCCGGCGACGGTGGCCTGCCATGAGCTGACCCATTACGTCCACCTGCAGGAGGTGGCCGGGTTCGCGTACGTGATGGACCTGCTGTTCGGCGACGCGTACACGCCGCAGATCGGCTTCGACGCCTGGTTCGACGAGGGGCTGGCCGTCTACTACGAGACGCTGCTCCAGCCCGGCGTGGGCCGCCTGGTCTGGCCGTTCTGGAACGGCGTGCTGCGGGCGGGCACCGCCGGCCGGCGGCTGCGGCAGGGGGAGCTGTCCGAGTTCAACCGCGACGCCTTCGTCGGCAACCACTACCTGATCGGCAGCGCGTTCATCCGCTACCTCGCGCAGCACTACGGCGAGTGGCCGCTGTGGCGGTTGATCGAGATCCAGGCGCGGTCGGTCTTCTTCCCGCTGGGGATCGACCTGCGCTTCCGCGAGCCGTTCGGCAAGACTCTGTCGGCGCTGTTCGATGAGTTCGCGGACGACACGCTGTCGCGGACGCCGGTGGCGCCGCGGCCGCCCGGGCAGCGCATGCTGGCACAGCTGGGGACGGACGCGCGCTACGGGCGCAGCCCCGCCGGCGACGAAGCGTGGATCACCGAGGGCCACGACACGCCGCCGCGGCTGACCGTGCGCGGCCCCGACGGCCGAACCCGACTCGACCGCCCGCTGATCGACGTGCTGCCGCCGCGCCGCCTGGTGGTCGCCTCGGCCGAGTCGTGCGGCTCGCCCAGCTTCACGGCGGACGGGCGCACCGTCTACTTCACGTCACTGGATCTGGGCCCCACCTTCCAGGCCAGCCGGCTCGTGCGCGTCGACGTCGCGACCGGCGCCCTGGAGGTGGTGCTGGGCGATCTGAAGGGCGGCGGCGGGTCGATCAGCCCGGACGGACGCACGTACGCGTTCTCTTACGCCGCCGGCGACCACCACGACCTGATGTTGCTGGACGTCGCCAGCCGTCAGGCGCGCGTGCTGGTCGGCGAGCGGCCGGGCGACTTCGTGTCGATGCCCCGCTACTCGGCGGACGGGACGCGGATCGTGGCCGCGGTGTTCGAGTCCGGCCGTCACTGGATCCGGGTGTTCGACGCGGCGACGGGACACGCGGTGGCGACGCTCGGCGACGGCCGCCCGGTCCAGGACGCCGCCTTCGCCGACGCCGGTCACGTGGTCTATCTGGCCGCCGACGGACCGGAGCTGGGGTTCCAGGTGCAGCTCGCCGACGTCGCCACGGGCGCCGTGCGGCAGCTGACCCACGCCCCCTACCTGGCGTTCGAGCCGCAGCTGGTGAACGGGAGCCTGCGGTTCTTGAACCGCGAGGGGTGGAACTGGACGCTGGACGAACAGCTGGTGACGGCCACGCCTGCGATGCCGGCCGCGCCCCCGCCGATCGCCGTGTTGCCGCCGCTGCCCCTGGCCGAAGCGCTGGCGATCGAAGCGGACGGACCCTACAGCACGACCGACCATCTGTTCTACCCGCAGCTCCGAGGGTTGTCGGTCACGGCGGTCGGGCGTAGCGCCGTGATGGGCGGACTGGTGCTGGCGGGGGGCGACCGCCTGCAGTTCCACCGCTGGGCGCTGGACGGTCTCCTGCAACTCAACGGCGGTCAGTCCGGCTACGGCCTGACGGCCGGGTACGCCAACCGGCAGCTGGCCCCCTGGACCATCCTGCTGCAGGGGCTGGCGCTGCGGTATCAGGATACGCGCTCGGCCGCGCCGGTGTTGATGTCGCCCGAACCGCTCGCGCCCGCGCCGTTCCTGCTGACGAAGACCGAGCTCCAGGGGAGCCTGAGCGTCGCCCGCGACGTCTACGGCGCGCCCGTCCAGCTGGGGTTCAACGTCACCGACGATCGGCAGCCCTACGAGCCGACGGTGCGCGTCTCCCACCGGCGCGTGGCCGGGCCGTACCTGAACGCCGCCTACGAGGGGCTGGAGGTCACGCCGTACACGGGCGTCCGCCGGGGCGCCGCCGCCTTCCCGACCATCGGGGTCTTCCCGGGCGCCTGGAACACGGCCGGCGCCACGCTGACCGACCTGCGGCTGGCGCTGGTCGGGATCACGCCGCTGCCGCTGTCGCGTCGGCACACGCTGGCGCTGGACCTCCGCGGGCGCGCGCTGGCGGGCGCACCCGACGGCCAGCGGTGGCTGCAGGTGGGCGGCGGCGTGACCGCGCTGGCCCGCCGCGGCGCCACCACGCCCGTGCCGCCCGAGGTGAAGATCGATCCGCTGCCCGATCTGCGGTTCGACGAACCGCTGCGCGGCTACGAGGACTATCCGCTGGCCACCGATCGCACCTTCATCGCCGAGCTGACCTATCGATACCCTCTGATCGTCGATCGCGGGCAGGCCTCGACGCTGTGGATCCTGCCGTCGACGTTCCTGCGCCAGATCAACCTCGAGCTGTTCGGCAGCGGCGCCTCCGACGCGCGCCGCGGCGGCGGGCACGTGGCGGGCGGCGGCGCGCTGGCTGTCCAGCTCGCGATGTGGCGCGTCCCCTTCACGGTCACCTATCAGGTGGCGCGCCGGGCCACCGACGACCACGCGCTGGCCCAGATCCTGACGGTCAGCGTGGACTGAGCGCCTCAGCCGCGGGCCATGGCCCGCTTCGGCGTGTCGCCCCCCCCGCCCGCTTCACCGGCTGGCGGCCGGCCCGCGGCTTTCCTGCGGCGGGTCCGCTCGATCGCGGCGGACAGATCCTCGAGGCTGACGGGCTTGACGACGTGCTCGTCGAACCCGGCGTCGAACGCGCGGGCCCGATCATCGGGCTGCCCGTAACCCGTCATCGCGATGAGCACCGGGCGCTCGCCCTGCTGTGCGCGCGTTCGGCGCGCCAGCTCGTAGCCGTCGAACCCGGGCAGCCCGACGTCGATGAGGACGATCTCCGGCTGCAGCGTCAGGATGCGGCTCAGCCCCTGCGGACCGTCGCCGGCCCCGTCCACCTGGTAACCCTCCAGCATCAGCAGCTCGGCCAGCGTCTCGCGGATGTCGACGTTGTCCTCCACGAGAACGATGCGGGTCCCGGGGTCGTGCGCCGCAGTCGCCGCGGCGTGCGCCTGCGCCTCCCGGGCGGGCGCGGCCACCAGCGGCAGCGTCACGGTGAACGTGCTCCCCTTGCCCGGGCCATCGCTGTGCGCCTGCACGGTGCCGCCGTGCATGTTCACCAGCGCGCGGACCAGCGCCAGGCCCAGGCCGAGGCCGCCCTTCGTCCGATCGAGGCCGGTGGGGGCCTGGTTGAACACCTCGAAGATGGTCTCCAGCTGGTCGGGCGGAATGCCGATGCCGTCGTCGCTCACGACGACGACCGCCGCTCCGCTGCGCCCCGACACGGTGACGTCCACGTGGCCGCCACGCGGCGTGTACTTGATGGCGTTCGTCAGCAGGTTGCAGATCACCTGCTCCAGCCGGACCGCGTCGCCGTCGACCACCACCGCGCCCGCCTCGGGCCGGCGGGCCAGCGCGATGCCGTGCGCCACCGCCATCCCGTGCAGCGACTCCAGGCAGCGCGCGGTCAGCAGCGCCAGATCGGTCCGCTCCTTGCGCAGGATGACCTTGCCCGACGTCACCCGCGAGACGTCCAGCAGGTCGTCGACCAGGCGATTGAGATGGGCGGTCTGGCGCTCGATCGTGGCCGCGTGCTTGGCGATCCACGGATCGGGCACGTTCTGGCGCATGATGAGGTCCGTCGCGAACCGCACCGCCGACAGCGGGTTGCGCAGCTCGTGCCCGAGCATCGCCAGGAACTGGTCGCGGGCCTCGATGGCGCGGCGCGAGTCGTACTGCCGTTCGCGCGCGCGCAAAGCCGACCGGATGGCCGCCAGGAAGGTCCGGCGCTGAACGGGGCGATCGACGAACGAGACGTTGCCCCCCTCCTGCAGCTGGCCCAGCGCGCGGAGGCGCAGGTCACCGGGCAGCGAGCTGAAGACGATGATGGGCAGATCCGACCAGGGTGGCTGTGCCCGCACCCACTCGCTGAGCCAGGCGATGCGAGGCGGGATCAGCTCTTCTTCGGGCAGCAGCACCGCGCCGACGCCGCTCTCGATCTGGCGCTGCAGGTCCTCGAACGTGCGACACGGCAGGGGCTGAATGTCGGCCTTCGCCAGCAGATCCGACGCCAGCGCTGCGTCCCGGCCAACCGGGGCGAAGATGGCGATCGCGAGCGAGTTGGTCGACGGCGCCGTCACTCCACGTCATCCCGACGGGATTGCGAGTCCCTCGGCATCAGCTCTTCGGTACCGCCCGTGAAGACGGGCACGCCGGTCAGGATGCCTCTGAAGCCCGAGAGAGGCGGACCGACGGAGATTCCGGTCGGCGAGCCCATCTGGAACTCGCGGATCGACTCCTCGTGGCGGCCGCTGCGCTTCTTGATCACCGAGATCGCCTTGCGCACCGAGCCGGCCGCTTCGAAGTACCGCAGCATGATCACCGTGTCGGCCAGGTAGCTGACGTCGATGGGAGTGTTCATCGTCGGCCCGAGCAGCCCGTGCTGCGCCAGCACCAGGAAGCTGGTCACGCCGCGCTGGTTCAGGACCGCCAGCAGCTCGTGCAGCTGCAGCGCGAGCGCCCGCTCTTCGGGCATCGCGTTGAGGTAGCCGTTCAGGCTGTCGATGACGACGACCCGCGTCTCCTCTTCGGAGACGCTGCGGCTGACGGACGCGACGAACTCGCCCGGCCCCATCTCCGCGGGATCCACCTGCCGGACGGTCACCCGGCCCGACGCGATGGCGCCGTCCAGGTCCATCCCCAGGCCACGCGCGCGCACCAACAGCGTCTGGATCCGTTCGTCGAACGCGAACAGCTCGACGTGCTCGCCGCGCGCCGCCGCCGACAGCGCGTACTGCAGCGCCAGCGACGACTTTCCCGCGCCCGCCGGGCCCATGATCAACGTCGCGGTGCCACGATCGACCCCGCCCCCCAGCAGCGTGTCCAGCGCCGGAACGCCGCTGGGCAGGACCTCGTGCTCGAAGACAGGCGCGTGCTCGGCGGCGACCAGGCGCGGAAAGACGCGCAGCCCGCCCCGGGTGATGCTGAATTCGTGGTAGCCCCCGCGTGGCTGGAGGCCGCGGATCTTGACCATCCGCAGCCGCCGGCGCTCGTTGCCGTACTCGGCGGCGGAGATCTCCAGCACCAGCACGCCGTGGACGATGCTCTGAAGCTGGCGGTCCTCCTCGGGAGCCGTCCGGTCGTCCAGGAACAGCACGGTGCAGTTGCGGCCCGAGAAGAACTGCTTCAACAGCAGGATCTGCCGGCGATACCGCAGCGGGTGCTGAGCCAGTAGGCGCAGCTCCGACAGCGAGTCGAAGACGACGCGCTTTGCTTTGACGCGCTCGATCTCCTGGAGCAGCCGGTGCATCACCTCGCGCAGCTCGACTTCGGACGGCTCGAACAGCGTGTTCTCGGTGGCGTCGGAAAATTCTTGCTGGCCCACCTGCATCTCGAACATGTGGATCCCGTCCAGGGACCACCCATGCGAGTAGGCAACCGCCAGCACCTCGTCCTTGCTCTCGGAGAGGCTGATGTACATCGAGGAGTCGCCGCTGCGGACACCCTCGAGCAGGAATTGAAGCCCGAGCGTCGTCTTCCCGGCTCCAGGGTCACCCTGGACGAGGTAGACGCGGTTCGGTGGGAATCCCCCTCGCAGAATATCGTCGAGGCCGGCGATCCCCGTCGCGGTTGGCACGTACGGAAGGTCGGTCATTTAAGGCGCAGCTCGGAGCCTACCTATCGTAGGTCGAATTTCTACGAAGGCTAGACCCCATCGGTGATGTTACGTACCGCCGTCGGCCGGCGCGGCCTCACTGTCGACCGCGCCGGCGCGCGGCGCCGTCAAACGACGCGCCGGCCCTGGATCACGCGGATCAGGACCAGGACGATCGCGGCGACCAGCAGCAGGTGAATGAACCCGCCCATCGTGACGGAGCTGACGAGCCCGAGGGCCCAAAGAACCAGAAGAATGAGAGCGATTGTCCAAAGCATCGTGGCCTCCTCTGCACGAGCCTTTTACAACCCTCGTGCCAACGCACCGCGCCCCACATCCGCGCCATTTTTCGGGCTCTGGACGAGGTCAGGGTGTTACCGGACGGGAAAACTCGGGCCGCCATGTCCGGTTTTGGAAACGGAGACCGAGATTCGGCCGCTGGAACGGCCAACCTGGTCCGGCATACCTGCTGCAAGACGATGGCGGTCGAGCGAGGCACCCACATGAATCCCCAGACCTTGGATATCGCGAACAGATCCTGGGCCGAACCGCTGACCCCTGTGCCGCAGCAGCTGCCGGAGGGGACCGTCCTTCATGAGACCTACCGGATCCTGCACCCGGTCGCGGAGGGCGGCTGCGGAGCCGTCTACGCCGCCGCCCACGCCCGCCTGCCGGGGCAGTTCGCGGTCAAGGTGCTGCACCGCGGCCTCATCCGAAACCTGGAGGCGATGACCCGGTTTCGCCAGGAGGCGGAGATCACCTCGACGCTGCGCCACCCGCACATCGTCCAGGTCCTGGACTTCAACGTCACGCCGGACGGCTTCCCCTATCTGGTGATGGAGCTGCTGGATGGACGGCCCCTGGCGACCGTGCTGGCGGAGCGAGGGGCGATGGAGCCGGCGGCGGCCGTCCGCATCGTCGAGCAGATGGCGCAGGCGCTGTACGCCGCCCACGTCCGCGGCATCGTGCACCGCGATCTCAAGCCCGACAACGTCATGGTGCTGAGCAGCGACGGGATGCCGGACTTCGTGAAGGTGCTCGACTTCGGAATCTCGCAGGCCAGCTGGCACCCGCGCCTCACGGACAACACGCACGTCGCCGGGACGCCCCAGTACATGGCGCCCGAGCAGGCGTGCGGGCTGCGCGACGAGATTGGCCCCTGGACGGACCAGTTCTCGCTGGCGGCCATCACGTACACGCTGCTCACCGGGCGCGAGCCCTTCAGCGCCGAGGATCCGATCGCGGTTCTCTACCAGGTCGTGCACAACGATCCGCCGCCGCCCAGCCGCTATGCGCCGCTGGCGCCGGCCGTGGACGCCACGATCATGCGCGGGCTGGCGAAGAAGCCGGCCGAACGGTTCCCGGACGTCCTGGCGTTCGCCGAGTCGCTGCGGGCCGCGATCGCCGCGGCGACGGTCGTGGAGGAACCGGCGATCGCGGTCGAAGACGCGGGCGCAACGATCCACCCGATCCGCGCCTTCGACGCGCCCCGCCCGGTGCCGCCGGAGCCTCCGGCCGTCCCGCCGCCCGGGCGCCAGACGGCGCGCCTGATCCGGAAGGTCCGCCGGCGGATTCATCGCGGGCCCAGGAACCTGATGTTGCTGGCCGTCGCGGCGGCCGCGGCGGTGCTTTGGTTCTCGCCGACGGCGCGCGCGCGCGGCGCCGCCGTCTGGCACCGGGCTCAGGCCAGGGCCGAACAGATGCTCGGGCAGGCGATGCGGTGAAGGCCAACGCGGCGCCCGTTCCGAAGCGACCTGCCACGGCAGCGGACCGGTTCCGGGCCTTTGCCGCCCGTGCGTCCGAGAAGCTCGGCAGCCCGTGGGCGTTCTTCGCGGCGGTGGCCCTCATCATCCTGTGGATGGTCACGGGGCCGCTCTTCAACTTCAGCAACGCCTGGCAGCTGGTGATCAACACGGGGACGACCGTGGTGACGTTCCTGATGGTGTTCCTGATCCAGTCGACGCAGAACCGCGACGCGCGCGCGATTCACCTGAAGCTGGACGAGCTCATTCGCTCCAGTAAGGCGCGCAACATCTTCGCCGACCTCGAGAACGCCACCGAAGAAGAGCTGATCGCCTTCCAGCAGGAGTTCCGCAAGCTGCGCGAGCGCGGCGTCCAATCCGGCGACGCCGCCGAGAGGGCCCGCCGTCTGACCCACCCTGGCACCGGCGTCTGAGCGAAGCTCAGGGCTGGACGGCCAGCAGGAAGAAGGCGCCGACGAACGTCATCAACAGGACCGCGCAGGCGGCCATCCAGGCGCGCTCGCGCGCGGCAGCCCGCTGCACGTACCGCCTGAACGGATCCCCGGCGACGGCGCGAACGCGCTCCGCGCGCTGATAGTACCGTTCCCACTCGTCCGTCGAGGCTCTCTCCCGCGACATCCCGCGCAGCTCCGTCTCCCCCTATCTCTTGCATCGACGAAGCCACGGTCCACCTTGAGCTGCGCGGCCGACCCGCCGAGGAGACCGCTAGAAAAATGACGCGGTGGGGTCGGTGACTTGGTCGAAGTAGTAGATTCGCCCGTCGTTGGACGACGCGTTGGCGGTGGTCACCATGTACCGGTTGACGGTGGGGTCATACCCTACCCCGGACACCGACTCGTTGGGACCGAAGTAGAACTGGTTGACGACGGACACGCCGGGGGTGGTCCCCGTGTTCCGGTCCAGGAAGTAGAGCTTCCCGCCCGTCGAGCCGACGACCAGGATGCCGCCGTAATAGAGCGGCGACGCGGTGATCGGATCCCCGCTGCCGCCGGCCGGCGTGTACGGATAGCTGGAGTTCAGGACGCTTCCGCTGCCGTTGAGCACGATGACGGTCCCGCCCTGCGTTCCGTACTGGATCGTGTCGGTGTCGTGGTCGTAGTACGGCGAGCTCTTGATCGCGTTCCCCGTGGTGTAATGCCAGAGCCCGTTCAGGGTCGCGAAGTTGCTGCCGGGATCGATCGCCCACATCGTGCCGCCGTCGTCGCCGGCGTACACCCGAGCCAACCCGGTCTTGTTGTACCCGACGACGATCCGTCCCAAGACCGACGCGCTCACCGGCGAGGCGTTGGTGGCCGTGATCGATTGGGCCAGCGTGCTGATCTTCAGCACGTTGCCGATCACGCCCATGTAGGCATACGAGGTCCCGCTGCTCGTATAGAGCGTCAGCGCCGTGTTGGTGACCACCGGCGTGATCGACACCGGGGTCGGGTTCGACTCGTTCGAGATCCCGAGCGTCCAGAAGTTCTTGGTGGCGGTGGTGCTGCCCCAGTAGAGGTTGCTGGCGTCCATCGTGAGCGGCGTGCTGACCGTGCAGGAACAGTTGAAGGGGTTCGTGCTCCAGGCGCCGCCGGTGTCCAGCGACAGCGTTCCCGAGGTGGTCCCGGTCGCCGTGTCGACCAGGCGGTAGATCTTGCCGGCGCTGGTGGCGACGAAGACGTAGTGCGTGCTGCTGATCGTCGTCCACTGCGGCGTGCCGGTGATCGTCTCGCCGGGCGTCGGCACCGTCCACGAATAGAGTGGGTTCCCCGATTCGTCGCGAACGTAGATGGCGTCGCTGGTGCCGCCCGACGCGTTGTGGAAGGCCGCGTAGGTCGAGTAATAGTTGAAGGTGTTCCAGTCGAACGCCGCCGTCGGGAAGCCGACGATCGAGCCCGCCGTGTCGTTGGCGGCGGCCCGGACGAACTGGGCCACCGCGCCGTTCGTGCTCGGGTTGTCGCCGATGCCGTCGTTGTTCGCGTCGTCGTCCGACTTGCTGGCCTGGCACGTCGTTCCCGACGCGCAGGTGGCGCCGCCGAACACGACCCGCGTCTCGCCGTCCGCGGTGCCGTTGCCGGCCACCTTCACGCTCTTCGTCGTCGTGGCGGTCACGCCGGCGTCGAAGCCGCACCCCGAGGACGACAGGTAGAGAGACTTGGCGTTGATGAGCAACAGCTGGTTGCCGCTGCCGTTGCTGAACGCGACGTTGTCCAGCCTGGTGATGGTGGGGCTGGAGCTGGTGTTGAAGCCGATCTGCATCCCCCCGGCCGCGTTCTGGACGGCCAGGCCCGACACGTTGACGGTCGGAGTCGCCGAGGCGGACGACCCGACCGTGAACGTGTAGGTGCCGGCGACGCTTTTGATGCTGGCCCCCGTGCTGGACGCGTTCAGCGTCCCGTCGATGGTCAGGCTGGTCCCGCTGCCCAGAAGGACGCTGCCGCCGCTGTTGGCCAGGGTCAGCGTGCCGGCGGGCTGCACGGTCAGGCCGCCCGAAAAGGTCTGGGCGGCGCTGCTCACGTTGTACGTCCCGACGTTGACCGCCGCGGCCAGCGTGGCCGCCATCGTCTTGCCGTTGGCGTCGAGGATGCCGTTGTCGATGGTCAGCTGGTTGCTGACCGTCGTGTTGCCGCCCAGCTTGACGGTCGACTGCCCGCCGGTGCCGGCGTAGCGCCCGGCGGCCAGCTGCGCGACCTGGCTGGCCGTCAGCGCGACGTTGTAGACGCGAACGTCGTCGATCGAGCCGGACAGCAGCTCGGATCCGCCGTCGAAGGTGCCGATCCACGCGGCCGTCGGCGTCCCGGTCTGGTGGGTGTAGCTGCCGCTGGTCGCCGCGCCGTCGACGTAGATGATGTCCGTGGTCCCGTCATACGTGTAGACGATGTGGTGCCAGCCGCCCGTGGAGGCCGTCGGACCGACCAGGGAGGTCGCGGCCCCGGAGGGCCACACGGTGTACTTGCCGCCGCGGAGCCCGACCTGCACGAAGCCCGGCCCCGTCAGCGCCACGAAGTTCTGGTTGCCGGAGGTCGAGGTCAGGTTGACCCAGCAGCTGATGGTCTGGGCGGCGTTCGACGCGGGCATGTTCGTGGCGCCCAGGGACGCGTAGCCGGAGCTCAGCGCGACCGATTTCGGGTCGTCGAAGGTGATCCCCGACGGCACCGCGCTTTGCCAGGTGACGCCCGACGACGAGAGCGTGCCGGTGTTTCCGTTGCCCGAGTAATCGTAGAGCGTCGTTCCGGCGCCCTCGTCGAGCTTCCAGTATCCGACCAGGTTGGTCTCCGCGCCGTCCTCGAACCGCAGGTTGTAGAAAGAGGTAGGCCCCAGGGTCTGCGCGCTCTGCGGGTCGACGATCACCGTGCCGGTGCCCGTCGACAGCGCGCCGGAGCCCAGCGAAACGGTGCCGACGCGGGCGGTGTTCGCGCCCAGGGCCAGGGTGCCGTTGCTCAGCAGGACCGTGCCGTTCGGCGCGCTCAGCCGATCCTGCAGCGTGTACGTCCCGCCCGCGCCGTTGATGGTCAGCGAGGCGAAGCGGCCGCCGCCGGAGGTGATGGTCTGCGTACCCAGCGTTCCGGTCAGCGTCACGCCGCCGGTCCCGGCGTAGGTCCCGGCGTTCGTCCAGTTGCCGGCTACCGAGATCGGCGCCGACCCGCTGAACGCGCCGGTGCTGGTGATGCCCCAATTGCCGTTGACCGTGATGGCCGCGTTGCCGGAGAGGGTCCCCGAATCGGACAGGCTGCCGGCCGTGATCGTCTTGGCCCCGGCGGCCAAGGTTCCCGCCGTGATGGTCAGCGCGTTCGTGACGGACAGGTTGTCGGCCAGCGTGTAGCCGCCGCCGCTGCCGTTCACGGTGAGCGCCGAGAACGTCGAACCGTTCGTCTGCAGGACGTTCCCCGGGCTGGTCGACTGCAGGGTGACCGTGCCGGTCCCCGAGAAGGTGGCGCCCGTGTTGGTCCAGCTTCCGCCAACGTTGATGGGATTGCCGCCGGTCACCGTTCCCGTCGCCAGGGTGAAGGACCCCGACATCGTGACGGCGGTGCTGAACGTGTGCGTGCCGGCCGTGACCGACGGCGACGAGCCGGCGGCCAGGATCGCAACCTCGGCCGCCGAGATGGCGCGGTTGTAAACGCGGACGTCGTCCAGCGAGCCGGCGAAGAGCTCGCCGCCCGCGTTGTAGGTGCCGAGGTACGCCGTGGTGACGGACGCCGTCTGGTGCGTGCTGGTGCCGCTGGCCTGCAGCGTGCCGTCGACGTAGATGCGGTCGGTCGTCCCGTCGTAGGTGTAGACGGCGTGGTGCCAGTTGCTGTCGTTGGTCGCCGTGGTGCTGATGAGCGTTCCGCCGCCCCAGCTCCAGGCAATCAGCGCGGACCCGCGGAACCCCAGCTGGACGGCGCTGGACGAGCCGTTGCTCAGCGAGATCATGTTCTCGTTGCCGCCGCCGGGCGCCCCTTTGTACCAGAGGCTGATGCTCTGAGCCGCGTTGTTGGCCGGGAGGTTGGCCGTGCCCAGCGTGACGTAGCCGCTGCTGCCGTCCAGGGTGATGGCTTCGGGATCGCCGAACGTGATCGCCGACGGAACCGATGCGGTCCGGGTGACGCCGCCGCTGCTCCACGCGCCGGTGTTTCCGCTGCCCGAGCTGTCGGCGGCCGACGTCCCCGAGGTCTCGTCCAGCTTCCAGTACCCCACCAGGCCGCTCGACACGTTGATGCCGACGGCGACGTTGGCCAGCGTGGCGCCGGTCGTCGAGTGCGAAACGGAGCCGCTGGAGTTCAGGATCAGCGTCCCGCCGTTGGCGTCCAGCGACATGTTGTTGTTCGTCCGCGCGAACGCCCCGCCCACGGTGGTGTACCCGCTGGAGAGCTTGAAGCTGCCGCCCGACGACGAGGGGGCGATGGAGATGCCGCCCACGGTGGTGATCGATTGCGCCGCCGTCGGAGCGATCGCGCCCGTGTAGTTGCCCTGCACGGTGATCGAGTTGACGCTGACGTTCGCGTCGATGTTGCAGCCGCGGTTCGACGTGGCGGAGTCGAAGACCACGTCGTCGCCGCTGCCGGGCACGCCGTTGGGGCTCCAGGCGCTGCCGGTGCTCCAGTTGTTGCCCGTGAAAAACGTGGCGGCCCACGTCTTCGTGGCCGCGGACGCAGGTGCGGCCGCGAGCAGACAGATCGCTTGAAAGACCCAGGCCGCAGCCCGGCCCGGCGAACGGAACGATTGCATAGTCCGCCGGCTCCCCCCGGCTATGACTAACCGATCGGTCGAACATCCTGGGCGCTTGAGGTCCTGCCCTGCCGGTCCGCGTCAACGCGCCGAACCGTGCTAGCGTCGCGGCATGGCGAAGTCACCGTGTCCCATATCGAAAACGCAGTTCCTCGAAAAAGCCGAGCCCGTGCGAGTCGTGATCGGCACCGCCGAGATCATCGCCGACAAACGCGAGTTCTCGACCGGCTCGTTCGGCTGGTACCACAACGGGAAGACGACCATCGTGGTCGACGGCAAGCCGCTCTCCGTTCAGATCGGTCTGAATCTGACGGTCGTGGGCAGCAAGGAAGCCGACCGCTGAGGCGCGCAATAGCTTAAGCATTGCGGGTCCAGGGCCAAGAACCTACGCCGTTGCCGGTCGTGGTTATCTTGCCAATTGAACTCAGACCCTGGAGGTCATCATGTTCCTGGCACTCGCAATCATTCTCGCTATCGCGTGGATTCTCGGCTTCGGGATCTTTCACGTGGCCTCGGCGGCGATTCACGTTCTGATCGCCCTGGCCGTGTTGAGCCTGATCCTGCACCTGGTGCGCGGGGGCGCCCGCGCCGTCACCTGACGGCATTCACGCCGAAGCGAGGAAAAGCGCCTGCGCGGCCCACCGGCCCGCAGGCGCTTTTTTTTGTTCTCACTGCGGCGCCATGCGCGTCACGAATTTGGGGCCGCTCGGTAACCTCCGCACAACCTCTGGCGTGCGTCTCGTAACGAATGAGCTGCAATCGCCGCGAGAAACCGCGCCTGAGCCCGTGGCACGGCCGCTGCAAAATCAGCCGTTCACGGAGGGACACACATGAAACGGAAGACTATGGGCATGGTGGCGGGAACTGTGATGCTTGCTCTCCTCGGCGGCAGCGTTGCGCGTGCTGGCGATATCGAGGTGATCAACCCGCAGCAACCGCAGCAGCAGCAGCCGGTCGCGGCGGTGCCGGCGGCGCCGGTGCAGCCGGTGGCGGCGGAGCCGGCCGCTCCGCCCGTCCGTAAAGAGGTTCACGAGGACGTTCAGGCTCCCCACAACGCGATGGCGACGATCTTCGTCAGCGCGCTGTGCGGCGGTCTGGCCGGCCTGCTGGTGGGCGGCGCGATCTACTATCTGTCGGACGATCAGCATCACGCGACCCGGATCGCCTACTGGGCCGCCGGCGGCGTTCTGGTCGGCACGGGCGTCGGCATCGTGCAGGTCGTCGCCGACGAGAGCCGCGCCACCGCGGCGGTCAGCTCGGTGTGGTCGCCGGATCCGGCTCCCACCTACCGCCTCGCGCTGTTCACGAAGCACTTCTAGCCGCACCTGCCCGGCGACCGCCGGGAGGGTTCGCACCGGGGCCGCCGCCGACGGATGACACCGCCGGCCGCGGCCCCGGTTGCGTTTCGGGCCCGGTTTCCGGATTCGTAACACCTCGACCGTGGGGGCGTTACCTCGGGCGGGAACGCGGCCGGGAATCGAGGGGGTTCGGCCCCGTTTCCGGGGATCCGCGGGGTTGGCACGGGACATGAATGGCTCATCGGACACGGAATCGCGATGGAAACGACGACGGCACACACAGGACTCTCCGCGGCGGGTTGGGGCGCGGCGGGTGAACGGAAGAACGAAAGGATTCGATCGGTGGTGGGGATGTGGACGGGTGGAGCGGCGGCGGCGGGCCGGGGGAACAAGAGCGAAGAGTCCTGTGTGTCCGGATTGCGGGCGCTGCCTGGGGCGACACACCTGGTGGCGGAGCTGCCGCTGGCGCCCGCGCCGGCGATTCCATCGCACCTGACGATGGCCGCCGCGCGCAAGGTCGCCGACCTGAAGCGCTCGACGGTGTTGCTCGTCGAACGGGACGGACGGCTGGCCGGCGTCATCGACCAGCACGGCCTGCTCGCCAGCGCCGACGATCTGCGCGCCGGCGACGCGATGCGCCCGCTGGAGTCCTGCCTGGCCGCGAACACCCCGCTCGCCAGCGCGCGCGAGCTGTTCGTGAGGACGGGCAGTGCGGCGCTGCCGGTCGCGGCCGGCGCGTTCCTGCTGGGTGTCGTCACCCGGGCGGCCGTGGATCGCGCGCTCCGCGACCTGGAACGTCCGCCGCTCGAGACGGGGCGCGCGCAGAAGCGCGATCGGTCCGACGCAGCCCGTCTCCGTCCCCGCCGCGCGGCCTGAGCGCCGCAGCTCGGCGGCGAACCGGGCTCAGCCTCTGGTGAACCCTAAGGGGCCGGGATCAGGCAACCGACTCGGGGCTCTTGCCGACGGGAGAGACCGTCATCAAGTTGCAACGAACCAGCTCGCTTTCCCCGATGTTGCCCCCACGCGAGATGATGCTGTTGCGCCGCGAGATCGCGGTGGTGTGCGCGGCGAACGGGACGGTCGAATGGGCAGACCCCTGCGCCACCTTGCTGGTCGGCCTCACGCCCGGGACGCCGCTGACCGCCTACGCCGTCCCGGGTACCGCTGACAAAGTGACGGCGCTGGTGCGGGCGGCGCAGACCGAGCCCGTCGAGGCCTGGGAGGCGTCGCTGCTGGTGCGCGGTCGGCCCGCCACCTTCACCTTCCGCGGGGCGCCCGTCCCGGAACAGGCGACCGTCATGCTGGTCGGCGACGTCGTCAGCCACGACGTGGGCAGCCTGCGGCTGCAGCGGGATGCCGACCGCCTGGAGCTGGCCTCGCTGCAGGACGAAACGACGCGCCAGCAGCAGCAGCTGGTGCTGCAGAACCAGGAACTGCTGCGGCTGAATCACCACCTGGACGACTCGACGCGCGGCATGATCGCGCTGCACGCCGAGGTCGACGAGAAGAACGATTCGTTGCGCCGCCTGTCCGAGGTGAAGTCGCGCGTCATCGGCAACGTGAGCCACGAGTTCCGGACGCCCCTCAACTCCATCATCGGCCTCGCGAAGATGATGATGTCGGAGACCGACGGCCCGCTGACCGCCGAGCAGCGCAAGCAGCTGACGTTCATCCGCTCGTCGGCCGAGAGCCTGTCCGAGCTGGTCAACGACCTCCTGGATCTGTCGAAGATAGAGGCCGGGCGGGTTTCGCTGCGCCCGGTGCCGTTCCAGGTCGACCGCATGTTCGCCGGGCTGCGCGGCATGATGCGCCCGCTGCTGACCAGCGACGCCGTCGAGATGACGTTCGACGCCGCGCCCGACCTGCCGCCGCTGAACACCGACGAGGGGAAGGTGTTCCAGATCTTGAAGAACTTCCTCTCGAACGCCATCAAGTTCACCGAACGCGGCTCGATCCGGGTGACGGCGGCGCGCGCTGGCGAAGACCGGATGCAGTTCGCGGTGACCGACACCGGGATCGGCATCCGGCCGGAAGACCAGAGCCGGGTGTTCGACGAGTTCAGCCAGATCGAGAACCCGCTGCAGGACCGGGTGAAGGGAACCGGACTGGGCCTGTCCATCTCCCGACACCTGGCCGGCATCCTGGGCGGCAGGCTGTGGGTCGACAGCCAGCCGGGCGTCGGCTCGACGTTCACCCTCGACATCCCGCTGGTGCACCCCGAGGTCGAGGCGATGCAGGCCCTGGTGGCCGACAGCCGCCACCTCGATCCGAACCGGGCGCCCGTGCTGGTCGTGGAGGACGACCGGCAGACGCTGTTCCTGTACGAGCGCTACCTGCGCCACTCGGGCTTTCAGGTGATCCCGGCCCGATCCATCGAGGATGCGCGCGAGGCCATGAAGACCCTGCGTCCGGCGGCCGTCGTGCTGGACATCATGCTGGACGGCGAGACCAGCTGGAGCTTCCTGGCCGACCTCAAGGCCAACCCGGCCACCAGCTCGATCCCGGCGCTGGTCGTCACCGTGACGAACCGCGAAGCCAAGGCGCGCGCGCTGGGGGCTGACGAGTTCTTCGTGAAGCCCGTCGACCAGGAGTGGTTGATCCGCAAGCTGTCGGACCTGGCCCGCCGCACCGGGCCGATCACGACGCTGCTGGTGATCGACGACGACGAGGTCTCGCGGTACATGCTCCGGCGCGCCCTCAGCGACACCACCTACCGGGTCGTCGAGGCACCCGATGGCGCGACGGGCGTGCGTCTGGCCCGAACCGTCCGGCCGCAGGTCATCTTCCTGGACCTGGTCATGCCGGGCATGGCCGCCTTCGACGTGATCGACGAGCTGAAGCTGGATCCGCGGACGCGCGGCGTCCCGATCATCATCCACAGCTCGAAGGTGCTGGCCGACGACGAGCGCCGCCGCCTGCAGGACGAAGCGGCGGCGATCCTTCCCAAGCAGGACCTGAATCGCGAGGTGGCGCTGGCGCGCATCCGCGAGGCGCTGGTGGCGGCGGGCGCCAAGGCCGACGACCGCGGCGTCCAACGGCGGTCTGTCGGGGCTGCGGAGCCATGACCGAACCAGTCGGCGACTTCGTTCTGTGCGTCAACGACGACGCCGCCACCCGCTACATGCTGGGCCGGATCCTTGGCCAGGCCGGCTACCGTGTCGTCGAGGCGGTGAGTGGGATCCAGGCGCTGGAGCTGGCCCAGCGGCACCCGGCCCTGATCGTGCTGGACGTGAAGCTGCCGGACGTGAGCGGGCTGGAGGTCTGCCGCCGCCTGAAGTCCCGCCCGGAGACGGCGTCCATTCCGATCCTGCAGACGTCGGCCACCTTCGTCAGCGCCGAGCGGCGCGTGGAGGGGTTGGACAGCGGCGCGGACGGCTACCTGGCGCAGCCGATCGAGCCCCCCGAGCTGATCGCCACGGTGCGCGCGCTGCTGCGAACCAGCCGCGCCGAGCAGTCCGTTCGCGAGGCTGCCGACGACTGGCAGCGCACGTTCGATGCGATCGGCGATCCGGTCGCGCTGCTGAGCGCGGGCGGCGGGGTGGTCCGCAGCAACAGCGCTTTTCGCGCGCTGGCGCAGGAGGCGGCTCCGGCCGACGACCGGCTGGTCGCCCGGCTGTTCAAGGAGAGCGGCTTGCGGCTGGACCCGGGCGCGCGGCAGAAGAGCGAGGCGGGGTTCGGCGGGCGCACCTACCGGGTGACCGTCGATCCGATCCGCGGCGCGGCCTCCGGCGAACCGATCCGCTACGTGTTCGTCGCCACCGACATCACGGAGACGAAGCAGCTCGAGGACCTGCACCGCCGCCGTGCAGAGGAGCTGGGCGAGGCCAACCGGCGCAAGGACGAATTCCTGGCCATGCTGGCCCACGAGCTGCGCAACCCGCTGAACGCGATCGCCGCCGCCATCGCGCTACACGATCGCCTGTCCGAAAAGAACGATCACACGGCGCGGCTGCGGGCCTCGGTCGTCAGGCAGACCAAGCACCTGTCGCGGCTGGTCGACGACCTGCTGGACGTCTCGCGCGTGACGCGAGGGCGGATCCCGCTGAAGAAGGAGCTCATCGATCTGGCCCTGGTCGTGAAGAACGTGGCGGCCAGCTGTCAGCCGCTCCTCGACAACCGGCAGCAGCTGCTGTCGATCACCCTCCCCTCCCGGCCGCTGCCCGTGGAGGCGGATCCGCTGCGGCTGGAGCAGGCGATCATTAACCTGCTCTCGAACGCGTCGAAGTTCAGCGACCTCGGCGGGCACATCGAGCTGGTCCTGGAAGCCCGCGAGGCCGAGCAGCGCGCGCAGCTGTGCGTTCGCGACCACGGCATCGGCATCGCGCCCGAGAACCTGGACTCGGTGTTCGAGATGTTCTTCCAGATCGACCCCACCCTCGCGCGCTCGCGCGGCGGCCTGGGCCTGGGGCTGACCATGACGCGGCAGCTGATCGAGCTGCACGACGGGACCGTCGAGGCGCGCAGCGCCGGCCCCGGAACCGGCTCCGAGTTCGTGGTCACCCTGCCCTTGCGAAACGTGGTGCCCGCCGGTGAGCCGGCCCCCCGCGCCGCGGGCGCGCCGTCCGCCGAGGGCGACGTCGCCGCGCGCCGCATCCTGATCATCGAGGACGACCACGACACGGCCGACATGCTGCGCGAGCTGCTCGAGGACATGGGCCACCGCGTCGAGGTCGCTTACGACGGCGCCAGCGGCCTGAACGCGGCGCTGCGCGGCGACTTCGAGATGGCCTTCGTCGACATCGGGCTCCCCGGGGTCGACGGGTACGAGGTGGCGCGCACGCTGCGGGCGTCGCGGCGCTTCCATGAGCTGCTGCTGGTCGCCGTGACCGGGTACGGGCAGCCGCAGGACCGGGCGCGCGCGCTGGAGGCCGGGTTCGACCTGCACATCGTCAAGCCGCTGCAGATCGAGCAGCTCACCGCGGTCGTCGCCGGCCGCGAGCTGCGGGTCAGCGCTTGAGCCGCACTGGCGTTTCGTCGCCGACCCACTAGGATGCGGGAGTCATGCCGCCCAAGAGGACCCTGGAGACGTCCCCACTGACCGCGGCGGCGGAGGCGTTCGACGACGCCCTCCACCGCTTCTCCACGCTCACGGAAGCCCTGCGAAAACGGCAGCTGGACTCGCGTCACGCGCTGGAGAGCGCGGCGGCGCTGCTGAAGGACGTGACCCGCTGCCAGGAGGAGCTGCAGACGAAGGCGCAGGCGCTGGTCGGGGCGCTCGGCGCCGCGCGGGACGCCCAGCAGGCCCAGGCCGAGTACGTGCAGGAGCGCGCCCAGGACATCCAGCGGCGCGCCGAGGACTACGCCACGCTCACCGCGCGGTTCGAGGAGGTCGGGCAGCAGGCCGCCGGCTTGAACACGCTGGCGCAGAACCTGGCCGGCCGTCGCGGCATCGCCGATCGGTCGCTGCGTGACAGCGAGCTGCCCGCCCTGCTGTCCGAGCTGGACGAGCTGCGCGAGCGGATGGGGAGCGTCGCCGACCAGGCGGCAGGGCTGATCGCGGACGCGCGCAAGGCCGACTTCGAGGAGCTTTGCGGCCGCGCCGACTCACTCCGGCAGCAGCTGCTGGCCGCCCGCAACAAGATCGGCCTTCTGCGCGAGAACCTGGTCAAGGCCGTCCCACCGGCCATGCTGTCCTGAACAGCTTCCGCGGGCGGTCGCCGCTCACACAGCGCGCTTCTCGCGCTCGTCCTTGATGACGCCGGCGTTCTGAAGGAGCTGGTTGAGGCTGCCGATCCCGACGGGCTTGACCAGGTGGTGGTCGAAGCCGGCCTCCTGGGTGCGGCGGCGGTCGGCGTCCTGCCCCCACCCGGTGACGGCGACCATCACGGGCCGGGTCTTGGTGGGCAGCGCGCGGATCTGCCGGCACACCTCCAGACCGTCCATGCCCGGCAGCCCGATGTCGCAGAGCACCACCTGCGGCTCCATCTCTTGCACCAGCGCGACGCCGCTGCGCCCCGTGCGGGCCAGCGCGACCCGGTGCCCCAGCTCCTCGAGCAGCATGGTCAGCGTCTCCGCCACGTCCTCGTTGTCCTCGATGACGAGCACGCTCAGCACGGCGGCGCTCATCCCGGGGTCGGTGGCGGGCTCTGCGCGGGTCGTGGCAGCGGCGCCCGCCGCCAGCGGCAGCGTCAGCACGAACGTGGCGCCCCGGCCTTCGCCGGCGCTGGTGGCGGTCAGCCGCCCGCCGTGCATCTCCGCCAGCCTGCGGGCCAGCGCCAGGCCGATGCCCAGCCCGGACTCGCCCCCGTCGCCGTGGGTGATGCGGGCGAACATGTCGAAGATGCGTTCGAGCTGGTCGGCGGGAATGCCGGCGCCCGAATCGCTGACGCGCACGGCGGCCGCCCCGCCCTCGACAGCCAGCTCGACGCCGATGCGCCCACCCCGCGGCGTGAACTTGGCGGCGTTCGTGAGCAGGTTCGTCACGATCTGGTTCACGCGCGTCGGGTCCGCCAGCGCCTTGGCGTCGGTGGAGACGGAGACGTCCAGAACCTGGTCGCGTGCCTGGAAGAGCGGGCGGGCGGCATCCACCGTCGACTGCACCAGGGTGGCCAGGTCCAACGTCTGCTTCTTCAGCTCCAGCGCGCCGCGGCTGATGCGTGAGATGTCCAGCAGATCGTCGATGAGCCGGACCATGTGGTCCAGCTGCCGGTTCATGACGCCCAGCGTGCGGTCGACGGTGGCGTCCCCGTCCATCCGTCGCAGCAGGAGGTCCAGCCCCGACCGCAGCGGCGCCAGCGGATTGCGCAGCTCGTGGGCGAGAATTGCCAGGAACTCGTCCTTCTGGCTGGCCGCCAGCCGCAGCTCGGCCTCCGATCGCTCCAGCTCGGCCGTCCGCTCGCGCACCCGCTCTTCGAGGGTCGCATTCAGCTCGGCCAGCTCGCGGGTCTTCCGGAACAGCTCCGCGAAGACCGCGATCTTGTGCCGGAGGATCTGCGGGTTGACCGGCTTCGTCAGGTAGTCGACGGCGCCCGCGTCGTACCCGGCGATCACGTGCTGATCGTCCAGCAGATAAGCCGTCAAGAACACGATGGGCGTCTGCCGGAAGCGCTTCGTGTTCTTGATCATCTGCGCCAGCTCGAGCCCGCTGACGCCCGGCATCTTGATGTCCAGGACAATGGCAGCGACGTCGTTCTCCAGCAGCAGGCGCAGCGCCCGATCCGCGTCCTGCGCGCGGATCAGGCGGTAGGCAGGGTCCGACAGGATCGCTTCGAGGGCGTCGAGATTCCGCGCCTCGTCGTCAACCAGCAGGATGTCGATCGGTTCGGGCATCGCTACCGATACAGCCAGACCCGTAGCAACGAGAGCAGCTGGTCCGTGTTCACAGGCTTGGCGATGTAGTCGGAGGCGCCGGCCTCCAGGCACTTCTCGCGGTCACCCTTCATTGCCTTCGCCGTCAGCGCCAAGATCGGAAGCGTACGGAATCTCACGTCCTTGCGAATTTCCCGCATTGTCTCATAGCCGTCCATCTCCGGCATCATGATATCCATCAGCACGACGCTGAGATCGGGCGTCGAATTGATGAGCTCGATGGCCTGACGGCCGTTGGTCGCGCTGAGGACCTCCATCTCCTGGGTCTCCAGCACCGTGGTGAGCGCGAAGATGTTGCGGGCGTCGTCGTCGACCACCAGCACCTTCCGTCCGCGCAACGCGTCGGTGGATCGATGCAGCTTCTCGATCATCCGCCGCTTCTCCTCGGGCAGGTCGGCGATGACCCGGTGCAGGAACAGCGCCGTCTCGTCCAGCAGGCGCTCGGGAGACTGCACGTCCTTGAGCACGATGCTCTTCGCGACCTGGCGCAGCCGCGCTTCTTCCTTCTCGTCCAGCACCTTGCCGGTGAACACGACAATCGGGATGTCGCGCAACGTCGCCTCGCCCTGCACCTTCTCCAGCAGCTCGAAGCCGCTCATGTCGGGCAGCCGCAGGTCGACGACGCAGCAGTCGAAGGCCTGGCTGCGCAGCGCCTCCAGCGCCTCGGCGCCGCTCCCCACACCCTGGATCTCGATGTCGTCGTGGGCCAGCAGCTCGACAATGCTCTGGCGTTCGCGGTCGTTGTCCTCGACGATCAAGAGGCGCTTGGTGTGCGGCACCAGGTAGCCCTTCAGCCGGTCCAGCGCGCCCTCCAGCTCGTTCGTCGTGGCCGGCTTGGCCAGGTACGAGAACGCGCCGTGCGACAGGCCGTGCTGCCGCTCTTCCTCGACCGACAGCATCTGCACGGGGATGTGCCGCGTGAGCGGGTCCAGCTTCAGGTTGGCCAGCACAGTCCAGCCGAGCATGTCCGGTAGGAACACGTCCAGCGTGATGGCCGTCGGCCGGAACTCGCGCGCCAGCGACAGCGCGATCTGCCCGCGCTGCGCCACCAGCCCCTTGAACCCCTTGTCGCGCGCGATCCCCAGCAGGATCCGCGCGTAGTGCGGATCGTCCTCGACGATCAGGATGCTTGAGTCGCCTTCCTTGATCTCCTCGCGATCGTCGATAATCGTCTCCTCGGCCTTCGCGACCGTGAGCATCTGCAGCGGCGGCAGCGCCGGCGACGGGACCTGCGCCCCGCCCGACGGCGGCTGGTACGGGTGCTGTGACGGCGCGTGCGTGAACTCGCGCGCCGACCCGATGTAGGTCAGCGGCAAGTAGAGGGTGAACGTGCTCCCCTCGCCCGGCCGGCTGGTGAGGCGAATCTCGCCGCCCAGCAGGTTCGCCAGCTCGCGGCTGATCGCCAGGCCCAGGCCGGTGCCGCCGTACTTGCGGCTGGTGCCGGCGTCCGCCTGCTGGAAGGCCTCGAAGATCAGCTTCTGCTTCTCGACGGGGATGCCGATGCCGGTGTCGGACACGGTGAAGGCGATCGCCATGCCCTGCGCCGACAGGATCGGGTGATCGGGCGTCCAGCCGGCGGTGACCTGCCGGACCGTCATCGAGACATGCCCCTGCGCCGTGAACTTGAAGGCGTTCGACAGCAGGTTCTTGAGGATCTGCTGCAAACGCTT
>CAZPUH010000647.1:0-16586 GCA_964589215.1 uncultured Myxococcales bacterium | reverse complement strand
CTCCCCCCGCAGGCGGCGCCACGCCCGGGTCCCCGCCCGCCCCGCCGCGCGGCGACGGCGCGCCCGCGTCGACGGGCGAACCCGCTCCGGCGTCGAGGGTTCCCAGCTCCGAACGCCAGTGGTCCAGAGAGGCCGCGCAGACGTCGCCCGGCGCGCCGCCGCCGTCGACGGCCGGACAGTCCGGGGTTTGCTTCACCTGGTCGAACGAGAAGATCTTCGTGAAGCTGTCGCCGAAGTCGTCGGAGACCGCGACGACCAGCTGGTTCGCGAGAACGCCGCACGCATACAGGCGTCCCCCGTGAAACGCCAGACAGGACACGTACGTGATCGCGCTGCCGGCCGGTGCGGAGAACGTCGCGCCCCCGTCGGTCGATCGAGAAAGCCCCTCTTGCCCGCCCACCCACACCCGCGTCCCGTCACCCGACTGGGCGAACCCCTGGATCTGACGCATGGTCGGTCCGGCCGTGAACGACTGCCCCCCGTCGGTGCTGCACAGGATCCGCTCGGGCAGCTCGGCCGAGTTGGACTCGACGTAGACGTAGACATGGTCGGGCCGCGCGGGGTCGACCTCCAGCACCCGCGCCTGAAGGTCGTTCGGACCGAGAGCGATCAGCTGGTCGGTCACGGTCTTCCCGCCGTCGTTCGAGACGCCCAGCCGGTGCACCGCCGTTCCCGCGGCGGTGGCGGCGATCCCGCTCAGGTAGACGCGGGCCGGGTTGCTGGGCGCGACGCGAACGCGCGTGTAGGGATAGGCGCTGTTTGCCATCGGCGACCAGTTGCCGTTCTGCCCGGCCCAGAAGTGCTGCCCCTGGTTCGGCGTCCCGCTCACGACGTAAGCGGTCCAGGCGGACCCCGACGACACGACGGTCACGTCGAACGCCGGGGTAGCCATCACGCCTGTGACGCCCGACCAGCGGCAGGCGTCCAGCGCGCTGTGCATGATCCCGTTCGCAAACGTGGTGATCAGCAGGTCGTCGCCGCCGGCCAGCGCAAGCGAGGCGTCCTCGCCGTCCTGGATTCCGACGGCTTCATTGCAAAGGAACCTCATGTCGTGTGTCGACGGCGCGGCCTCGAAGAGGAACCCGCGCGGCGTCCGGACGACCAGCCGCTCGCCCGACCCCGCCCCGCCACCGCCCGCCGAAGGGAGCCACCACAGGCCCGTGCCCAGCGGCGGCGGGTGCGCCAGAGCCTGGCGGCCGCCGCCGGCGAGAAGAGCCAGGGCGACGACGGCCGCGCCGCCCCGCTTCACAATCCGGTGCACCCGTTCTTGCGGAGCACCGAGCCGGACGACAGCCCGCCGTTGGGATAGGCGAGCACGAAGTTGTAACACATCTCCTGTTTCGTCCCCTCGCCGTAGATGGCCGCGCCGCCGTAGGTGCAGGTCGTGGTCAGCGTGTCGCCGGGCATGATCGTGGCGGGTGTCAGGTAGCCAACCTGCGACTGGAAGTCGAACGGCTTGTCGATCAGCGTCTCCTGGGTGCCGTTCGCGCGGTTGATGATCGTCTTCAGGTGCCGGCCCTGCAGGTGCATGTGCGGGGTGGACGAGATGATCGTGACGGGCCCCGTGGGGTGCGGCGCGCAGATGCCGGTCGCGTCACCGCCCGCGGGCAGCAGGATCAGCTCGGTCCCCAGCCAGTGCATGCCGGCCTCGTTCGGCCGCAGCTTCTTGGTGACGCAGACGCGCACGCCGCTGCCGTCGGGCGACGGCCCCGTCCCCGTGTTGTTGTAGTGCGTCTCCAGCGTGAAGCCGGCGCCCGAGACGTCCTCGCCCACGTCGGCCGGCAAGGTCAGCCCCGTTCCGCCCGGCGCCCAGCCGGCGGTCAGCTGCGCGTTCGGGTGCGCGCCGACGCAGTCCTGATCGGCGCCGTCGGTGACCGGCGACGTCTCGTTGTAGAGGAGCCAGTGGTGGATGACGGCCTTGTTGTCGACCAGCGGCCGCCAGCTGACTAGGTGCACCTTGTCGGTCCCCCAGGGCGGCGCGTAGCTGAAGCAGTGGTAGAGGTCCGGCGTGTTCGGGACGCTGAACTTCCCCTTGTCGGAGCTCCGGGCCGTGATGTTGTAACAGGTCACGTCCGGGTCGGTCGGATCGGCCTCGGGGTTGACCATTGCCATGTCGGGATCCGACACCGACGTGCACGTGCCCGCCTTCGCGCCCGCCTGGATCCAGTTGGTCAGCGTGCTGGTGTCCGCCGACGAGAGCCGCGCGTTCGGAACCGGCGGCATCGGGTGGGCGTCGTCGTTGATGCGCGCCAGAACCGCCTGGGCGACCGTCCGCGACCCGTCCAGCGTCTTCTTCGCGAAGTCCGCCGCGTGGATGAGCGTCATGGGCGCGCCGTACGCGGGCGTCGGGCCGTGGCAGGTGCTGCAGTTGGTCTGCAGGACGCCCTTCACGTCACAGGGAATGTCGGAGTAGGCCGTCGTCGTCCCCGTCGACCCCGCGGCGCCTGGGCTGCCGCCGGTCGCGCCGGTCGCGCCACCCTTGGCGGTGGTCGTCGACGTGCTGCCGCCCGTGCTGCTGCCGGTGTAGCCGCCCACCACATAGATCGTGCCGGTGCTCCCGCCGCTGGCCAGGGGCCCCTTCTGCCCGGTTTCGACCGAGCCGGCGCAAGCGATTCCCGCCAGCGACAGCGACAGCGACAAGAGAGCGAACGATCGAGACGTACGAGACCTGCGGGACATGGCGCGGACCTCCTCACCCGCTGTTGGACGGGTGGCTGGTTGGCCAGCGGTACAGCAAGAAGCAGACCGTCCGTGGCACACCCGCGTGCGCGAGCCTTGGACCGGAATCTCGGGCGTCCCCGCGCCGCCCGTGGCCGCAAGCCCGTTGCGCGCATGCATCGCCTTGCCTGCATGCAAGGGCAGGCGAGCGCGTCGATTCAGGGCGGGCCGGCGGTGGATTCCTTCAGCGGCGCGCAGCTGCCGTTCGCGCAGATGGAGAGGCTGCAGCAGTCCGCGTCCGTCGAGCACGCCGAGCAGACCCCGCCCACGCAGGCGTCGCCCGCGGAGCAGCTCCCGCACTGCCTGCACGTGCCGGCCGCCGGCTGAGGCGCTGCGCAGTTGGCCGCCGCGTCCAGGACCGCGCGGTCGTAGATGAACGTCGACGTCAGATCGCCCGAGAAGCTGGCGGCGAAGATGGCGCCGTAGACCGTCAGGCCGACGATCGCGGACACGCTGGCGTGCGGCGCGTAGAGCATGCCCACCCACGGGCTCGGCAGCGGGCCGATGGGGCGCGAGCCGCCGATCCAGATCCGCCCGGCCGACGGATGCTCTGGCTTCGCCAGCGTGAGCTTGCCGACCACCACCGCGGCGTCGTCCTTGACGAACACGTCCAGCTCGGCGCCCGGCACGATGTCGAAGAGCAGGTTGCCCGCCAGGCCGATCGACCCATCGACGAAGATGGCGGTCATCCCGGTCACGTGGACGGTCACGTCGCCCAGGCCGGCAATTCCCGTCAAATAGACGCGCCCGCACGGCAGCGTCAACGAAACCGGCGAACCATCCAGCGCCGCCAGCTGGTCCGCGCGGATCTGCAAGGCCTGGTTGTCGTTGTCGATGCGCGCGGCATCGACGATGGCGCCGATGTCCAGAATGTCGCTGGGGCCGCAGGGACAGGCCGCGGGAACCGTCACCGGCCCGGGAAGATCGGCCCCGGCGTACACAGGCAGCGCGCTGACGGCCCCGCCGTGCGCGAGCGTGCCCGCGACCGCCAGCGGCCCCGTGCCGGTGAACGTCCCCGTGAGCCAGGCGTTGCGCGAGACGCCGGCTGCGCCGCTGACGGAGACGTTGCCCGCGCTCCAGAAGTCGCCCCTCACGGTGAGCGCCCCCCTGAACCGCGCGTCCGCCGAGCTGGCGACGGAAAACGAACCGCCCACGTCCACGGATCCACCCAGGCTCTGCAGGTAGGTGCCGTTCACGGCGACGGAAGCGCCGCCCTGATCGGGGCCCATCGAAGCGTAGGGGCCGCGGCGCGAATCGAAGCCGCGCGTCAGCAGCGTGCTCGCCACCTGGGCGTCGCCGCAGACACACAGCGCGTTCGACAGCAACGACGCCGCGAGCCGCCCCGGGCAGGTCGCCGCGCCGCCGACGCTGACGACCGGGTTGTTCAGCGCGCAGGCGGCGCCCGCGTCGGGATGCGCCCGCAGGCGACCCAGATTCCCGTCGGCGACGGTGCAGGCCGAGACGCACGCGAGCGCCACCGCCCACCCGCGCGCGGGCCGGCCCGGGACTTCCGGCCGCCGCGCCGGGGTCATGGCGACGGTGCGGCCCCCGCCGCCCGGGCCAGCGCCTGGCGGATCCGGCCACGATGCGGAGAGTCGGGGTACTCGAGCTCGAAGGCCCAGGCGCGCTGGCGCGCTTCCTTCGTGCTGCCCAGCGCGATCAGCGCCTCGATCGCCAGAGCCTCGCGCTCCTGATTCAGCATGCCGTGTGGGTACCGGCGCAGATGCTCGTTCGTGAGGGACAGCGTCCGCGCCGGAGACGTCGCCAGCGCCTCGCGGGCCGAGCGGAGCAGGACGGCCTCACCTGGGAGCAGGACCGGGCGCCGCGGGGCTTCGGGCTCCGCGGGATCGGGGCGCGCTTCCGGAGCCGCGGCGGGCGGCGCGGCGCTTCGTGCGTCGGCCCCGGCCTGACGGCGCTCGACCGGCGACGAAGCGACGTTCGTTGCGGCCCCTGCCGGGACGTTCGTCGCGGCGGCGTTGGCGCCCGACCCGATCGCCGCCGACGTTGCGCGCGCCTCACGCAGCGCGTGTGAACGCGTCCAGGCACGCGCCGTCGGTGCCGCGTGGAGCGGGAGCTTCGGGGAAGCGCCGACCGCGCCCGCGGCCGTGCCTGCCGGCTCCAGCCCCGGACCGTCCGGCAGCGGCTCGACGACGGGCGCGACGTCGGCGGCCACGGGCGCCTCGATCGGATCCGCCGCTGGCCGCGCGGGCCGCAGTCGAACGACCGCGGTGTAGACGGCGCCGGCTCCCACGCCCACGACGGCCGCGACCGACAACGTCTTGACCGCAACTCGAGCCGCCCTGGTCGCCCACCGCGCGCCCGACGCGCGTCCCCACGCGTTGGGCGGCGCCGCGGCCTGCCCCAGGGCCGCCTTGACCAGCAGCTCGCGCTGCGCCAGTGACGGGATGTCGTCGTGTGCGCGAGCCAGCAGCCGGCGCAGATCGGCGGGAGCTTCCGGGTTGTCGGCCAACCGCATGGGTTCGTATTGGTTGTTCATGATTCACCTTCGCTGTCGCTCTCGGCCGCCCGGCGCTTGAACTCTTCCAGGACGCGCACCCGCGCCGCCTTGTGCCGGAAATAGGCGGTCTTCAGCGGACATCCCAGCGCCTCGGCGACCTCTTTCATGCTGAGCCGCTGGATCTCGAACAGCACGAACGCTTCCCGCTGCTGCTCGCTCAACGTGTCCAGAACGCGTCGCAGGGACTTCCTCCATTCGGCCTTTTCCACCGCTGATTCCTGGGCCGGCGCGGCCGTCAACTCGGGAAGCGCGTCGACCAGGACCTCGCGCCGGTTGGCGTGCTTGCGCCGGTACTCTTGCGCAACCCGGATGCAAATTCCGTACAACCACGTCTGCAACGTCGACCGATGCTCGAAATCGGCCAGCCGGCGCAGCGCCACGACCAGCACGTCCTGGGCCGCGTCCAGCAGCACCCCGTCGGGGACGCCCAGGTAGCGCAGCGTCTGCGGGACGAACTTCGCGCCCAGCGCCGCGACCGCCTCGGGATCTCCCAGCGCCGGCGCGCCCTGCCTCTCGACCGAGCCGCTGCCCGAGCGCATGGGTAAAGCCGAGCTCCCTTTCACCGGCCGCCACCCGCGGCGGCGCTGTCGCGCGCGCCCAGCTCGACGCCGAGGCCGCCCACCGGAATCAGCGCGTGCGGCTCGTGGACCGAGACGTGCGCGTCGGTCGCGTCCTCGTACACGAACCGAGATCGCAACCAGGGCAAGGCCACGCCGGCGGTCACGTAGCCGGACACCTGTCGCGACAGGCGCGCCGACACGGTCACGCTGCCCTCGCCTGCCGCAAATGGGCGCGTCGCGGATTGCACCTCGTCGAGGCCGAGGCCGACGCCCCGCACGACGCCGCCCACCGCGTCCACGCAGGCCCACAGCTCGAAGCGGCCGGCGCGGGCGATCGACGGACAGACCCCCACCCCCCCCTCCCAGGCCCAGAACTGCCCCCCCGGCGAGCTGGACTGAGTGGCGGGGAACCAGAACGTGGTCTCGAGGCGCAGGGGCAACCCGGCAACGGCGCGCGACGCGAGGCCGACGTCGACGCCGAACCCCGCGTGCGGGAGCAGCCCGGACGACACGGCGCCCCCGACGAACACCGCGGAGGCGGTAGCCGTCGCGTCGCGACCGCCGGCCGGCCGGGCGACGATGCTGGACAGGTGCAGCGGCGCTGCGTGCAGCTGCCCTTGTGACGGTTGATTCCCCTCGACCATCAACGCGATGACGAACGAGAGCGGCTCCGCCAGCGCCGCGCACGCGCCTTCAGGCGCTTCCAAGGACCGCTCCCCCAGCGACTCGCCGTCGCGGCCCGCGAACTGGATGTCCACTCGCCACCCGCCTCCGGCCTCAGCCCGGATCGCGCCCATCGCGGTGGTCTCGCAGGTCCCCTGCGAGACGAACGGACGGCCGAGGACGTCCGCGATGGCGGCCTGCATGGCCTCCCGGCTGGGACATTCGCGGCTCGGCCCCGGGTCCCACTCCAGGCAGGCCCGCAGGTTGGAATTCTGCGCGAGCGGATCGGGCGCGCTCGCGGCCGGCTGCCCGTGCGCGGCTCCGGCCAGGAGCAGCACGATCATGAACGCCGGGGCGTACGGAAGCACTAGCAGACACTGCGGGCACAGCTGGTGAGTGACACAGGAATCGATTTCTTCTAACAGCGGGCGCTTCTTTTCGCGCGGCGCGTCCAGCCCCACCCGCCGGCGCGGCGAATCGCGAGAAATGGGCGTCCGCTTAGAAAAGCCACACGCCCCTCCCACTAAACCAGGTGTGCGGGCGGCTCGGCAGCCCGCCGGGAAAGTCCGACATCATGGAGGAAGCTTGCTCATAAAGACGGCAAACGAGTTCACGTCCGACCACGGCTTCCCGTTCGGCGCGTCCGGAATTCCGGCCCGGACCAGCGAGCGGCCCGTCAGCGACGTGACGGCGTTCGGCGAGTTGATCGCGCGCAGCCAGGTCATGAGGGACCTGTTCAGCCGGCTGCGGCGCCTGGCCGAGCGCGAGACCACCCTGCTGGTCGAGGGCGAGAGCGGGACGGGCAAAGAGCTGGTGGCGCGTGCGGTACACATGGCGAGCCCGCGCCGATCGAAACCCTTCATCGTCGTCGACTGCTCGGCGATCCCCCGCAACCTGATCGAGGCGGAGCTGTTCGGGCACGCCCGGGGGGCGTTCACCGGCGCCACCCAGGCTCACCCGGGCAAGTTCGTGGCCGCAGACGGCGGGACGGTGTTCCTGGACGAGATCGGCGAGCTCGAGCTGGACCTGCAGCCGCGCCTCCTGCGCGTTCTCGAGCGCCGTGAGGTCTGCCCCGTCGGCGGCACGACGCCGGTGCCCATCGACGTCCGCGTCATCTCGGCGACCAACCGCAACCTGCGGCAGGAGCTGCGGCGGGGCGCCTTCCGAGAGGACCTCTTCTACCGGCTGGCGGTCGCGTCCGTGAAGATGCCGCCGCTGCGCGAACGAACCGAGGACATCTCCGTGCTCATCGACACCTTCCTGGCGCGGCACGCGGCCCGCGACGGACAGCCTCACGAGATCGACGCGGCCACGCGCCGGCGGCTCTGCGCCCAACCCTGGCCCGGGAACGTGCGCCAGCTGCGCAACGCCGTCGAGGAGCTGGTCGCCCTGGGCGAGGACTGGGTCGCTGACGACGACCGCGCTGGCAGCCACGCGCCGGCCGGCCCCGCCGACCCCCTGGGATTGTTCAAGGAGGAAAAGGCGCGCGTGCTGGCCGCGTTCGAGGAGCGTTACCTCACGGCATTGCTGGCGCGGCACAACAACAACATCACCGCCAGCGCCGCGGCTGCCGGACTGGACCGCGTCCACCTGTTGCGTCTGCTCGACAAGCACAATCTCCGCGTCCGCCACGTTTGACCTCCCCGACCGCTCAGTAGTGACGGTCCAGAAGGTACCAGCCGAACGCGCGCAGCATCACCTTCGGGATCGAATCGGCCAGCAGCGGCTCGACGGCGCACCACGCACTCTCGACGAGGTGGCGCGCCTGCTCCGCGCAAGCCTGCACCGCGCCGGTGCTCTCCAGCTGCGCGATGATCGTTTCGACCACCTCCCGGTCCTTCGGCTTCGTGGCCAGCGCCTCCGCCAGCCAGCGCCGCTCCTGGGCGGGCAGGCGTCCCATGGCCTTGGCGACGGGCAAGGTGATGGTCCCGTTGGCGACGTCTTCGCCGCGCGCCTTCAGGTTCCCCTTGAAGCCGCGCACGTTCAGCACGTCGTCGATGATCTGGAAGGCCAGCCCCAGCGTCTCGAAGAACTGCCCCACCCCGTTGACCTGCGCGTCGCTTCCGCCGCCGGCGACGGCGCCCATGCGCGCCAGCGATCCCGCCGGCACGCCGGCCTTCAAGCGGTGCGTCGCCAGCACGCGCTTCTCCAGCAGGTCCGACTCGCCGCTGCGCACGCAGTCGGCGACGGCCGCGGCGAGCCCGTCGATGTCCAGCGCCTGACCGGCGTGCCCGCCGCGCATCACCTCGAAGTAGAGGTCGTAGATGCGCAGCTTGGCGGCGGCCGACAGGTCGACGTTTACCAGCAGCCGCTGGCAAACGAAGTAGCAGGCGGTGCCCGCGTTGATGGCCAGCGGATCGCCGAAGAGCTGATGGGCCGTGGGCCCGCCGCGGCGCACGTCCGATCGATCCTGGACGTCGTCGACGATCAGCGAGCCGACGTGCATCAGCTCGGGCACGGCCAGCCACTGCACGAACTTGCGCGAGTCGCCGCCCACGGCGTCGATGGCGGCCAGCGCGGCGTACGACCGCCACGACTTGCCGCCCCGATCGGCGATGCAGCGGATGGGCGCGATCAGCGTCCGCGACAGCTGCTCCAGGTCGACGCCGTCCAGGTAGTGTTCGCGGCCAGGCGCGGCGAACAGCTCCGCCGCGTGCTGCGCGGTCAGGCGCTCGGGGAGCACCTCGGCCACCGACCGCCGCACCTCTTCGCCGACGGCCGCGAAGAATTCGTCGAGATCGCGCACCGGCTCGAACCCCGAACGCTCGATGTAGCCGACGCCCGAGACGGCCCGCCGGTCCCACGTTCCGCGCACCTCGGTCCGCCCCTCCCAGAAGGCCGGCTTCGAGATGGTCGTCATCAGCTCCTGGTCCTCGAAGGCCGCGTCGATCGAGAGATCGATCGCCGCCTCCGGCACGCGCAGGCGCCACCGCGTCGGGTAGTCGTAGAACGTGCGCTTGGACCGCCACGTCGCCAGCGGCTCGAGCGTCATCGTCTTGTACGCGCGCCAGGCGCCTGTCGCGTCGCTGACGACCGCCCACTGGTGCAGGATCCGGTTGTCGGCCACGCGCACCAGCGCGTACGCCGAGACGTCGCGGCCGTCGTCCAGCTGCACCGAGGCCCAGTTCCAGGCGATGTCCACGCGTTCGGGGGCGGCTGGGGGCGGGCCGGACGCCGGCGTCGCCTGGACGGGCGGGACCGCGCCCGACTCGAGCTGCCCGCCGAACTCGTGATCGTACCAGCCTTGCCCTTTGACGATCGGCTGCGCCAGGCCGTCCAGCGTCACGGCGCCGGCGACGTCGCAGCGCGGGACGAAGTAGTAGAACATCTGCTCGCCCGCGGCGCCGCGCACGACGCCGTCGTCGCCGTGACGGGCGGGCGCCTTGCGCAGCGTGAACGTCAGGTCGGCGCCCACGCCCAGGCGGTCGCTGGCCAGCTCGAGGCGGTAGCGGCCGTCGGCCAGCTTGGTGTAGCGGGCGCCGCCGAAGTCCAGCTCCAGCCGCCGCTCGTTGACGAAGATCGGCGCCTCGAACGTTCGGTCCGGGGTGGGCACCCGGCCGCGCTCGAGGATCTCCGAGATCGCTCGATTGAGGCGCGGATCGCGCGACCCGCGTCCGTTCTTGATGCGCTCGAGCCCCATCTCGGGCGCCGAGGGGTCCACGCGCGACTCGGCGTGATACACGCGGCGATCGGCGTCCGTCAGCGCCCACGTCAGCGAGTGGGCGTACCGCGGCGACCTCGTCGTCGCGTCCTGCCCCTTCAACATGCGGAAGAAGGCGGCGAAGAGCGACAGCCGCCGTCCGCCGGCGGTCTCGAAGTGCGTGTTCACGTACCACCACTCGATCGCCGACGAGCGGTGCGGCAAATCGTGCACCGCCAGGTCGATGGGCCCCGGCTTGGGCCAGTCCGCCGGGAACACCGGCTGCGCCGGCGACGTCGAATCCGCGGCGGCAGCGTCGTTCCAGAGGGCCAGCGTGCTCATTCACTCTCCTGCGGCGATTCGCGAAAGGGCAAAATCACGGCTGGTCATCACAGCAACGCCCGTGCCGGACCGTTGCGAGCCCGTCGCGACTGAAACACCCGGTGAGCGCCCCCGCCGCGCAGGCGCGCGGCTGTTGCTCCGAGGCAAGCCCTTGCCTCGGAGCCACACCGGCGACGTCGACGGCGCCAGGCCGGACGGGGACGGCGGCCGCGGCACGAATCGTGCTCCGTCGACGAGCATGTCCACCGCACCAGGTCCGTTCAGCGATCGCTTGGCCTCGCAGCCGGTCGCAGCCGACGCCGCCGCCGGCTCCTCCCGCCTGCCCGGTTTCTACAAGCTCCCGATCGACGAGCGCCGGGTCGCGCTCGAGTCGGCCGCCGTCCTGTCTCCAGACGACGTGCGGGCGCTGGCCGGGCGCGGCCTCGACAGCCGGACCGCCGACCACATGATCGAGAACGCCATCGGCGTGTACGGCCTGCCGCTGGGGGTGGGCCTCAACTTCGTCGTCAACGGCCGGGATGTGCTGGTGCCGATGGCCGTCGAGGAGCCGTCGGTCGTGGCAGCCGCCTCGAACGCCGCCCGCATGGTCCGCGTCGGCGGTGGATTCGTCGCCGAAGCCGACGAGCCGATCATGACGGCGCAGATCGAGCTGCTGGGCGTGCAGGACGTCGGCGCCGCCGCCGACCGGCTGAGGCGCGGGGCGAACGCGCTGCTGCGCGAAGCGAACGCCGCGCTGCCGCGCCTGGTCGCGCGCGGGGGCGGCGCGCGCGAGCTCGAGGTTCGCGAGAGTCGGCGCGCCGACCGGCTGATCGTGCACATCCACGTCGACTGCCGGGACGCGATGGGCGCGAACATCGTCAACACGCTGGCCGAGACCATGGCCGGCCGGCTGGCCGAGCTCGCCGGCGGGCAGCACGGACTGAGGATCCTGACGAACCTCTGCGATCGCCGCTGTGTGCGCGTGCGCGCGAACGTGCCGGCGGCGATGCTGGCTACCGGCGAGATGAACGGGCTGGAGGTGGCCCGCCGGATCGAGGACGCCTCCCGCTTCGCGGAGGACGATCCCTACCGGGCGGCCACCCACAACAAGGGGATCATGAATGGCGTCGACCCCGTCGTGATCGCCACGGGGAACGACTGGCGGGGCGTCGAAGCGGGGGCCCACGCGTTCGCGGCGCGCTCCGGCGTGTACCGCCCGCTGGCCACGTGGCGCCTGTGGGGCCAGGAGCTGTGCGGCGAGCTGGAGATGCCGCTGGCGGCCGGGACCGTCGGCGGCACGCTACGCCTGCACCCCACCGCGCGGGTGGCGCTGCGCCTGACGCGCGCCCGCACCGCCGCCGAGCTGGGCATGGTGATCGCCAGCGCCGGTCTGGCGTCGAACCTGGCCGCGCTTCGCGCGCTGGCCTCCGAGGGGATCCAGCGCGGCCACATGACGCTGCACAACCGCGCCGCCTCGTTCGCCGGGCCTGCCCATGAGTAACCGGTGGGGGCTGCTGATCGTGCCGCTGGCCACCCTCGCGTGCGGGAGCAGCGCGGGCCCGCCGGGGCCGGTGGGCGGCGCGGTCGCCGGTCCGCCCGACACGCACTGCGGAACGGGGACCGCGGCGATCGTCGGCCACATCGGCGCCTGCGCGACCGACTCGCCTCCGGCGAACCCGGGGCTGTGCGGCGTCACCTATGAAGCCGCGGGCGCGTCCTCGGCGGAGCCCGCGGACGGCGGCGCCGGCGACGACTTCGGCGCGACGATGTACAACGCGACCGGCCACGACGACGACTGCAAGTACGCCGTCAGCTGGACGTCCTCGCCCATTCGCGTCGGTGTCGACGTGACCTTCACCGTGACAGCCACCCGCACCGAGGACGGCGCCCCCGCGCGCTGCGCGAGCATTCGTCCCGAGATTTACCTCTCGACCACTCACGGGGTCCCGGCCCCGCGCGCCGCGCCCGTCGAATCACCGGCCGGCACCTACGTGATCGGCGCGGTCAAGTTCGACGCGCCAGGGAGGTGGACGGTGCGTTTCCATCTGTACGAGAGCTGCACCGACGCGCCCGACTCGCCTCACGGACACGCCGCCTTCTTCGTCGACGTGCCGGATCCCGCCCACCCCGACGCGGGAACCGACTGAGGCCGCCTGTGCCTGACCCGAGCCGCGTCCGTCGCGTCGGGCCCACCGCCGCCGGGCTCGCGTGGGCGCTCGGTTGCTTGTCCGCGTGCGGCCCCGGCGGCAGCGCGGGGTTCGATCACCAGACCGTCCAGGATCCCGCGGTGTGCCAGAGCTGCCACCCGCAGCACTACGCCGAATGGGCCGGGAGCATGCACGCCTACGCCGGCGATGATCCGGTCTTCAGGGCGATGAACCGCCGCGCGCAGCGCGAGAACCCGGCGACCGGCACCTTCTGCGTGCAGTGCCACGCGCCGCTGGCCGCGCGCGAGGGGCTGACCCGCGACGGTCTGGACCTGGACGGCCTGCCCGCGTCCAAGCGGGGCGTCACCTGCTACTTCTGCCACGCCACGGCGTCGCTGCCGTCGGGACAGCTCCACAACGACCCGCTGGTGCTGGCGGCGGACGGCAGCCTCTTCGGCCCCATCGCCGATCCGGAGCCGCAGATGCCGCACCAGGGGCGCTACTCGGCGCTGCTCGACGGCGCGACCGTCGCGTCGGCGACGATGTGCGGGAGCTGCCACGACATCCAGAACCTGCAGGGGGCGCACGTCGAGCGCACGTTCCGCGAGTGGAAGACGACGGTCTTCGCCGGAACGCAAGGAGGCTCGGGTTGCGCCCAGTGCCACATGCCCGGCCGTGACGGCCCGGCGTCCGCGGTGTCGGCGCGCGTGCGCCGCGTGCACAGCCACGCGTTTCCGGCGGTGGACGTCGCCGCGGTCCCCTTCCCCGCGGAGGCGCCGCAGAACGACGCGCAGCGCGCGTCCGCGCAGGAGCTGCTGGACCGGTCGCTGCAATCGACGTGGTGCCTGAATCCGCTCACGAACCGGATCGAGCTCACGCTGGACAACATCGGCGCCGGGCACTCGTTCCCCAGCGGCGCCACCCCCGACCGTCGGCTCTGGATCGAAGTGACGGCGTCCGCCGCTGGGCAGGTGATCTATTCCAGCGGCGGCGCGACGGCGCTGCCGCTGGAGAGCTCGTCGGACCCGGATCTGTGGCTGATTCGCGACTGCCTGTACGACGAAGGCGGCGATGAGGTGAAGATGTTCTGGCAGCCGACGACCACGGTCACGAACGCGCTGCCGGGCACGCAGCCCCAGAACGCCGCCGACCCCTGCTCGTACTCGGTCTCGCACGTGAAACGGGTCTATCCCGACCCGAGCGCTTCGGCGCCCCTGTCCCAGGTTCCGGACCACGTCACGATCAAGGTGCACCTGCGCGCGATCGGCGCGGACGTGCTGGACGACCTGGTCGGCAGCGGCGACCTCGACGCGGCGGTGCCCGCGGCGATCGCGCAGTACGACGTGGGCGGCGGCGCGACCGTGGATTGGAGCGCGTCCGCAGGAGCCGCCCCGACGTGCTTCTCGTCCAGCGCCTCGGCGAGCGGCACCGTCTCCGGCGTCAGCCACGCCCGCTGCGTGCCGCCGCCGGCCGCGCCCAGCTGCGCCGCGCCGGGCACGTGAGCGAAGCTCAGGTCACGACGGAACGCAGACGGTCAGGACGATCCGATCGCTGGCGGCGCTCGCCGAAAACTGCAGGTCGAGCCCCAGCTCGAAGACGCCGGTCATGAAGAAGCTGATGTTCGAGATTGTGAACGTTCCGCCCGCCCCGTCAGCGCCAGCCGCCACCTGCGGCACGATGGAAGCCGAGTGGCCGTGAAACGGCATGTAGGGCTTCTCGGCGGTGAGGCTCACGGCCACGGGTGGCTGGCCGCTCGCGTCCGCGATCGCCAGCCTGAACGTCGACAGACCCACAGCCGGCGCGTCCACCGGCGGCGCGTCCGCGCTGGTCGTCAGGACCGACAGCACCGTCGCGTTCCACGCGCCGGATCGCGAGCTGAACACGAGTCCCGGCATGTACGGCCCGGCGTCCACGCCCGCGCACACCGCGAACTGGGGCGTCGCGCTGGACGCGTCGGCTTTGGCGGGCTGCCCCGACCCGCAGCCGGCGGGTGCGAGCCAGAACAGCGTGCCCCCCCCGACGAGAACCCGAGCTCCGTTCAGCAACCGTCGTGTGGGTTTCATGGTCGTCTTCCCCCCGACCATGAG
Source organism: uncultured Myxococcales bacterium (assembly GCA_964589215.1). GTDB lineage: Bacteria > Myxococcota_A > Polyangia > Fen-1088 > Fen-1088 > JADGRB01. Next base: position 1,932 of record CAZPUH010000647.1, on the reverse strand, counting down.
TGGCGCGAGAGGATCTAAATTCTGGAGCGGGCCGCCCGGCTACAATGGCCCGCAGATGTCGGCCGCTCCGTCACGTCGAAAGCTGTCGTGGATCGCGCTCGCAAGCGCGTTGATCGCTGCTTGCGGCTCGAGCAGCAACAGCGGGAACGCCGGGACCGGCGGGACATCCGGCAACGGACCGCACAGCAACGGCACGGGCGGGAGCCTGATCGGCACCGGGGGCGGCCCGTCGGGAGGGGCGGCCGGCCAGAGCGCGTCCCCCGCCGGCACCGGGGGCGGCCGTGTGGGGGTGGGCGGCGGCAATAGCAGCGGCGGGAGCGCAGGCGCCACCGCCGGCGCCGCGGGCAACGGCGGCGCCGGCGCCGCGGCGAACCACTGCGGCGCGCGCCCGGGGCTCGTCTTCTGCGACAGCTTCGAGGCGGACGCTCCCGGCGCGCCGCCGGCGCCCTGGACGGTCACGCAGACGACCGCCGGGCAGGTCGCCATCGACGGGACCAACCCGGCGGCCAGCGGCACGCGGTCCGTTCACGTCGCCCCCACGGACAACGACTACGACACATTCCTCGACCTCCGCGACACCGCGGTGCTGCCGGTCGCCGGGGGCAAGCTCTACGTCCGTTTCTACATCCGCCTGGCCGCTGGCATGACCGCCAAGCACAACACGCTGGTGCGCGGCGATCTCTTCGCTTCCCCCGGCACGGGCAACAACCTGCTGTTCGGCGAGGACAACCAGATGATCCTCGAGTCGATCAGCGGCGACGCGCAGGCCGCGATGTCGAACCAGAGCTTCTACACCGACGGCAAGATCGGCGCCGGCGCCCCGGCAGGCGTCTGGACCTGCATCGAGCTCCTGCTGGATCACGCGGCGCCCGCCATCGACGTCTGGGTGAACGACGTCGAGGTGCCGGACCTGCACCGCACGGACTGGAAGATCGACGCCTACGACTACCTGCGGTTCGGATTTGAGAAGTACGCCGGCCCGGCCTCCGACATCTGGTACGACGACGTCGCGCTGGGCACCCAGAAAATCGGCTGCAACTGAGACCTGGGGCCGGCGGGCGGCGCCGGTTCGTGGGTTTACGACAATCCGCCTGATGCCGCGCGTCTGGTTCGGCGAGCGAGACGACGCAAACGTCAGGCGCGCCGGCATTCCGCAGGCATATTGAAGGCCTTCGGGCGGCGGGGCGGTCGTTTCGTTCCACATCAACACTCCTAACCTGCCTCTAACCCCCGAGGTGCTCGATGCCGCAGAAGTCGTTCCTTGCTTGCGTGAGCTGCTGTCTCGTCTGGTTGGCCGCTTCGTGCTCGACCCCTTCGACCGACACGGTCACCGGCTCCGGCGGCAAGGGTGGCAGCACGACGACCAGTGAAGGCGGAAACCGCGGATCGGGCGGGCAGACCGGCGGCAGCGTCGGCTCCGGCGGCTCCGGGCAGACCGGCGGCAGCGTCGGCTCCGGCGGGTCGGTCGGCTCGGGCGGTTCGTTCGGCAGCGGCGGCCGCGGCGGAACGACGGCGACCGGAGGCACCCTCGGGTCGGGGGGTCGCGGCGGCTCGGCGACCGGCGGCAGCGGCTCGGGCGGCAACGGCTCCGGCGGCTCGGCGACCGGCGGCAACGGCTCGGGCGGCAGCGGATCGGGCGGCAACGGCTCCGGCGGGAACAACAGCGGCGGGACCAACGGCCGTGGCGGCACGACGGGCAGCGGCGGCACCAGCACCGGCGGCTCGCCGGGCGCCAACCAGCCGCCGCCCATCACGAACGGCATGTCCGGCTGGGCGTCGCGGTACTGGGACTGCTGCAAGCCGGCCTGCGGATGGAAGGCCAACGTCTCCCACGGCAATCCGATGATGAGCTGCGACATGAGCAACAACAGCCTCGGCGGCAACTACGACGCCAAGAACTCGTGCGAGAACGGCGGGACGGCGTACATGTGC
>CAZPUH010000646.1:0-6796 GCA_964589215.1 uncultured Myxococcales bacterium | reverse complement strand
AGACAAGATCCTGCGCGCCGCCATCGCCGAGTTCGCCGCCCACGGTTACAGCGGCGCGCGCGTCGACCGCATCTGCCAGCGGGCCCGCGCCAACGCGCGCATGATCTATCACTACTTCGGCGGCAAGGAGCGCCTGTACGTCGCCGTCCTCGAGCATGTGATCGGCGATTTGCGCCAGGAAGAGCTGCGGCTGCAGGTCGATCAGATCGACCCGTTGCAGGGGCTTCTGCAGCTCTTCGACTTCGTCGACCACCACTTCTCGCAGCACCCGGAGCTGATCACGCTGCTGAGCGGCGAGAACCTGCTGCGCGGCCGGTTCCTGCGCGGCTCGGCGAAGACGCCGATCATCAGCTCGCCCTTGATGCCGCTCATCGAGCAGCTGCTTCGCCGCGGCGCGCGAAGCGGGTCGATCCGCGCCGACGTCGACCCGCTGCATCTGTACGTGGCGATGGTGGCCCTGTCCTACTTCCACCGCTCCAACGCGCACACGTTGTCGTTCCTGTTCCGCACGGACCTCTCGTCTGCCGCCTGGCGGAGCGACCACAAGAAGGTCGCGGTCGAGCTGCTCACCCGCTACCTCCGGATCTGACGTTCGCGCCAACGCGTTTTTTGCGCGGACGGTCTCAAGACCCGCCCGGGAGCATCCGATGAAAACACCAGGCGTCGGGGGGCGCCATGTCGCCCGTGTATCCCTCGACCAGGCCCGCCGTCCGTCAACAACGGCCCAGACAGAGTGACCGCCCCGCCCGTGCGTGGCCGCTGGTCCCATCTGGTGCGTTGACCGGCATCGATTCTCTTCCGGACAGCACAGTACTTCCCCTGGAAGTGCTTGTGACAAAGGCAAACCCCGAGCGATCGGGGGACGCAAAGCCCACGGGACTCACTGAGTCGGCCGGGTTATCACAAGAGAGGGACAACCATGGACACGAGGTCGAAACGAGAACAGACAGCCCACACCCCTGAACGCCACATCTCCCGACACGGGGCCAGCCGCTGGCTCGCGCTGTACCTGTCGTGGACGGCCGCCACCGTCGCCGGCGGAGGCGCCATCGCGCACGCCGGTCCGCTGGACGTGCTCAAGAACCTCGTCGACCGCGCCTGCGACGGCGGCGGCCGGGATCATCGTTTCCACAAACGCCTGGAACACTATCGAGAGCACCACATTTTCCGACATGGACACGCAGGCAACGCCGACCTCGCCGTGCGCACGCTGGTGGACGCGCAGGGGAACGCCGTTCTGGAGGCCACGACCGGGACGTTCGACGACGGTTCCACGCCGAAGGGGTCCATCGACCGCCTGGACGTCCGCATCAATCACCCGGACAAGAAGCACCACAAGGATATGACCTTCAAGCCCAAGCCCGCCGGCCCCCGCGTCGCGACGCCCCTCGGCCGCCTGGCGCACGGGCAGGCCGTGACCGTCGGCGCCGACATCAGCGGCATCGACCGCGGCGTCGACCGCGTGTCGGCCGACGACACCGTCCAGTACCGGCCCGATCTGGCCGTCGGTCACATCGACCTCCCGCCCTCCGCCACCATGGGGATGCCCCTGTCGATCGCCGCGACGGTGCGCGAGATGATGGGCGACCTGGGCGCCACCGCCGACTGTCTACTCTCGGCTGACGGCGCGGTGGTCGACCGCGTGCCCGGCATCTGGGTCGACGCCGGCGGCGTCGTCACCTGCCACTTCACGACCCTGTTCACGACGCCGGGCCAGCACCGGCTGCACGTGGACGTCGCGAACGTCGTTCCCGGCGACTACGACATGACCAACAACGGCGCGGACGCCACCGTGTCCATGGCGCCGCAGTTCCTGTTCTCGGCCAGCGCCTACGACGCCACCTACTCGGGCAACAGCCTGACCCAGGTGCTCGACCCGAGCGGCAGCGTGCTCTATCAAGAGAACGACACCTTTGGCGGGTCGGTGCAATCGGCGTCGCTGAACGGCAGCTGGGGAACGCCGGTGACCTTCCCGCTGGCCAGCGTTTCGGTGACGGCGACTTCCGGCGGCACGACCTGGTCGCTCATCGACCTCGCCAACCTGCCGGCCGGATCCAGCAGCGCGACCAGCGGCACCTGCGGCGCCGGCGGTGACGCCACCGGCTACAACTGGATCACCATCTGCACGGGCCCCGTCAACGGCGCGCCCGCGACCAGCGTGACCGTCTCCGAGTTCGCGGGTGACGTCACCTACCACTCGGACGGCGTTTGCCAGCAGACCACCGCGATGGCCGACTGCGCCGGTGGCTACACCTGGAACAACGACGGCAGCACCGTGTACGCGCCCCGCCACCCCTTCAGCGGGAGCCTGAGCATGAACATGAACGTCACCGACGCGGCCGGAACGAACCTGCAGGCCTTCCCGGTCTTGCCGCTGGTCCCGTACACGACGCAGTACAACAACCCGCAGAGCTGCAGCGCCCAGGACGACCAGACCCTGGACTGCACGACGTCCAATTACATCGAAACCGGCGTGAAGGCGTCGGTCAACCAGTAGAGGAATCGGCTGGATTCAATGAAGCAGCGAATGACTCGACGGAGAGTCCTGGCCATGCGGTGGGGGTTCGCCCTCGCCGCATGGCTGGTCGCTGCGTCCCCCGGCGCGGCCCACGCCGCCTCCATCATCTGGAGCGGGGCGGCGGGCGGCGTCTGGAGCAACGGATCCAACTGGGTGGGCGGCGTGGCGCCCGGAACGTCCGACACCGCGACTTTCAGCAGCGGCTCCTTGGCTTGCTCGATCACCTCCGCCGTGTCCGTCGCGGCGATCAGCATCTCCGTCAACGTGACCATCACCGTCTCGTCGGGCGTCACCGTCACGACCAGCGGCGACTTCACGCAGAGCAACGGCACCTTCAACGCCAGCGACGGCACCATCTCGATCGGCGGCAGCCTCAACCTGTCGTCCGGGACCTTCAAGTCGAGCAGCGGGCTGCTGAAGGTGGCCACCGCCTTCAACAAGACGGGCGGCACATTCAACGCCAACGGCGGGCGCGTCATGTTGACCGCCACCGGGACCCAGACCTTCGCCACCAACGGCGCGACCTTCAAGAACCTCTTCATCAACGACGGCCTGGTGGCCTACTGGAAGCTGGACGACTCCGGCACGACCGCCACCGACTCGTCCGGCTACGGAAACGACGGGACCCTCTCGGCCAGCGGCGCCAGCTGGAACAGCAGCGTGCCCACGGCGATGGACTTCACCGACTCCCAGTCGCTCATGCTGAACGGCTCGAACGGCTACCTGTCGGCGACCGCGACGAACCTCCCCGCCCTCAACGGTAATCTGACCATCACGTTCTGGGCCTACTGGTCCTCGATCTCCGGCACGGCGACGACCGGTCAGAACATGGTCGTCCTCACGGACGGATCCTCATTCGATCAGATCGGGCTCTGGCATGACCAGACGCTGGCCATGTGGAACAACGGCGGCACCAACATGCTCAACGCCAGCTCCACGCCGTCCTCAGGCTGGCACCACATCGCCTACACGTTCGACGGCACCACACGAAAGTTCTACCTGGACGGCGGCACGCCGACAACGTCGACCACGGCGACCTACGGCGGCAACCCGACCACTGTCTACTTCGGCACCTACAACGGCACGAACGAGCTCTTCAACGGCAAGCTCGACGACGTCCGCATCTACAACCGCGCGCTGTCGGCGACGGACATCGCCACGCTCGCGTCGGGCGCGCAGCCCGGGACCGGCACGGCCGTCCAGAACATGACGGGGACCCCGATCATCTCAGGCGACCTCACGATCGCGTCCGGAACCCTGGCCGCCGGCAGCAACAACCTGACCGTGGGCGGCAGCTGGTGGAACTACGGCAACTTCACCGGGACGGGCACCATCACCTTCAACGGCACGGGCAACAGCAACTCGATCCTGTTCGCAGGCGATACCCCGGGCGGCATCACGGTCAGCGGCTCCGGAAGCTGGTCCGTCGTGGACAGCAGCATCTACGGGCTGACGCTCACCGGCAGCTACACGCAGTCGACAGGAACGTTCACCACCACCAGCGGCCGCATGACGATCGGCGGGGCCTTCAACGAGACGGGCGGCACCTTCAACGGCAACGGCGGCTCCGTCATGCTGACCTCCACCAGCAGCCAAAGCTTCGGCGCCAACGGCGCCAACTTCAACGACTTGATCGTGAATGACGGATTGGCCGGATACTGGAAGCTGGACGAAGGCACCGGCAGCGCGCCGGCCGACTCGTCGGGCTACGGGAACAGCGGGTCGTTCACCGGGGCCGCCTGGGTGAGCAGCGGCCTGCCCGGCACCAAATTCACCGACGCCGCCGCCGGCAGCTTCAACGGCAGCAGCAGCTTCGTGGACATCAGCGCGACCGTCACGCCGACGAATGCCGCCTACAGCGCCTGCGCGTGGGTCTACATGACCTCGAACAGCGGCTACAGGACGTTCGTGAGCATCGACGGCACCACCGACAGCGCATTCTTTCTGCAGAAGCGAGGCGACACCGGCAAGTTCGCGCTGACCATGCTCGCCAGCGACTCGGACAGCGCGACGCCCAGCCACGCCGACGGCACCACGTCTCCGGCGACCAACACCTGGTATCACATCTGCGGCACGTACGACCTCACCAACCTGAAGATTTACGTCAACGGCTCACTCGAGGGGACCACGGCGATGTCGTCGCCCTGGAAGGGGACCGGCCACACCATCATCGGAGCCGGGAAGTTCTCCGCGAATCACACGGACTGGGTCGCCGGGTACATCGACGACGTGCGCATCTACAGCCGCGCTCTGTCCGCCTCCGAGATCAGCGCGCTAGGGAACGGCTATCAACCTGCCACATACACGGCCACGCACACCATGACCGGCTCGCCGAGCATCGGCGGAGACCTGACGCTGGCGTCGGGGAACCTGGCGATGGGAGCCAACACCATCAGCCTCGCGGGCAGCTTCTGGAACTACGGCGGCGCATTCTCTGCGACGTCCTCGAGCGTCCCCGCCATCAATCTCACGGGGACCGCGTCGACGAACGTCATCCGTTCAGGCGGCCAGGTCCTGCCCAGCTTGAAGATCACGGGGAGCGGCAAGTGGACCCTGGACGACAACCTGGACGTCGACCCGAACGGGACGGTCACGCTGACGACCGGTTCGCTGGATCTGTCGTCGCGCACGCTCCGGACGGGGGCGCTGGCTTCGGGCAGCGGCACGCTGACGACCACCGGCGCGACCGTGATCCTCACCGGCACGACCAACCACACGCTGGCCGTGACGCCGCAGAATAGTCTCCGCATCGAAGATCCGTCGGAGACCAACCTGGTCGGCTACTGGAAGCTCGACGAGGCGCAAGGGAGCAGCGCGCGGGACTGGTCCGGCAACAGCCACACCGCGACGCTGATCAACGGAGCCAAATGGACCAGCACTGTCTCGTCGACGCCAGAGTTCTACAACCCCGCGGCGCTGAAGCTGGCCAGCGCCAGCTCGCAGTACGCGGACGGGGGAGCCAGCATCTTGTCGACGAACGCCGCGTTCAGCGCCTGCGGCTGGGTGAACTACAGCAGCGTCAACGCCTGGAACGCCGTGCTCGCCTTCAACGGCGCCAACGTGGCCGTCTTCGCGCTGCAAAGAGACAACGCCGGACAGTTCAGCGCGGACATGCGCGGGGCCGACAACACCTCGGCCAGCCTCTATCACACGATCGGCACGACCACGGTTGCCACCGGAACCTGGTACCACGTCTGCGGCGTCTTCGACGGCAGCAAGGTGCACCTCTACGTGAACGGCAGCGAGGAGGGGACCGCGGCGACGGTGAGCGCGACCTGGAACGCGTCCGGGCACTTCACCATCGGCGCCAACGTCTGGACGGCGGCGCTGGCCGACTTCACGGACGGGACCATCGACGACGTCCGCGTCTACAACACCGCGCTCACCGCAGCCCAGATCAAGCAGCTGGCCAACGGCCGCTACGCCAACACCGGCGGGACAGCGACGGTCACGCTGGCCGGAAGCGTCACCGCCAACGGGGCCGTGCACGTCGACAGCGGCACGTTCGCCCCGGCCGCTTACACGCTGACCTCCAACAGCAACCTGACCGTCCACAACGCCGGAACGCTCCAGCTGGATACGACGAACGGTACCGTGGCCATGGCCAGCGGCACCACGCTGACGATGGACGGCACCCTGAACGCCTCCAACACGAGCGCGACCATCAAGAGCACGACATCGTCCACGTACTACTTCTTCACGATCGGGTCGACGACCACGTCCGTACCGACGCTGAACATCACCGGGCTCGCCGTCAAGAACACCAACGGGGGGATGGCCATCGGCGCCTCCACGGCCGCCCTGCCCGTGTTCACGAAGTTCGACAACATCGCTTTCAGCGCCGGCACCGGCAGCCAGCTGCTGTCGATCAAATCCGCCAGCCTCTATCTGTCGTCCACCGGCTGCTCGTTCGACTCCAGCATCACCAAGGCCGTCGCGCTGGCGGGCAACGGCACGTCCGACGGCGAGACGCGGGTGGTGTTCGGCGGCGCCACGTGCGGCGGGGCCACCTGCGGCGACTCGAACAAGAGCGACGACGACAAGCTCAACGCCGCCGGTGCCACCATTCCAGACGGCGTCGGCGACAACCCGAGCACGAACGGCGCCGTCGTCGAGTTCATCCGCGGCTACCAGGACGACACCGCCGGAGACATCGTCGGCTTCCCCACCGCGGCGTTCGACTGGAACACCTTCACGTACTACTCGACGTACGTGGCGTTCCACAACGCGTCGGGCGGCAACACCGACGTGGTCTACGTGCGCGACCAGGCCGGCAAT
>CAZPUH010000645.1:0-4364 GCA_964589215.1 uncultured Myxococcales bacterium | reverse complement strand
GATGGCCGCCGCCGCCCGCCGCCTGCTCGACGACGCCCCGCTGCGCGCGCGCTTCGCCGCCGCCGCCCGCCACCGCGCCGCGACCCAGTTCCGGCGCGACCCCGCCGTCGACCGCTACCTGGACGTCTACCGCCGCGTCCTGCGCTGAGCGCTTCTGCTAGCCCTTCTTGTTCTTCCAGTCGGCGAGCGTCTTCTTGATCTCGCCCTCGAGGAAGAAGCCGGACGACTTGCTGCCCAGTTCGTAGGCCTTCTGCCCGGTCGCGCGCGCGTCGGCGTAGTGCCCCTGCGCCGCCTGCAGCTCGGCCTTGATCCAGACGTTGAACCAGTCCTCTTTCAGAGCCAGCGACTGGTCGATGTACTTCATGCCGGTGGCGTAGTCCTTCTTCGTCTCCAGCATGTAGCGCGCGGCGGTGGCGTACGTGCGCCACACGTTGTCGACCGCGCCGTCGACGGCCGCCTGCGCCTGCTTCGCCGTGTCGAGCCCGATCGGGATCGCCAGCCGCACCTTCTCCCACTCGAGATCCAGCGACGCCCTGTCGTCCGTGAAGTCGGTGACCAGGTACGCCAGCCGCTCGCGCATGGGCGCGGCCTTGGGGGTGATCTGCACGCGCAGCAGATCGTCCGCCTGGCTGTAGGCGGTGCCGGTACCCGGCTGATCGGGCTTCTTGTTCAGGATGACCGTCCAGGCGCTCTTGGTCGGGATCACGAAGAACGCGTACGTCCCGGCCGGGACGGGCTTGCCCGCGAAGGTGACGTCGCGGCTGAACGTCACCTTGGTCGCCTGGTTGGCGCCGGCGCGCCACATCTTGTCGTAAGGGACGACGTTGCCCCAGATCTTGCGCCCCTTCACGCCGGGGCTGCTGTAGTCGACGGTGATGTCGGTGTAGCCGACGGTCTGGGTCACCTTCGCGAAGGGGCTGGGGCGCGGCAGGTCCAGGTCGGCGCGCGCGCCGCCCGCGAGACAGCAAAGCAGGACAACCGAGAGGGGCAGTCGAAGGGGTTTCAGCATGCGCCGACCTTAAGGTGCGGCGCGCGCCCCGCGCAACCTCCCACCTGCGTCTAGGTGATCACCTTCAGCCCGAACGACTCGGCCAGGCGAATGGCGGCGTCGACGGGAATGCGGGCGGCGCGCAGCTGGTTGCCCGTCGGGGCGATCGCCAGCCCCGTCGCGCCCGCGAAGGACGCCTTGCGCAGATCGCAGCGCTCGAAGCGGGCGCCCGTCACGCGGCAGTCGGTGAACGACGCTTCCGCCAGGTCGGCCTCGATGAACTGCGCCTCTTCCAGGTTGCAGGCCGCGAACGAGATCTTCCGCAGCCGGACCTTCACGAACGAGCCATACCGGAGATCGCAGCGCTCGAACGTCAGCGCGGGATACCCGCCCATGTTCGACCAGTCGACACCCATCAACTTGCATCCGGTGAACACGACGTCGCGGGCCGAGAGGCCGTCCGGCGCCATCCGCGACAGGTCGCAGTCCTCGAACCGGCAGTCTTCGAGGCGCGTCTCGCGCCAGCGCGTCTCGGTCAGGCGCACGCCCTTGAAGGTGCAGCCCGTGAGCTCCTTGCCGCCGAGGTCGGCGCCCGTCAGGTCGCCGCCTTCGAATCGCTGGTCCTGGAAGGTGCCGCCGGATGAGAGCGCCGTCGCGTCGTCCGCCATGGCCCGACGTTACGGCAGGTTCAATTCTGGCGGCGCAGGTATTCACGGGGCGCCGCGTGCCGCAGGGCCCGGAACACGCGATGGAACTGGGCGTAGCTGCCGAACCCGGCGTCCAGCGCCGCCTCCAGCAGGTTGCTGCGGCCGCTCTCCAGCAGCGCGCCGAAGCGGTCGAGCCGGAGGCGGTTCCGGTACTCGACCAGCGACATCCCCATCTCGGTCTTGAACACGCGCGCCAGCCGGCTGAGGCTGATCCGCAGCTGGTCGGCGATCGGCTTGCCGCCCAGCGAGGGATCCGCGCGCAGCAGGGCGACCGCCTCGCTGGCCAGGCGGCGCCCGGCGGACTGGGGGCGGGGCAGGGCACGCGTGCCCGGCGCGCCGCGTGTCGGGTCCAGCAGCGCCCCCAGCAGCGCGCACAGGATCGCGGCGTGCGTCTGCTTGCGCTCGTCGACGGGGGCGCCCGTCAGCGCCGCGTCGTTGAACAACATCCCGATGCGTGTGCCGTTCGATCGGATGGGGGTGCACGCGACCCAGCCCCGGCCCGCGACGCGTGTCTCGCCGCCGTCGTGCTGGACGATCGGGCAGTTCTCGAACACGGTGAACCGCGCGGACAGCTGCTCCGCCCGGTGGAACGCCTCGCGGTCGGTCTCGCTCAGCGCGTACATCACGTGGTGCTCGTCGACGACCTCTGCGGCCAGGTTCATCCCCCACGACCCGAGCATCAGGTCGTGCTCGCGATCCAGCAGGAAGATCCCGGCCCGCGCGAGGCCTATCTCGGTCCGTGCGAGCTCGATCGCCCGGCGCACGACGGCGTCGCGATCGTCGTGCGCGGCCAGCGCGTCGAGGGCGCTGAGCAGGCGGGCCATCGAGTCCGACGGCGCCGGCGCGGCGAGCGTCGGCACCGGGGCTTCCCGTCCAAAGAGGATCGGCCAGTCGACGCGCCTGCGCAAGGGGACCACGTCCGGATATTCCCGCCGCCGCCGGCTGTGCGCGCCGCGGACCCGCCAGGCGCCGCAAATGAGACGAATATTCAGTTAACAGCCGCGGGAACCACGCGAAACCACAGCGTCCTCGTCGCGTGGCAGACGCGACAGGCGAGCTCCAGCTCGCGGAGCACCCCCCGGGGCGTCGAGGCGGCCTGGTCCCGCCGCACGTCCAGCTGCCCGCCGCAGCGGACGCACGGGGTGCCGCGCGCCTTGATCTCCACGACGGCGGCGCTGCCGACCTCGATGGGGTGGTTCGCAGCCCCGCCCGGCAGGGCGCGCGCATCGCGCTCGACGCGCGCCACCTGCTTGCGCAGTTGCCGCTCCTGTTCGCGTTTCGCCTTGCGCGGCCGGGCCACGGCGCGAGCTTAGATCGCGTGAGGCGTCAGATCGACGCGCACGACGGCGGGCATCTCGGTGTGCACGCTCCTCTGGACGCGGGCCAGGAGCCCGTCGATCGACAGAGCGTCCAGTCGGCGATCGACGTCCAGCCGGGCCACGACCCACAGGCGCCTGGGGCCGACGTAGGTCACCAGCAGCTCGCCGACGCGGGCGACGCCGTCTTGCCGTGCCATGAGGTCGCTGAGGCGGGCGCGGATCGAGGGAGCGGCCTCGCGGCCGACCAGGAAGTCGCGATTGCGCCGGGCCAGATCCAGCGCCACGACGCCCAGACAGGCGCCGATCACCAGCGCCGCGACGGCGTCCGGGATCGCGGACCCGGTGAGCTGGTGCAGCGCGATCCCGCCGCCCGCGATCAGGTTGCCCGCCACGGAGACGGCGTCCTCGGCGAAGACGGCCCGCGCCACCGGGTCGGAGGTGATGTCCAGGTGCTCGAGGAAGGCGCGGTCGAGCGTGTTTGCCTCGGCCCGCAGCTGGCGGTAGGCGCGCGCCAGCGACATCCCGTCCAGGCAAAGCGACACGCCCAGCACGGCGTAAGCGACGACGGGGGAGGCGACCGGCGTCGCGTGCAGCAGCTCGGAGATCCCCTCGCGGATCGAGAGCAGCGCGCCCGTGAAGAACATTCCCAGCGAGGCGATGAGCGCCCAGAAGTACGCCTCGCGGCCGTGCCCCAGCGGGTACCCGGGATCGGGCGGCCGGCCGGCGCGGCGGTTCGCGATCAGCAGCAACACCTGATTGCCGGTGTCCGCGGTCGAATGGAACACCTCGGCCAGCATGGCGCTGGAGCCGGTGAGCAGCGCCGCGATCAGCTTGGCGGCGGCGATGCCCACGTTCGCCGCCAGCGCGACGACGACGGTGCGCAGCCCCTCGACCGCGCCGGCGTCGTCAGGTGCCCGGAGACTACGCGCTGCTGAGCCGGAGCGCCGAGTAGACACCGCAGCGTCCGCTGGCGGCCCGTTCGACCAGCGCGCCGCCGGCGGCGGCCAGCGCACGCCCGAGCCAGCTGCGGCGGCGCACGCCCAAGAGAATCAGGACCGACCCCAGAACTGCCGACGCGATGCGCTCGCGTTCGTTCACGTTGCGGGGCCGATACTCGGACTCCAGTTGAGGCACCCGGTGCCAGTAGTGATGCTCCCGTCTCGCCGGCTCCATGTCTCCCTCCAACCTGAAGGTGAGGCTGGAGCCGCGCGAGACAACCCTGGGCTTACGGGTAGAAGCCGGGCTGGAACATGTCGCCGAAGTCGTTGGCGCTGGCGACGGTGGGCAGGATCGGCAGGCCGAACACCTTCTCGACGGTCTTGACCAGCGCGCTGTGCGTGACGACCGTCG
>CAZPUH010000644.1:0-11307 GCA_964589215.1 uncultured Myxococcales bacterium | reverse complement strand
GGCACCGGCGAGGCCGCCGGCGCCGCCGAGCTCGCCGCCGCCGGCCGAGCCGCCCAGGGCACCGCCGCCGGCGCCCCCCGAGGCATGGCCGCCCATGCCGGCGGGCCCTCCTCCACCCGTGCCTCCCATCTTCGGCGCGTTGTCACCGCAGCCGCCCAGCACCCCGACGACAACCAGCAATGACGTGGACAGCGACAGCGAAGCCAGACGCGAACGAAAGTCCCCCATGAAAGTCTCCGAATAGCGTGTGTGCGCCAAAGAACTATATAGAAAGCCGGACCTGCAGCTTAAATTGTTTTGAAATTGCCGGCTAGATCCGTCGAACCGCCGCGCGCTGATATAATCGAGTCGTCGATGACCACCACGGCGTTGCCTCGCGATCGTGCGAACACGCCGGCCGAGCTCTTCGCAGCGGTCGAGGCGAACGTCAGCCGGGTTCTGCGCGGCAAGCCGGCGGTCATCCGCCACGCGGTCATCGCCCTGTGCGCGCGCGGCCACCTGCTGATCGAGGATGTCCCCGGCGTCGGCAAGACCACGCTGGCGCGGGCGCTGGCGCGGTCGATCGGAGGCACTTTCCACCGCCTGCAGTTCACCAGCGATCTACTTCCGTCGGATGTTCTCGGCGTCTCGGTGCTGGATCCAAAGACGGGGGAGTTCGAATTCAAGCCCGGGCCGATCTTCGCGAACCTGCTGCTCGCGGATGAGATCAACCGCACACCTCCACGCACCCAGAGCGCGCTGCTCGAGGCGATGAACGACGGACAGGTCTCGGTGGACGGGCGCTGCTACCCGCTGGAACCCCCGTTTCTGGTGATGGCGACCCAGAACTCGGAGGAGCACTACGGGACCTACCCGCTCCCCGAGTCGCAGATGGACCGGTTCCTGCTGCGTCTACGCATCGATTACCCGGCGCCGGAAGACGAGCGACGCATCCTGCTGGAGGCGCCCGGACGCCCCGAGGAAGAGCTGGCCCGCCTGGCCGCCGTCCTGACCGTGGCCGACGTGCGCCGCCTGCAAGACGCGGCCGAGCGCGTCCACTTTTCGCCGGAGCTGGCGGACTACGTCGTGGCGGTCGCGCGCGAGACCCGCCGCTCGCCGCATTTGGCGGTCGGGGTCTCGCCCCGCGGGGCGCTGGCCTGGCGAAATGCGTCCCGCGCCGCCGCGCTGGCCGAAGGGCGCGACTACGTGCTGCCCGACGACCTCAAGTCGCTGGCCGGACCCGTGCTGGCGCATCGGGTGATCCCCGCATCTCCGCTGGATGCGGTGGCCCGTTCGCGGCAGGAGGTCGAGCGCGTGCTGGCCGAGATCCTCGACCGCCTTCCCGCGCCCGGGTAGCCGTCCGGCATGAGGCGCAAGCTTCCGCCGACACGCGAGGGCTGGTGGTTCCTGCTGGCGACGGCGTTCGTCGGTGCGGTGGCCGTCGACGCCGGGCTGAACCTCTTCTTCCTGTCGTTCGGGATGATGATCTGCCTGCTGGCGGCCAGCACCATCCTGTCGACCGTGGCGCTGTCCGGCCTGCGCGTCAGCCGGGTGCCCCCGCCGGCCATCCACGCCGGCACGCCCTATCTGATGGGGATCTCGCTGCGCAACGAGAAGCGGCGGCTGCCGTCGTTTTCGGTCGAGGTCGAGGACCTGGTCGGCGGGCGTCCCATCGAGAAGCGCTGCTATTTCCTGAAGCTGCCCGCCGGGCGCGCGCAGGAGACGTCGTACCGCCACGTGCTGCCGCGCCGCGGACACCACCGGCTGTCCGGGTTTCGGCTGGCGACGAAGTTCCCGTTCGGGCTGATCCTGCGGGCCCGCGAGGTCGCCGCGCCGCTGGACCTGGTCGTTTACCCGGCGCTGGCGCCGCTGCCGGCCGCGGTCCTGCGCGCGCTGCCCGCGCCGCGCGCGTCGGCCCGCGACAAGGGCGCCAGCCGGCACGGCGATCTGGCCGGGCTGCGCCTGTTCCGCCCGGGCGACGACCCCCGCGACATCCACTGGCGCACCAGCGCCCGCCGCGGGATGCCGTTCGTTCGCGAACACGAAGACGACATCGGGCGCGAGGCGATGATCGAGCTCGACAACCGGGCCGACGCCAGTGCCCAGGGGTTCGAGCTGGCCGTCTCGCGGACGGCGGCCCTGTGCGTCGAGCTGGTTCGCCGGGGCATCGCCGTCGGGCTGCTGACCCGCGGCGCCGAGATTCCGCCGGGCGTCGGCGCGGCGCAGCTGGCGCGGCTCCTCCGCCTGCTCGCGTTCGTGGCCCCCGAGTCCGGCGCCCGACCGCGCGGCCGCCACCGGCCCGCCGTCCGGGTCCAGGCAGACGGGCGCATCGACCTTCCCGAGGCGCCGGCGCTGCGGACGGTGGCGCGCGCGTGAGGTTCCAGGCGGCCCACAAGCTGGTCACCTACCTGCTGGTGCTCTCGGCGCTGGCGGCCCTGGCCACGACCCGGGCGCTGTCGGCCGCCAGCGCGGCGATCTTCGTGGGGGTGGCCGCGCTGTCGTGCTTCGTCGACGCAGGCGGCAAGGCCGCCGCCGCCATCGACCGAGGCGCGCGCGTCGTCCGTGGCGCGACGGGAGCGCTGCTGGCCGTGATCGTCTGGCGGATCTGGCGGCGGATGCCGGACGCCGATCTGGCGCCGGCCTTCGATCTGATCCTGGCGCTGCTCGGGTACAAGCTGCTGTTTCGGCGCAGCCATCGCGACTACGTCCAGATCTACGCGCTGACGTTCCTGCTGGTGCTGGTCGCCTCGACGGTGACCGCCACCTTCGTGTTCGTGGCGGCGTTCGCCGTCTACGTCGTGCTGGCCACGTGGGCGCTGATCCTGTTCCACCTGCGGCGCGAGATGGAGGAGAACTACCTGGTCCGGCACTCGGCGCAAGCGCCCAGCCAGAAGGTCGGGATTGGCCGCATCCTGGGGTCGCGTCGCGTGGTCGGGGGGGCCTTCTTCGGCGCGACGTTCGTCGTCGCGGCGGGCGTCTTCGTGGGAGCGGTGACGGTGTTCGCCTGCGTGCCGCGCCTCGGCGCCGGGTTCGTGCTGGGGGGGCGCGCGCCGTCGACGGTCATCGGCCTGACGGATGAAGTCACCATCGGGCGCTACGGCACGGCCGCCACCGCCCACCGCGACGTCGTGCTGCGCGCCGTGATCCCGCGGATCAGCGACCTGGCCCGGACCGAAGCGCAGCGCGCCGAGGCCGAACAGCTGTACTTCCGCGGCGCGGTCTACGACACCTACGACGGCGGCCGCTGGATCCGCAGCCGCCGGCCCGAGCTGCGGACGGTGCTGGCCGAAACGGGCGGCCGCGCCTACGTCGGTGAAGCGGGAGGCGCCCCTCCCGGCCCGGCGGAGACCGCCGACGCCGACCGCCAGGAAATCGAGGCGATCGGCGTCCCGGCCACCGCGCTGCTGGCCCTGGATCGGCCGGTGGCGTTCGAGCTGCCCGCCGGGCGGCTGGGGGTTGCCGGCCCCGTGCACATCGCGCCCCGCTGGTCGGGCGAGACGGGGCTTCGAATCGGCGGGGACGGCACCGACGCGCTGGTCACGCTGGCCCACGCCCACTACACCGCTTACTCGCGCACGTCGGGAGCCGACCCGATGGGTCCGCCCGCCGCGCTCGAACCGCGGGTGCGGCTGGACAATCTCGAGCTGCCCGACGATCTGAAAGACGTGAAGATGCTGGGCGCGCGCCTGGCCGGCACCCAGGACCCCCGCGCGCGGGTGGCGGCCATCACGGGCTGGCTGCGCGCGGGCCACGCTTATACGACGTCGCCCCCCGCCCCACCCGCGGGCGTCGATCCGGTGTCGAACTTCCTGTTTGCCGGGCGGCAGGGGCACTGCGAGTACTTCGCGTCGGCGGCAGTCCTGCTGCTGCGCGCCGCCGGCGTCCCGGCCCGGTACGTGACCGGGTTCCGCGGCGGCGAATGGAACGCGCTGGGGCAGTACGTCGCCGTCCGGGGCGACCGGGCACACGCGTGGGCCGAGGCGTTCCTGCCCGAGACCGGCTGGACGCGCGTCGACGCCACGCCGCCGGGGCTGCCGCCGGCGGCGCCGGGACGAATGAGCCAGGTGGGCGACGCTCTGGAGTTTCTGTGGAGCCGGTGGATCGTCGGGTACGACCTGGGCCGCCAGCGGAGCTTGTTGCACCGGGCCTGGCGCGGCGTGGCCGGGCGGCGTCCGGTCAGCGCGCTCCCGCGGGCGGGCCTGACGGTGGTCCTGCTCGGCGTTCTCGCCCTGCTGGCGCTGGCGGGCGCTCGGTTGCGGCGCGTTTGGCGCGCGCGCCCGCGCGCCGCGCGAGGAGCGCCCGACCGGGTGCAGGACGCCGCGCGCTCGCTCAGCGATGGGCCGCTGGAGCGGCTGTACCGGCGCACGACCGATCGCCTGCGCCGCCGCGGCTGGGCGCGTCGCCCCAACGAGACCCCGCATGAGTACGCCCGCCGATTGCGCGCGGCGGGGGTTCTGCCCGCGGGCGGCGCGTTCCAGACCTTGACGGATCGCTACACGGCGGCCCGCTTCGGCGACCACGCAGCCGACCCGGCCGCGGTGGCGGCGCTGGGGCGCGCGGTGGCGGGCGCGCTGTCGCAGGTGCCGCGCGCCGAGTCGCGCTGATTTGCCGCGCCGGCCGGTTGCCAAAATGGCAGAGTGGCCGCCGGCCTCTCGCCAGAGCGGCACCCCAGGCCGGCCACCCCCGCCCGGACGGCGCTCTGGACGGGGCACCTTCCTTGCATTGCCTGCCGCTCCAGTCGTTTCAAGAAGGGCACGCCCGACCCATGCGCCACAGAAAATCGCTTCCCGCCGCCGCTCTGACCGCCGCCTTGCTCCTCTGCGCCGGCGCGCGCGAGGCCGCGGCGCAGCTGGGGACCGGGGGGAGCAGCATCCTCACGGGGTCGGGCGGGTCGACCGGCGCCGCGAACTTCGCCGCCAGCGACTTCTTCGTGGGGATCCAGGCCCAACAGGGCGTCAACCTCACCACCTTCGAGTCGTCCCGCTTCTTCAACATCGCCCGGTGCCAGTGCAACACGCCGGTCTACCTCTTCATCTCGCTGCAACAGACCGGCTTCGCCAAACGATCGGCAGTCATCTCCAGCATCGGCAACACCGGGACGATCTCGGCGTGGATCGGTTCACTCTGCAACGACCCCATCTACCAGGGCGATGCGTCGCGCTGCCGGCAGATTGCGTCCGAACCTCTTCTGACATTCCTGAACCAAGGGTCGTGGGAGCTGACGACGGACGCGCGGTCGATCAGCACCTATCTGGGCACGTCGGCCAACACCGTCGACGGGGGAACCACCGTGACGGGGGCCTGCAACGCCCCCGTGGGCACCTTCAATCAGGTCGTGCAGGTGCTGGTGGACTACGACGGCGACGGCAACGCCGACCTGCCCGTGACAGACAGCGTCTACGTCGACCTGCAGCCGCCGCCCGCGCCGACGGGGCAAGCCGTCCAGGAGGGGAACGAGGCGCTGATCATGAAGTGGAACCAGGTGGATCAGGCCGTGACGACTGACCTGCTCGGCTATCAGATCCTGTGCAGCCGCGCCGACTACTACCAGGTCTTCAAAGACACCCCGAACGACGCGGGCGGCTCGAACGGGCCTTTCCCCGCGTCTTTTGTGACGTGCCCAGCCACGCAGATGGGCAAGATGGGGATTGAGGTCCTGGACCCGACCTACGCCTGCTCGCCGCTGCTGTCGGCGATCTCCACCTCTTACCGGGTGGAGATCCTGCAGAACGACATCACCTACGCGGCCGCCGTGGTGGCGATCGACAACAGCGGCAACGCGAGCCAGCCCACCGTCCTCTACGGCAAGCCGCGCAAGACGGCGAGCTTCTACGACGTGTACCGGGACGGATTTGCGGCGTCGAATGACACCAGCTCGCCCGACCCGGGCGGCGCGTCCGGCGGCTTCTGCGCGGTCGGCGTGCGCCGGCCTGGCTGGCGTTCGGGGCTGGGCGCGATCGCGCTCGTGGGGCTCGGGGTGGCGCTGGGCGTGGCGCGCCGCCGCCGGCGAGGTCGGCGATGACGGACCGAGTTTGGCGGCTCGCGCTGCTCGCGGGCGTCGCGTTCACCGCCGTAGCGAACCACCCCGTTCACGCCCAGGAGTTCGCCTCCGAGGCCGAGTTGGTCGAAGGGAACCACCCGTTCCGGTCGCCGCAGCGGTTCGCTTTCGAAGTGACGTTCGGGCCCTACCGCCCCGACGTCGACAGCGAATTCAACGGCCGGCGCGACCCGTACAACGAGTACTTCGGCAGCGGCCACGAGCTGTTGATGCGCGCCGAGCTCGACTACCAGTTCTTCCACCGCTACGGGTCTCTGGCCGTCGGACTCGGGGCGGGCTACTGGTCGGTGACGGGCAAGTCGCCCTACGCGGACGGATCTGGCCTCATCAGCGGCGACAGCTCGACGCTGAAGATCATTCCGATGAGCCTGTCGCTGGTGTACCGGTTCGACTACTTCCTGGAGACGCGCAAGTTCCCCCTGGTGCCGTTCGCGAAGGTGGGGCTCGATTACGCCTACTGGCAGAACACCGATGGCAACGACAACATCGCGACCGATCCCAGCGGCGGTCGCGCCCGTGGCGGCACGATGGGCTGGCATGTCGCCGGCGGCGTCGCGCTGGTGCTCGACTTCCTGGATCCCGACGCCGCCCGCGACTTCGACGCAGACCTGGGCGTGAACCACACGGCGATCACGTTCGAGTTCTTCCACTCGGACATCTCGGGCCTGGGCCAGTCGAACCGCATGCACCTGGGTGACACCGACTGGACCCTGGGCCTGCTGCTCGAGTTTTGACCCCGTCCCCGCGACGCTGGCGCGCCGTCGTCGAGTACGACGGGACCGACTTTTCGGGGTGGCAGCGCCAGGACGGGCGCCGCACGGTCCAGGGCGTCGTCGAGGACGCCATCCACCAGATGCTGGGCGAACGCGTGTTCGTGCGCGCCGCCGGCCGGACCGACGCCGGCGTCCACGCCGACGGCCAGGTGGTCAGCTTCGATCTGGTCCAACCGATGCCGGCCCACGGCCTCCTGCGCGGGCTGAACACCGTCCTGCCGCCGGACGTCGCGCTGATCGAGGTCGCCGAGGCCGCGCCCGACTTCGACGCCCGCTTCTCGGCGCGCGGCAAGGTGTACCGCTACACGGTCTGGAGCCACTTCGTGCGGTCGCCGCGACGGGCGCGCACCGCCTGGCACGTGCGCCAGCCGCTGGACCTGGACGCCGTCCGCGCGACGGCGGCGCTGCTGGTCGGCGAGCACGACTTCCGCGCCTTTCGCGCCTCGGACTGCGACCGCCTCACCACCCGCCGCATCGTGCGCCGCCTGGACGTCGACCGTCAGGGCGCCGTCGTGACGTTCGACGTCGAGGCGACGGCCTTCCTGAAGAACATGGTCCGCATCCTGGTCGGCACGCTGGTGGACGTCGGCCGCGGCCGCGTCGAGCCGGCCACCGTCGCGCGCATGCTGGAGACGGGCGACCGCACGGTGGGCGGCATGACCGCGCCCGCCTGCGGCCTCACCCTGCTTCGCGTCCTTTACTAGTGACGTCTTCGGCAGGCGGCTCGCCGAGCATCGCAGCGATCGTGCCGCGGACCCGGCTGGCCAGCGCGTCGCGGTCCGACGCGGGCAGCCCGGCCGTGGGGATGGGCGCGCCGATCTCGACGCGCACCGTGCCCGAGCGGATCAGCGCCGACCCGCGCGGCATCAGCGCGCGCGACCCGTGGATGGCGACCGGGACGATGTCGGCCCCCGAGTCCAGCGCCAGATGGAAGCCGCCCTTCTTGAACGGGTTCAACCGCCCGTCGCGCGTGCGGGTCCCTTCCGGGAAGATGACCACCGACTGCCCGGCCCCGATCCGCCGCGACGCTTCGGCGATGCTCCGGCGCGCCGAAGCGGCGTTCTGCCGATCGATGAAGATGAAGCGGCCAGCCTGCATGGCCCATCCGAAGAGCGGAATCGCCCCCAGCTGCTTCTTGGCGATGAAGCGCAGCGAGACCGGCACCGCCAGGAACACCGCCCAGATGTCGATCATCGACGCGTGGTTGGCCATGACGATGTAGGGGCGCTTGCGATCCAGCGGCGCATGCTGGACGACCTCCAGCTTCACGCCCGGCACCGCCAGCAGGACGCGCGACCAGAGCCGCGCCAGCTTGAGCACGGTCTCGCCGCTGCGGTCGAAGAGCCCGCTCAACGCGCCCAGCGTGGCCAGCAGGAAGGTGGCCACGACGAACGACACCAGGGACAGGACCGCGCGAATCATCGGGGGTACCCATGCTATCTTTGCCGCGTGGACTTCCGGAAGACCTACTACATTCTTCCGAACCTGTTCACGCTCTCGAGCGTCATGTGCGGCTTCGTCTCGGTCGCGCTGTCGGCGGCGGCGGGTCAAACGGGCAGCGACCTCTACCAGGCGGCGCTGGCGATCTGCTTCGGCTTCTTTTTCGACACGGCCGACGGCCGGGTCGCCCGCCTGACCAAGACCCAGACGGACCTGGGGCGCGACCTGGATTCGCTGGCCGACGCCATCACCTTCGGCGTGGCGCCCGCGTTGATGGTCTACAAATGGGGGCTCACCAGCTTCGGCCGGCTGGGGATCTTCGTCGCCGGGCTGTTCGTCTGCGCCGGCGTGATGCGCCTGGCGCGGTTCAACGTCCTGTCGCGGCGCGAGGAATCCACGGGCAAGAAGGGCCCCGGAAAATACACGGTCGGGCTGTCCATCCCGCCCGCCGCCAGCGTGCTGGTGCTGATGGTCATCGCGGCCCACAACCTGGGCCGGTACCGCATGGTCAGCGACAGCGTCCTGGCCGCCGTGGTCGTGGTGCTGTCCTACCTGATGGTGTCGCGCATCAAGTTTCGGTCGTTCAAGGACCTTCGACTCAACCGGCGCACGATCGAGATGGCGATCCTGCTGATCGCCTGCTGGGTGCTGGTCGCGTTGAACGGCGTCGACAAGGCCCTGATCTTCCTGGTCCTCATCACGGCGTACATCATGCTCGGGCTCGCCGAGACGCTGCTCATCATGCGCCGGCAGTTCATCGACAAGCGGCGCGAGCGGAACCAGCCCCCCGACGACCTCGGCGACGACGACGTCCTCCGCGAGCTCGGCGCTTTTGATCCCTAAAGAAGCGCCGCGAACCCTTTCGCCGATTACTTCTTCTTCGCGGGCGCGATCTTGGCGGCCGACTTGTCGGATGAGCCGCCGTCGTCAACCTCGACGAAGAGGCCCCACACAGCGCCGATGACGGGCCCGAGCAGCAGCGGGATGTCGACCACGGGGCGGTCCGCGGGTGCGCCCAGCTTCGCGGCGACGGCCAGGTGCATGTTGCCCAGCAGCTTCCCGGCAGCCCAGTAAAGCGCGCCGCCGATCACGGCGCCGAAAATCCCTTTCAGCGCGGTGGTCCAGACGGTGTCCTGCCGCCAGGGCGGCCGGCCACACAACATCCCGACCACGCCGCCGATGACGGCATAAAGGATCATGGCCAGAAATCCGCCGGTGATGCCGAGCTTGAAGGCGCCGGCACCAATCGCCGCCCCGATGACGGCGCCCTTCAGGAGGCCGAGGATGACGCGACCCATGGGTTGACTATAGCAGGCGAAAACGTGCTGTCCGCCGCGGCCCGCCCTTTGAGATCGCGGAATCGCACCTTAATTAAGGTCCCGACATGAACACACCGCGGGTCCCGACGCTTTCCGATCGAACATCCGGAATTCTGTTGCACCCGACCAGCCTCCCGGGCGGCGATCTCGGGCCCGGCGCCCACGAGATGGTCGACTTCCTCGCCGCGGCCGGGCAGAGCTGGTGGCAGACGCTGCCCATCAACCCGCCCGGATACGGCAACTCGCCTTACAGCGCGGAGTCTGCCTTCGCCGGCAACCCCGCCCTGGTCAGCCCCGACAGCCTCATCGCGGACGGCCTGCTCGGCATGGGCGACCGCTCGCGCGCGCCGGACAAGCGCCTGCGCGCCGCCTTCCGCGGGTTCACGGGCGCCGATCCCGACTACAAGCAGTTCGTCGCCGGGGCGGCCGACTGGCTCGAGGACTTCGCGCTCTATCGGGCCTTGAAGCACCGCCACGGCGGCGGCGTCTGGACCGAATGGGCACCCGAGCTGCGCGGCCGGGACCCCGACGCGCTGGCGCGCGCCCGTGAGGAGCTGGCCGAGGAGATGGCGTACGAGCGGTTCGTGCAGTGGCGTTTCTTCCGCGACTGGCGGGCGCTTCGCGAGCACGCGCACAAGCAGGGGATCGCGCTCATGGGCGATCTGCCCATCTTCCTGGCCCACGACAGCGCCGACGTCTGGCAGCACCGCGACCTCTTCTTCCTGGAAGACGACGGCTCGCCCACCTTCGTCGCCGGCGTGCCCCCCGACTATTTCAGCGAGACGGGGCAGCGCTGGGGAAACCCGCTCTACCGCTGGGACCGCATGCGGGCCGCCGGGTTCTCCTGGTGGATCGCTCGCTTCCGCATGGCGCTGACGGTGTTCGACGCCGTCCGTCTCGATCACTTCCTGGGGTTCACGCGGTACTGGGAGGTCCCGGGCAAGGCGCCGACCGCCGCCAAGGGGAACTGGCGCCCCGGGCCGGGCGCGGCGCTGTTCCAGGCGGCCGCGGCCGCGCTGGGGCCGCTGGCGTTCGTGGCCGAGGACCTGGGCGCGGTCACGCCGGAGGTCGAGGCGCTGCGCGCCGAGTTCAAGTTCCCCGGCCTGAAGGTGCTGCAGTTCGCGTTCGGGACCGACCCGCAGGCGGAGACGTTCCTGCCGCACAACTACTCGCGCGACGCCATCGCCTACACGGGGACGCACGACAACGACACCACCTGCGGGTGGTTCCACGACCCGGGCAGCGGCAGCCGCACCCCGGAGCAGACGGCGATCGAGCGCCGCAACACCCTGCACTACCTGGGCGCTCCCCCCGACGATGACGGACGGGAGATCCATTGGATGATGATCCGGGCCATCATGATGTCGGTGGCGAACGTGGCGATGGTCCCCGTGCAGGA
The DNA here is from genome assembly GCA_964589215.1 of uncultured Myxococcales bacterium. Taxonomy (GTDB): domain Bacteria; phylum Myxococcota_A; class Polyangia; order Fen-1088; family Fen-1088; genus JADGRB01. The sequence goes on along the minus strand of CAZPUH010000644.1, from coordinate 339 downwards.
CTTGCTGGGGCTCGGCAACGAATTTCGAATGAATCTCCCCGGCACCGCCGAGGGGAACTGGTCGTTCCGATTGCAGCCGGGCGCGTTGACGCCGGCCATCGCCGACCGAATGCGAGACCTGGCCGAGACCTACGGCCGACGGAGACCCACGGCTTGAAACGACACCTGATCAGCCCACCCCACCGCAGCGTCCCTCTCGAAGGGAACCCCCTCTGGTTCCGGGACGCCATCATTTACGAAGCGCGCGTCCGGTCGTTCTACGACAGCAACGGGGACGGAATCGGCGACTTCGCGGGTCTCGCCAGCAAGCTCGACTACCTGCAAGACCTGGGGGTCACG
>CAZPUH010000643.1:0-5346 GCA_964589215.1 uncultured Myxococcales bacterium | reverse complement strand
AGGCCTTCACCGCCTGGTCGACGGTGTTGACGTCGTTGACGTACGTGTCGGCGCGCCCCGCCAGGATCGCCTGGATGCAATCGGCGTTGTTGTCGTAAAGCTGCAACGTGGGCGCCGGCTTCGACGCCGCCTTGCAAGGCGTCTCCAGGTTTTGCACCAGGGGCACCTCGACGAAGCCCGTGTTCTCCGCGGCCGCCGCGCCGCACATGCTGGTGTTGATGCCGGTGATGTGCTTGGGATTGCCGGCGACCACCAGCACGCCGTCGAACACCTTCGAGTACGTGATGAAGTCGGCCGCCTTGGCGCGCGGGCTGGTCGCGTAGATGTCGGAGATGACCAGGTCCGCCTGCCCGCTCTGCAGCGTCGGCAGCAACGCGGCGAAGGCGACCGGCTTGAACGTCACGCTGAATCCCAGGCACTCACCCAGCGCCTGCGCGAGGTCGACGTCGAAGCCGATGTACTTGCTGGGATCCTGCGGGTCCAGCGCCTCGTATCCGGGCGTGTGGGGGTTGAGCGCGTTCACCAGCGTCTTGCCCTTGAGGCCTGGATACTTCGCCTGCAGGGCCTTGCAGGCCTTCGTCGGGAACGGAACGGCCGCCCGCGCGTCTCGACTCCAGAGGCCCCAGAGGGCCGCGGTCACCACCAGGACCAGCGCCAGCTTCTTGCCGTTCTGCAGGCGCGATCCCCTTCCCATCCCGTCACGAGCATCCATGACGCGCAGTCTATCGACCGTTTGTCGATGACGAGTTTCGCGTCAGGCAAACCTCCGTAACTTGTCGCGCCGCCTGCGCGCGCGAGTCTCAGACCACGCGATCGAGCCGCGCTTCGAGCGCGGGCTTCGGCAGCGCGCCGCGGATCTGGTCGACCTCCAGCGGGCCGCGAAACACGATCATCGTGGGGATCGCCTGCACGGCGAAGCGCGCGGCGATGACCGGATTCTCGTCGACGTTGAGCTTCGCGATCTTGAGGCGACCGGCGCGCTCGCCCGCGATGGCGTCCAGCACCGGGGCGACCGCGCGGCAGGGACCGCACCAGGGCGCCCAGAAGTCGACGAGCACCGGAATGGGCGAATCCTCGACCTCTTTCTTCCAGGTCGCGTCGGTGACCGTCACCGGCCGGCGCGGGAAGATCTTCGCCTTGCACCGGCCGCACGTGGGGTCATCGCGCAAGCGCGACCGCAGGATGCGGTTCGTGCCACCGCACGCGCTGCACGCATACAGAACCGAATCGTCGCGATCGCCGGTCTGGGGGTCCACGCAGGACTGCGTAGGCACGTCGACCGGACCGTCAAGCGCCGCCGCCCGGCAGAAACGCGTAGATCGAAGGCGCGACCGGCGTTCGGTCCGGGTCGGCGGCCCAGCCGGTGGCCCACGGATCGGCGGCCAGCGGTCCGCCCACCTCGGGGATCGTCACCCCGTCGGCGCTTCCTTCGGCGGGACAGAACTGACCGGCGTGAAACGCGTGGCCGTCGAAGTGCAGGTAGTGAATCAGCCGGCCACCCGCCGCATCGAACGCGGGTTGCGCCCGCCGGACCACCTCCTTGGCGATCGCAAACGGCGCGGGCGCGCTGGAGTACACCGCGTCCGCGAGCCCCGTCTCGCGAACGACCAGCCGGGGCGCGACGAGCGCATCCAGGTCGCCCGGGTCCAGGTATTCCCGGGCGTCGCCGCGCTGCCACTCCCAGCAGGGGTGGTTGCCGTGCAGGCGCATGACCGCCAGATCGGCCGGGCTGCCGGCCGAAACGACGGAACCGATGCGCGGGTCCATCGCGCCGACCAGGTCGGTGATCTCGCCGCCCATCGACAGCCCGACCGCCACGACGGCCGCCGGATTGACGTCCGTCCTCGCGAGCGCGTAGTCGAGTCCCCGCATCGCGTCCCAGGCCCGCTCTCCGTCCTCCTCCCAGTCCGAGGTCATTCCCGCGGGCTCGATCGCGGGGTGCAGCCCGTTGCCGGTGGTGGGATCGTCGCCCGTCGCGTAGCCATCGTACACGGACGCGCGATCCGCCAGGGGCCGATGTCCGACGTCGACCGCGACGACGACGAACCCGCGGCGCGCGAAGGAATCGCCGTACCAGTAGAGGCCCGCCGGATCGAACACGTCGAGAGCGCTGCCGCCGTGCCCGTTCAGCGCCAGCGCCACCGGATACCCGCCCGCCGGCGCCGGACTGTTCGGCACCGCGAGGTAGCCGTGCGCGTGCCGGGTCGAGACCTCGCCGCCGGCCAGCGCGGGCACGCGGCTGTCGAACGTCAGCTCGTGCAACGTGTAGCTGGCGGGCCAGCTGCCCATGTCGTCGTCCCGGTCCCAGTCCCCGACATCCGGCAACGGCGCGCTGGTGCCGAGGTCCACCACGGCCATGTTCGCGGGGGTCGGGTTGCCGCCCAGCTCCAGCAGCGCCAGGCGCCGCCGTGTGCGGCTCTGCCATTCGGCCACCTCCGCCGCCGTGCGCAGCCCCAGACCATGAGTCAGGACCTCCATCCGGGTTCCCCCCCAGGCGACCGGGGTCGCATCGCCCAGTGACGCGGTCCCCGCCAGCGTTCGCCCGACGGCCGTCGCGGTGTACGTCGGCTGGCCGGGCGCCGCGCGCCGGCCGAACGCCAGCCGCCGACCATCCCATTCGCGGACGTCGACGTCCTCGGACGGTTGCTCGTCCAGGATGCCGTCCAGCGCGTACGGCTTCAGCGTTCCCACGCGCGCGGCGCCGTCGGGTGTCGACCGGTCGATCCTCAGCACGGCCTGCGTGTGACCGTCCAGGGAGACGTCCCAGACGCGCGGCGCGCTGTCGAAGGTCTCCTCTCGCCACCCCGTCACGCGCCCCGTGTAGTCGGTCGAGTCGTCCGGCACGGCCTGGGCCGACGTGCTGGTGCGGCCCGCCAGGATCCCGTCCGCCACCCGCACCCGGTAGTGAACCGGTCCCGTCGGCTCGACGACGTGCAACCGCAGAATCCCCTCCGCATAAAAGCCGCTGTCAATGACGTCGGCCGCGGCGCCCGGCGCTTCCGACAGGCTGGTGCCGGTCAAGGCTCCCGTGGCGGGATCGGCGACGATGGACAGCGTCAGCCGCACACCGTCGCGATTCAGGTACCAGTGCCCGGGAAGGTCCGGCGGGACGCGGTGTGGCCCGTGGGGGGTCGAGAACGCCGGTCGGTTCGGCGCCGCCGAGGGCGCCTGGGCGTCGTCCGCGCACCCCGCGGCCACCCCGGTCAGGACGATGACACAGAGATGCCGCACGACCCTCGGTGGACGCCCCATCGACCACCGAGGACCCGGGCCCGAGCGAAGAGGTTAGGCGAGCGGGCTCGCGACCTGGGCGGGCCTCACCCGCGCCGGGCAGCGTCGATCTTGGCGACGTCGATCTTCTTCATCGTCATCATCGCCGCGAAGGCCCGCTTCGCCTCGGCGCCGACGGCGGCCAGCGCCGCTGTGAGCGTGCGCGGCGTGATCTGCCACGAGAGGCCCCAGCGGTCCTTGCACCAGCCACAGTCACTCTCCTGACCGCCGTTGCCGACGATGGCGTTCCAGTAGCGGTCCGTCTCTTCCTGGGTGTCGGTCGCGATCTGGAACGAGAACGCCTCGCTGTGCTTGAACATCGGCCCGCCGTTGAGGCCCAGGCACGGGATGCCGCACACGGTGAATTCGACGGTGAGCACGTCGCCCGCCTTGCCGCTCGGGTAATCGCCGGGCGCCCTGTGCACGGCCCGCACCTGGCTGTCCGGGAAGGTGGCGGCGTAAAAGCGCGCGGCCTCCTCGGCCTCCTTGTCGAACCACAGGCAGATCGTGTTCTTGGGAGTCATGCGCACGGTCTAAGATCGGTCGCCCCGCCCGTCAAGCCGCGGGCGCCTTCGTGAGCAGCACGAGGCGAATGGCCATGTAGAAGCCGATGGCCCCCACGACGACGGCCAGGATGATGACGTCGGCGGCGCCCACCGGAACGGGGCGCTGGGCAAGCAGCGCGCGGCGGACGCGCACGTAGCGGATGACGCCCAACGTTTCGGTGACCGCGCCCAGCAGCACCAGCAAGCCCCCGACCGCCGCCGAGTGTGTGGTCCCCGTTGCCGCCACCGCCTTCGCCACGCCCGGCGCCAGGCTGGTCTCGAGCCGCAACCAGAGCCCCAGCTTCGCGATGAAGAAGCCGAAGGTGATCAGCGAGACGCCCGTGCGCAGCCAGGCCAGAAGCGTCCGTTCGTTGGCCTGCAGCAGGCGGGGATCGTCGACCACCCGGCCAACCTAGCCACGCGCGGCCTCGTGTCGCCGGGGACGCCGGCGCAGAGCAATCCCGGAACCATGAATCAGGAGCTGTTCAGGGCGCGTCGGGATCGACGACCAGCAGCCGCCCCGCCGCCGCGTCCTCGACGTACGCCCGGCCCCGGCCGTCCAGGATCGGGTTCCGCGCGCCGCGGGCGGTCGCGACGACGCGAAACGGGTGCGGCGCCCCGCGCGAATCGACGCGCGCGATCGTCATCTGACCGGCGGCGCCGGACGCCACGAAGAGCAGCTGCCGCCGCGGATCGTAGTCCAGGTTGTCGACGCCGCCGCCCGTTTCGAGGCGACCGAGCATTCGCCCGCCATGCTCGACGTCGACGGCCACCGCGCCGTTCGTGCAGGCCACGAACAGCCAGCCGCGCGTCCGATCGATGGCCAGTCCCCGCGGGCCGCCCTCCCCGCACCGGGCGGGCCAGCTGCTGGCGACCTTGCGCGTCCGGATGTCGATCGCCAGCGTGCTGTCCTCGTCCTCCAGGTTCGTGAAGAACAGGCCGCGGGCTTCGTCGACCGCGTAGCCTTCCGGCTCGCCGTCCAGACGGATGGTCGCGCGCACGGCGGCGGTCTTCGGGCGAGCGCCGACGATGGTGATGCTGCGGTCGCCGGGCGTCGTCACCCACACCTCGTGCGTGGTGCGCACGTAAGCCAGGCCGTCCGGCATCGACCCGAGCTGGCAGGCGGAGGTTTGCGCCAGCGACCGAGCGTCGTACGCGACCAGGCGACCGTCCGCGCGGTTTCCGACCCAGACTACACCCTCGCCCACTGTCGCCGAGCTGGGACCGAGACGCGGGCGGCCCGGTCGCCGCGCCGCCGCCGTCGCGAAACCACCGATCGCCGTGACCTTGCCGGTGTCCACGTCGACGACGTCCACCGCGCCCGTGTTCCCCGCCGGCACCCAGATCCGGTTGGTCGCGGGATCGTACGCCAGGCAGTCCATGGCGACCGGCGGGCCGCCGGGGAGCCCGATCGCCGCCGCCAGCAAGGCAATCAGGGTGGTCAGCATGGCGCGGAGTGAGCCCGAACCGGGGCGCCTCGACTCACGGAGCGGCGCCAGGCGGGGGCGGCTCGCCGGGCGCGGCCGGCGGC
>CAZPUH010000642.1:0-6320 GCA_964589215.1 uncultured Myxococcales bacterium | reverse complement strand
GGCGGTCCCGCCCGCCGTCGCGCACGGATCCGTGGCCGGCCGGCTGACCGTCCCGACGTACAGCACCGAGTAGCCGTTCTGGACCATGAAGTCGTATTCGGACTCCCCGTCGGCGTCCAGGTTCACCTTGGTCGCCGCCGCGGTCGCCGGGACCGTGTCGAACCCGAAGGCGTACCGCTTCGTCGTGTCGAAGGCCCCACCGTCGTCCTTCGACTTGATGCCGGCGAAGGGCTGCGCCTGCTCGGGGGTGCCGCCCTCCCCCGTCAGCGGGCCGCCCAGGTGCAGGTCGATCGCCCACGGCCCGTCCGCGTGCGCGACCTGGGCGCCGTGCTGGGATTGGTCGGCGGGGACCTTGTCCGGCGTCTCCCAGAGCTTGACGTGATCGATGCTCACGATCTCGTGATCCAGCTTGAAGATCCACCCGTCGACGAGGAACGTGTCGTCGCCTGATGCCGGTGGAAAGTCATAGCCGGTCACCGCGAGCGCCTCCCCCGACGCCGTCAGGTAAAGACCGCCGGGACCGGGATCGCCGGTGGTGGCGTTCATGGTCTGCGAGCCGCCGCCGCTGGACGAGCAGGCGCCGGCCACCAGCGCCAGTCCGCCCACCAGCCAGGGCACGTAGTCGAGTTGCGTTCTTCGTTTGGTCATGTTCGCTGTCCTTTCAAGCAAGAGTCAGGGGCCAATCCACGAGAAGCGGTAGACGTCGGGCGACGCGCTGGTGATCGCCATGAAGAACGCGCGGCCCGCCGGGATGTCGGGACCGGAGCCGGCGCGGGCGTCGGGGATCGCCAGCGTCACGCCGTCGGGGCCGGGAAGCAGCGTCGAGAAGTCGACGTCGTCGAACCAGGGCGCCGGGTCGATCTGCAACAGGAGATGGCCTCCCGGCGTGGGCTGCAGCTGCAGCGGGATCGGCGCGACGATCCGCTCTTTGCAGATCGGGTTCGTGCCGGGCGCCGCGGGGTTCGCGGGCGGGATCAGGCGGTTCGCGCCGATGGTGATCTCGGCGGCGAACGGATACGAAGCCCCCGACCTGGTCGCCGTTCCAGCCACCGCCACGACGACGGTTCGGCTGGCGGTCACGTTGACGTCGCCGCTGGCCAGCCAGACCTCGCCGCTCTGGTCGAGGTCGGTGGTCGCGCTCCCGGGGACCGAAAACGGCTGCGGCGTGGTCGACAGCAGATCCACGTCGACCGGCCCGGGCACCTGCAGGCCGTAGGTGGTGTCGCCGACGCAGCTCGCGTTCGCGGAGCCCGGGTTCGACTGGCCGAGGCGCAGGTAGACGGCGCCGACATGGGCCCGCGCTGCCGTCAGCGAGACGTGGTACCCCAGTCCCGTGTCGAGCTCCCGGGTCTCGTCGGCGACACCGGCGGCGTAGGCGGTGAAGGCGACCAGCTCCCCGCCGGTATCGCCCGCGCAAGCGGTCACGCCGAGCGCGCTCAGCAGGACCAGGGCCGCCGCGATCCTCACGACGCCGCTCCGAAGGTGCAGGAGAGCGACACGAAGATCCCGCGCGGCGCGCCGGCCGTGAAGTGGCGGGCCGCGATCAGCGTGGGCTCGGGCGCGCTGTGGAAGTCGGACGCGTAGTTGAACTCGCTGAGCCGGTAGCGGGTGTCGAGGAGGTTGGTCGCCGTGACCGACAGCTGCCAGGCGCCCGCGGCAACGGCCGCCGTCGCGTCGATCACGGAGATGACGTCGCTCTCCTGGTTGTAAGGGAGCGCTCGCCGGCCCACGTAGGTCCAGCCGAGGCCCAGCGAGCCGCGCAGGGGCCGTCCGGCGATGGCCCGGGGCAGCTCGTAGAAGAAGGCGGCGTCCTCCCGGAAGACGAGCGTCGGAACGTACGGGATCTGCAGGTGCGTGTCGTCGAACGTCGGGCGGACCAGCGTGAGGTTCGCGGCCTCGTCGAAGAACGAGCCGAGGGCGCGCACGGCGGCGGTCCACCCGAGGCGCGTCGTGCCGGCGGCGAGCACGTTGCGGCCGGCGGTCTGGCTGAACACCAGGTCCTGGTCGACCTTCGTCATGAACAGGACGGACCGGGCTGACAGGTCGACGGAGCCGATTCCACGCGCCCAGGCGACGCCCCCTTCGTAGGCGCGGACGCTCGCGAATGGCGTGGCGAGGTCCTGCGAGACATACGTCGGATCGACGGACCGGACGCCCTCGCCGTAGCTCAATGACAGCGTGAAGCGCCGCAGCGGGCCGACGATGGCGGTCGCGCGCGGCATCAGCTTGACGGCGCCCGTCGACGAGCGCTGGACCGGCTCGCGGTGCGCGCCGAACTGGATCTGGTCGTGGCAGGACTGGTTCGTCGGCGGACGGCTGCGCGACGGATCGTCGAAGTCGCCCTGCGCGGCGCACAGGTTCAGCACGTTGAAATCGAACGTGTCGACGCGCGCGCCGCCCCGGAACGTCAGCCAGCGCCACAGCCTCAGCGACGCGTCGGCGTAGAGGCCGACGTCCGTGAGGGTCGACTGCAGGTCGGTCTCCAGCTTGTACGGGATGTTTCCGGGGACCGTGTCGCGGTACTGCGTTCCGTCCGTCAGATCGACGCGCGCGAGGTAACCGACGTCGATCGACTGGCGCAGGCCGCGCAGCAGCGCCGACGAGCGCGCGAGCCCGCGCCCGCCCAGGGTCCAGGCGCCGTAGCTCATGTCGATGAGGTCGCCGCGCTGGCCGTGCAGCGTGTCGAGCTCCTGCTGCGTGTCGGTCAGGAAGCCGGTGAAGTCCTCGCGGAGGCGCATGTCGCGGCGGATCAGGAACAGGCTCTGCTGGAGGGCCGAAGCGTCGCCCGGCCGCTCGTAGGTCGCGTAGGCGGAGAAACGGGAGGCATCACCGCCTTGCAGCGGGTCCTCGGTGCCGAAGAAGCCGACCCGCCCCGACTGCCAGTCGTCCTGGCGCACCACGCCCGCGGCCTGAAAGTGCGTCGCGTACGCCTGCGCGCCGACGCGCATCCGCGCGCCCGAGGCGAGGGCGATCTCGTACTGGGCCATCGCCGACGAACGTGTCGCGGCGCGGTTCACGCCGAAGCCGTCGGTTCGGTACGCGTCGACGGCGCCGAAGGTCCCCGGCGAGGCGCCCGGCGGCCCCCAGAGCAACAGGGCGCGCTGCGTGTTCCAGCTGCCGTACGTCACCTTGGCGGTCGTGCCGCGCGTCTCGAGGCCCAGGTGGTAGTCGGCGCTGCCCGCGACCGCGTAGTTCCCCTGCGACGGCAGGAAGGGTCCTTCCGTCACCCTCAGCGCGGCAATCAGCTCTGGGATGATGAAGTGGGTATCGGCGTAGCCGTTCCCATGGACGTTTCCGCTGTCGTTGATCGGCACGCCGTCGACGCTGAACTCCACGTCCTGCCCTTCGCGCGCGTCGAACCCGCGCAAGAACACCTGCTCGGCGTGCCCCTCTCCGCCTTCGTTCGTGAGCAGGATGCCGGGCGCGAGCTTGAGGTAGTCGGAGGCGTTCGCGCGCGGCACGATCCGCAGCGCGCCGACGTCGATGTGAAAGTCGGAGGCGCCGTGATCCTGGGGTGTGAGCTGGCCCCAGACCGTGACGTCCAGCGGGGCTGCGATGGGCGACGGCTGCGCAGGCGGGGCGGCTGGCGGCTCCGGGAGCTGAGCGGCCGGCGGCGGATCGAGTCGCTCCGATGCCGGGACGGGGGCGGGTTTCGGGGCGGCGACCGGCGCAGGCGCCGCTGGGGCGAACGTGAACGAGACCTGGATCCGGCTCGGCGCCGGCACGCCGTCGCGCAGCGCGGGCCGAAAGCGCCACTTCTTCGCCGCAGCGCACGCAGCTTCATCGAACGGGGCGCCGGCGCTCGTCGAGACGTCGCAGCTCCCGACCGTCCCGTCCGCCGCGACGAGCACCGTCAAGAGCACAGTCGCGGGCGCCTTGAGCCCGGCGGACTCCGGCGGGGGGACGGCGTCCGCGCGCTCGATGACCTGCGGCGGAGCCAGAGCCGGCTGGCCGAGCGCCACGACTGAGACCGCGAAGGCGCACGCCCCCAGCGCGCACGCCGTGAGGCGCGAGCGCCTGGAAAGCGAACCTGACAGCCACCTCGACATCGGCGCGGCACGCTAGCATCGTCGAATATTATATGCAATCCACTTGCATGTACGATCTAATGACGTCAATATCCGCGTCGTGACTCTCCAGCTCGCGCCCGGACATTCAACCGGGGTCCGGAGACTTCCTCCGGGCGCGCGTTCCGCGCGCGCCACGCTGCTGGCGCCGTGCCTCTCGTTCCTGTGTTTCATTCACTGCGCCGGCACCGCGCTCACCGCCCCCTGGATCCCCGCGGCCGCCGCGCTGCTGGGGGCGAGCTGGCTGGAGTGGCCGCTCCTGGGCGTCTCGGGAGCCTCCGCGGTCTGGTTGTTGCGGCGTGTTCGCGCGCGCGCCCGGGCCTGGCTAGCCGTCGGTCTCGCGCTTTCGTGCGCCGCCTGGGGGCTCGCGACCGACCGCGAGCGCGCGATGCAGGCGGGCCTGCTCGGCACCGCGGCCGCGCAGCTGATCTTGCTGGCCGTCGTCCGCCGGCGGACGTTACACGACACCTGTTGCGGGAGCGAACCCGTCGGGCCGGACGGCGACTGTTGTGCTGGGGGGGATTGAGGGCGGGAGGCTCCGGCGGCGTCACCTCGGTCGCCGCCGGAGCCTGAGGTGGACCTGGCGGCCGTTTGACCGCGCGATCCATCGCCCTTAAGTTGGCAACCCTCATGCGCTACGCACGACCGCTATTCATCGGGTTCGGGCTCCTCGCCGTCACGGGCAGATCGTTCGCGGCCACGGACCGCAAGAACGTTCCCGAGAAGTACAAGTGGAACCTCGCCGACCTCTATCCTTCGGAGGCGGCCTGGACCAAGGCCAGGGAGACGCTCGCCGCGCGGCTACCGGAGATGGCGAAGTACCAGGGCCGCCTGGGCCAGTCGCCCAGGGAGCTGGCGTCCGCGCTCCAGACCATGTTCGGCCTCGAGCTCGAGCTGTCACGCCTCGCTGTGTACGCGAACAGTCTGTCTGACGAGGATGTCCGGGCGGCGCGCCCGCGCGAGATGAAGCAGGCGACGGAGGAGCTGGCCACGAAGTTGTCGGCGGCTTCGTCCTGGGTGCGTCCGGAGATCCTGGCGCTCGACCCGGCCAAGGTGCGGAAGTGGATCGGAGGGGAGCCGCAGCTCGCGCCCTACCGCATGTACCTGGAAGACACGCTGCGCCGCCGGCCCCACACCCTGGGCCCCGGCGAGGAGCGGGTGGCCGCCGAGGCGGACGAGATGGAAGGAGCGGGCGGCGACGTGCACGGGGTGCTGTCCAACGCCGACCTCCCCTACCCGACCATCAAGCTGTCGACAGGCGAGAAGGTGCGCCTCGACGCCGCCGCCTTCACCCTCCACCGGCAGGACCCGGCGCGCGCCGATCGCGACAAAGTGTTCGCCGCGTTCTTCGGCGCGCTGAAGACCTACGAGCGGACGATGGGGGCCACCCTGGCCGCAACGGTGAAGGCCCACCTGTTCGAGAAGCGCGTTCGCCACTTCGACTCCGCGCTGGACGCGGCGCTGTTCCAGGACAACATCCCGCCGGCGGTCTACAAGCAGCTGCTCGCCGACGTACACCGGAGCCTGCCGACCCTGCACCGGTATCTGGCCCTCCGCAAGCGGATGCTGGGCGTGGACCAGCTCCGCTACCAGGATCTCTACGTCCCGCTGGTGGCGAGCGTCGACATGCACTTTGCCCCCGACGAGGCGCGGGCCATCGTGCTCGACGCGCTGGCGCCGCTCGGCAAGGCGTACATCGAAACCCTCGGCAAGGGGTTCGAGAGCCGCTGGACCGATTATTTGCCGTCACCGGGCAAGCGGGCAGGCGCCTACTCGACCGGGGTGTACGGGGTGCACCCCTACCAGTTGCTGAACTTCAACGGGCGGTACGAGGACCTGACGACGCTCGCTCACGAGTCCGGCCACTCGATGCACACTTTCCTGTCGTACTCCGCGCAGCCCTACCCGACGGCCGACTACCCGATCTTCGTGGCGGAGGTCGCTTCGACGTTCAACGAGAACCTGCTGATTCACTACCTGCTCGACCGCGCCAAGGACGACGCCACCAGGCTCTTCCTGCTGGGCACGCTGCTCGATGGGCTGCGGACGACCCTGTTCCGCCAGGCCCAGTTCGCCGAGTTCGAGCTCGCGTTTCACGAGCAGGCCGAGCGGGGCGAGCCGCTGACCGGCGAGAACCTCTCGAAGCTGTACCTCCAGATCGCCCGCGACTACTACGGCGACTCCGGCAAGGGCAAGAGCGTCTGCCGGGTCGACGATCTGCTGGCCGTCGAATGGGCGTACGTCCCCCACTTC
>CAZPUH010000641.1:0-4731 GCA_964589215.1 uncultured Myxococcales bacterium | reverse complement strand
GTCGTAGAACTTCACCTGGATCTCGCTGTCGTCGAGCGGCTGCGAGAAGAACGCCAGGTACTCCAGGTTCCAGCTCCCCTTGTCGGCGCCGCTCTCTTCGGTCGGCCAGATCTTGTCGATCTTGTTCTTCTGCAGGGCGCTGACGAACGCGCCCGACGACGAGAAGTGCATCGGCAAGCGATTCTTCGTGATGATGATCTTGCCCTTGAACACGTCCTCGGGCTTGCCGGCCAGGCTGGGGCGCGCGGCCGCCAGCAGGACCAAAGCCAGGACGGTTCCGAACCGGAGCGCAAATCTCTTGTGCATCTAGGGAGCTCCCGCGCCGTCGGCGCTGTGGTGAAACGGGGCCCGATATTAGGCGAAGACCGCCGGCGATTGCCAGGCAGAACCGGGCTGGCAACCCCGTACGCTGCCTGCGGGGGCGACTCTACGTGCCGGCCTTGCCGTTGCTGCCCGCCGCCGCCCCACCCTTGAACAGCGCCTCGAGCTTGGCGGCCTGCGCCGCGTCCATGTCGCTCTTCTCCTTGGCGAGCCGCAGGACGTCGCGACCGACCAGCCTGTACAGCTCCAGCATCTCGGGCGCGCGCGCCCGGAGGGTCTCGAGGTGCCGCTCGACCGACGAGACGTCGCCCCGCTCGACCGGGCCGGTCAGCGCGCCCGGAAGCCCCACGTGGGCCAGGTTCTGCACGACGCTGTTCAGCAGCGGGATCAGCACCGGCAGCGCCTGGTCCGCCGGTACGCCCGCCTTCATCAGCAGCGACTGCGCCACGTCGGCCAGCGCCACGACGTAGTTCGACGCCATCACCGCGCCCGCGTGATAGAGCGGCAGGTTCTCGGCGTCCAAGATGACGGCCCGCGCGCCCAGCGCGCGCACGATCTTCTTGGCGGTGGCCCGCGCCGGCTCGTCGCCTTCGATGCCGAACGCGACCTCACGCAGCCCCTCGACAGCGACGCGCGCGTCGGCGAAGGAGACCAGCGGGTGCAGCGTGCCGACGGCGCGCACGTGCGGCACGGCCGGCGCCAGGATCGTGCGGGCCGGGTACGCGCCCGAGGTGTGCAGCAGGATCTGTTCGCGGCGCAGGCGCTTCTCGCGGACCAGCCGCTCGGCCACCTCCGGCACGCGCTCGTCGCGGACCGAGATGATGATGACGTCGGACTGCGACAGAATCTCCGGAATCTCGTCGGAGCTCGCCACCACGCCGGAGATGGCGCGGGCGGCGTCGCTCAGCTCGCGCTGGCGGCCGTGAAGCCCCGTCACCGGAATTCCGGCGCGCACCAGGCGGGCGGCCAGCGCCGTGCCGACCACGCCGGCTCCCATCACGAACACCGCCGGCGTCGGTTCGGCAGGTCCTTCGGCGGCTGCCCGGGCATTCACTTCCGCTTCGGACATGTAGCTCATGACGATTCTCGGCCCGCCTTATACAGGTTGTGGGTCGAGATGTAATCGAGAACCGCGCGCGGAACCAGCCCGCGCACGTCGCCGCCGGCCGCCAGCGCGGCGCGCACCTGGCGCGAGCTCACCGCCGGCAACGCCACCGGCGTGGCGGGCACCTCCGGCCCGTCGAAGCCCGCCCGCCCGACGACGATGAACGGCACCGTCCGCTGCAGCTCGGCGCCGCCCAGCCACGAGGGGACCTCCGCCACCAGGTCGGCGCCGACGACCAGCGAGAACGTGGTGTCCGGGTGATCCTGCTGCAGCCGGCGGATCGTGCGCAGCGTCCGGCTCTCTTCGCCCAGGTCGCGCTCGATCGGGCTCACCCGGACGCGCGGGCCCAGCGCGGCCGCCGCCGCCTCGCACATCGCCAGGCGATCCGCGAACGGCGCCAGCGTCTTGCCGAACGCGTGCCGCACCGCGGGGACCAGCCACAGCTCGTCGATGGGCGCCGTCTCCAGCACGTAGAGCGCCGCCATCTGATGCGCGACGTGGGGCGGGTTGAAGCTGCCGCCGAAGATCGCGACCCGCATCGTCAGGCGTAGTCGGGGACCAGCGCGGGCCGCCGGACCTCGGCGAACGTCCGCTCGAACCGGGCGTCCTCGGCCAGCACGTCGCCCAGCGGCGCGCCACCGTCGATCGCGCGCCGGACGCGGTCGTCGCCCGTCAGCAGGTCGATGGCCGGCGGGTCGTCGACGAACTCGTACGGTTCGGTCCTCCACCGGAAGTCGCCCGGCGACAGCCGGCGCGCCGCCGCGATGAGGGCCAGCCCCGTCGCGTAGGGGCGGAACGCCGTCGGGTCCGTCACGTGCAGCTGGACGCCGCCGCAGGACCGCCCCGCGAACTTGTGGAAGGTCGGCCGGAAGGAAAGCGGCCGCAGGCGCACCCCCGGGGAGGCCGCCGCCGCCGCCCAGGCGTAGCCGTCCAGGAACGGGGCCCCGACCAGCTCGAACGGGCGCGTGGTCCCCCGCCCCTCGGAGAGGTTCGTCGCCTCGAACAGGCACTGCCCCGGATAGACCAGCGCCGTGTCGGGCGTGGGCATGTTGGGCGACGGCATCACCCAGGGGAGCCCCGTCTGCGCGAACGTCATCGAGCGCCGCCAGCCCCGCATGGGGATGACGGTCAGGTCGCCGTCCAGGGGGCGTGCGAACCGGGCGTCGCCCGCCCAGGTCATGCCGGCGGCGCGCAGCCGCGCGATCTCCGCGATCGTCAGGCCGTGACGGACCGGCACCGGGCAAAGGCCGACGAACGAGCGAAAGCGCTCGCCGACGGAGCCGCCTTCGATGGCCAGCCCGCCGAGCGGGTTGGGGCGGTCCAGGACCACCACCGCGACGCCGGCCGCGAACGCCGCCTCCATCGACAGCACCATCGTCCAGACGTACGTGTAGTAGCGGCTGCCGACGTCCTGCAGGTCGACGACCAGCACGTCGATGTCCGCCAGGTGCTCGGGCCGCGGCGCCAGCGACGCGAAGGTCGACCCGTAGAGGCTGGAGACGGGGATCCCGGTCCGGCTGTCCTGGTCGTCGCTGACGCCGATCATGTCCTGCGCCTCGCCGCGCACGCCGTGCTCGGGACCGAACAGGCGCGCCGGCCGCACGCCGGCCTCGATCATCCGGTCGACCGCGTGCGTGAGGTCCCCCGCGACGCTGGCCGGATGGCAGAGGACCCCCACCCTCCGGCCACGGAGCAGCCCCAGCCGCTCCCGGCACAACACATCGAGCCCGCACTCGACCATGTCGGTCTTATACAGCGCCAGAGCGAGCATCGCGAGCGGGTCCAAGCACCGGGAGCCGCGGCTTTGCCGCGGCGGCGTCGCGCTGCCGAGGGGGGCGGCGGAGGAGCTGGCCCCCCGCCCCTAGTTGATGGCGATGGGCTTCAGCGTGACCTGCTCGCCCTGCGTGTTGACCTTGAAGCGCACCATGCGGCACTTCCACTTCTGCTTCAGGCCGCCTTCGATGAGCCGCAGCTTGGCGGTGAAGGCCTGCACGGTGATCCCCTTCGTCGGCTTTCCCTGGCTCTTCAGCGCCGCGACGTACTCGTTGAAGATGCGCGTGTAGTAGACCGGCTCCGGCTCCTGGCTGAGGGTCGCCGCGTCGGGCGAGGCCGCCGCGGACGGGCCCGAGCCCTCCTCGACCAGCATCTGGTCCGACCGCCAGCGCGAGGTCTCGTCCTGCTCCTCTTCGGGCTCGTCCTCGTTCGGCTCCTCGCGCCCCAGGAGGCGCGCCAGCATGACGTTGAGGCCGTTCGACAGACCCTCGAAGTCCGGGCCGACCGGCTTGAACTGGTAGTCGATGTTCCCGTTGATGATCTCGGCGACCCCGAGCTCGATCTTGTCGAGCGGGCGGATGAAGCGCGAGGCGGTCAGCATCGTCGCGGCCAGCATCACCAGGATGGCCAGCACGCCGAACCCGATGATCTTCATGCCCACCGACGAGACCGACTCCAGCGCGTCCGAGATCGACATCAGCGTGACGACGCCGCTGGTCTTGTCGAAGGCGTTGCCGTGCAGCGGCGCCGCGACGGCGGCGTACTCACGCCCGTCGAGGGTCAGGTGGAACACCTCCGTCGGCGCGTTCTTCTGCAGGGCCTGCTGCCCCCACGCCTCGGGCGACTGGAACAGGATCGCGTTCAAGGCCTGGGTCTTGTTGCCGTCCTCCTTGGCGTTTTCCCCCGTCCCCTCGGACACGAAGCTGGAGGTGTGGACCTTGCCGTTGTGGAAATACGCGACCTCGGCCCCCAGCAGGTCCCGCTTGGACTGCGCGTCGCGAGCCGTGACGACGTAGCCCACCAGCAGCGCCCCGCGGATCGTCCCGTCGGGGTGGATGATCGGGGCGACGGCCACGCGCGTCATGCGGCCCGCCAGCGTCCAGATGTCCTTCGTCGAATCACCGCGCAGGGCGGTGCCGACGGCCGGAAACTTCGACCTGAGATCCTCGCCGTACATGGCGTTGACGTTGAGGTCGCGCGCGATGACCTTCCCCTCGGCGTCCAGGATCGCGACGATGTCGGCCTTGCGGGCGCCACCGGTCTGGAGGAGGCCGTTCAGCTGCTCGGCCTGCTCGAACGCAGCCTGCCGCCGGCCGGTTTCGTCCGATTTCGAGAAGATGCCGACGACCGCCGCCCGGTGGGCCAGGGAGCCGACCAGGTTGGCGAACTCAAGCGCTTCGAGGCGCGTGATGTCGCTATGCATCCGCTGGGCGCGGGAAACGTCGAATTCAACGGTGCGGATGGTCGCGTCCCGCATCTCGTGGGTGACGGCGGAATACACACCTGCCGTGACCACGACTAGGATGATGGCG
>CAZPUH010000640.1:0-4900 GCA_964589215.1 uncultured Myxococcales bacterium | reverse complement strand
GGGTCGCGCCGGCATGGTGCGCTCATGTTAGCTTGCAGGGCCACATGCGTGGCCCTTTGCTCTCGGGACCTCTCGGCAGTCAGCCCGCGCTGGAGGCGTTGCTGCGCTGGACCGACAAGCACGCCCCGGTCGTCGTCCTGGGGCCGCCCTGGCTGGGGGCCGCCCTGTCCGGCGGCGGCGCCACGCTGGTGCTGGTCGAGAGCGACGCTCGCCCGCAGGCGGTGCGCGTCCGCCGCCGCGCCCGCAAGGAGAAGCGGCCGCTGGACGTGGCGCTGGCCGCCGCCGAGCTGCCGTTTCGCCGCGGGTCGCTCTCGGCGCTGGTGATCGAGAACGCCGCCGGCCTGCCTGCCGCCGAGACCCAGCGCTGGATTGGCGCGCTGGCGCCGTCGCTGCGGCCGGGCGGCCGGCTCATCGCCGCGGACGCGACGTCGAGTGACGCGGCCGCCGCGCGCGTCGCCGGCGCCTTCCTGTCGGCCGCCCTGCAGGACATCGTGCAAGAGTGGCCGCGCGAGGGCGCGGTCCTCACCGTCGGGGTGGCCCCGCCGGCGCCCGTGTTCGCCGCCCGCTACGATCTGCCCTGAACAGGCGCCCGCGCCACGCCCGCGGCTATACTCGGGGGATGGCGCGGCGTTGGAGCCTGGCGCTGGGCCTGTCGCTGCTGGCGCACCTGCTCGTGGCGGTGGCGGCGCTGGGGCTGGGCGCGCGCCCGCTCCAGGGCTCGGTCGACGTCGAGATCACCGGCCTCGACACGGCGCAGGTCACGGACCTTCCGCTCGGCGGGCCGCCGCCCGGCGGGGGTGGACCGGCGCGCACGCCCCGCCGCGCGCGCCACCGCACCCCGCGCGCCGAAGAGCCTGAGATCGAGGCCACCCGCGCCGACGATCGGGAGCAGTCCGGGCAGGCCCGCGCCGAGCAGGACGCAGGCGGGCCGGCCCCGACCGACGACCTGACCGCCTACGGCCCGCGCGGCTCGCGCTTGACCGTGCTGCTGCGGCTGGATCGCCTGCGCGCCAGCGACCTTGCGCCGGGAATCGACGCGCTGCTGGCGCGGTTGCCGGACCACCGGGACCTGCTCGACGGAACGGGGCTGGATCTGTTCCGCTCGTTCGACGCGCTGCTGATCGCGACGCCGCACCCGCTGGATCCGACGGTCACGTTCCTGGCGGCGCGCCACCATATGGAAAACGACGCCTTTCGCAAGGCGCTGAACGAGGGCGCGCGCGCGACCAACCGCGGAATCACCTGGCACGCCGATCGCGGCCGGTGGATCGGCGAGCGGCGATCGCTGGCCGGTAAAACCGGCGGCGGCTTCTCGCGCGACGACCGACTGATCGTGCTGGCCGCGCCCGGCCTGGCGGTCGTGACGCCACCCGCCTATCGCGCGCTGCTGCTCGATCGCGCGGCGGCCAAGGTCGTCGTCCCGGCGCCCGACGCCAGCGGCGACACCGATGCCGGCGCCGGCGGCGACACCGATGCCGGCGCGGGTGGGCCCACCGCCGTCGACTGGGCGACGCTGCTGTCCCGCATCGACGCCGAGGAAGGGCTGATGCCGCCCGACGGCGACGTCCTCATGAGCGCCGTCGACATCTTCAAAGCCCGCGGCGGCGTCGCCCCGCAGGTCTACGGAATGGAGCTGCCGGCCGCGGCCCGCGCGGTGGCCGGCATGTCCGGCGACGAGGCCTTCGTCGACGTGACGGCCACCTTCGCCAGCGAGTCCGACGCCCGTCACTGGGACGAGGAATGGCCGAACCTGCGCGCCCGCCTGCGCGGCAATCCCCTCGTGATCCTGGGCGGCTTCTCGTCCCTGCTCGGCCGGGTCACCCTGGACCGCGAGGGAGCCGCCATCCGCATCCACGCCACCGCCACCCACGACGAAACCCTGCGCCTGATGGGCGTCGCGCTGCGCCTCCTCGGCGGCTGACCCGGTTGTCGTCGCTTCAGTCCGCTGACCGCGGCGGCGGGCGCGCTGCCGGCCGCGCCGGTTTGTGCGCGGGCGCCGGCTCCTGCCCGTCGGCCAGCACCTCCTGCATCGTCGTGCGCACGGTCCCACCCGTGTCGTCCGGCTTGACGCCCGGCGGCCGTTCCCAGGGGATCTCCATGAGCGGCTGGGCGGCGGTGACCTCGGTCATGTAGCGCGCGAACAGCGGCACCGTCAGCATGAACGCGGCGTCCTTCTGGCCCAGCGGCCGCTCGCGCAGGTCGTCGCCCATCCAGGTCGACGTCATCCAGCGCGAGGTGAAGCCGATGAACCAGGTGTCCATGGTGGCGCTGGAGGTGCCCGTCTTTCCCGCCGCCAGCAGCCCCGACGTACGGATCGCGGGCGCGTGCCCGCGCGTCACCACGTGACGCAAAAGCTTTGACGTCAGATACGCCGTGCGCGGCGGGATGACGGGCTTGGGCGGCCGCGCCAACCCCAGCTGCATCAGGCGGTCGAGCCGTTCGGACGGCGCGCCGAATGGATCGCCGATCGAGCTGTGGTCCTCGATGACCGTCCCCGTGCGGTCGCGGATGCGTCGAATGTAGACGGGATCGATCAGCAGCCCGTTGCGCGCGAACGCCGAGAACGCGCGCGTCATCTCGTCGATGCGGCTGCACGACGCGCCCAGCGCCAGCGCCTGGTCGGGGATGATGGGTGTCGTGATCCCGAGCCGCCGCGCCCAGGCCTCGACGTCGTGGCCCCCCATCAACTTGAACAGCTGCACCGACGGGACGTTCTTCGACCAGATGAGCGCGTACTCCAGCGTGACCTGGTAGTCGGAGGTGTTGTTCAGGTTCGTGGGCGTCCAGACCTCGCCCGTGATGGGGTCGACCTCGGCGCGCGGGACGTCGTTCAGCAGCGACCCGAACCCGTACCCGCGATCCAGCGCCAGCGAGTAGTACATCGGCTTGTAGACCGACCCCGGCTGGCGGCAGGCCTGCGTCACCCGGTTGAACTCCGAGCGGTCGTAGTCGTCGCCGCCGACCAGCGCCACCACGTAGCCAGAGCTGTGGTCGTAGCTGAAAACCGTGCCCTGCACGCGCGGCGTCTGCTCCAGCGCGACCTCGACCGGCGGCGGCTTCTTGCCCGCCTTCACCTCGTCGTAGGCGGGCAGCCACTGCACCTCGCTCTTGGCGTCGTAGGTCCAGTCCGAAAAGCGGCCGCGTCGCGACTGGTGCGCATTCTTCACCCAGATGACGTCGCCGGCGCGCAGCACGCCCACGGTCGACTCCAGCTTGCGGTCGTTGACGGTGTCCTTGGCGCTGTAGGGGACGGCCCACAGCATGTTCGCCGCGGGCAGGCGGTAGACGTGCGCGCCCACGCGAACCCGGTACGCGCCCGCGTCTGCCGGGCCCTCGACGAGGCCCAGGTAGAGGCGCCCCTCGACGGGGGGCTCGGTGCCGTAGCGCGCGGCGACGCGGCGGCGGAACTCGTCCGCGGCCGGGCCGGTGAGGCGCGCGACCGGCCCCCGCCACCCTTGCCGCTTGTCGAGCTTGCGCAGCGAGAAGTCGACGTTCTCCTGCGCCGCGACGTCGATCCACGGAAGCAGCGTGGTCTCGATGTCCAGGCCCGCCTCGTAGAGCTTCTTGTCGCCGTAGCGCCGGCTGACGTCGCGCCGCACCTGTTCGCTGAAGTAGGGCGACACCGTCCGGAAGAAGTCCGGCCGCTGCCGGATGGTCACCGGCCGGGCGCGCCAGCGGTTCGCTTCCTCGTCGGACAGGTAGCCGGCGGCGACCATCGCCGTCAGCACCTGATCGCGCCGGCTGCGCGCCTTGTCCAGGTTCGCCAGCGGCGAAAAGCGCGAGGGCGCCCGCACCAGGCCGGCCAGCAGCGCCATCTCGCCCACGTCCAGGTCGGCGACCGCCTTGTCGAAGTAGGTGCGCGCGCCGGCAGCCACGCCGTACGCGCCGTGGCCCAGGAAGACCTGGTTCAGGTAGAGCGTCAGGATGTCGCGCTTGCTGTTTCGCCGCTCCAGGCGGCGCGCCAGGATTGCCTCGCGGATCTTGCGCTGGATGGTGCGCTCCGACGACAGGAAGGACTTCGCGACCTGCTGGGTGATCGTCGAGCCGCCCTGGGCGACCTCGCCCGCCCGCAGGTTCGCGCCCAGCGCCCGCGCCACGCCGCGATAGTCGATGCCGTCGTGCTGATAGAAGCGCCGGTCCTCGGCGGCCAGGAAGGCGTGCACCAGCTGCGGCGGGAACTGCGCGAAGGGGAGGATCTCGCGGCGCTCGGTCGCCAGCTCGCCGAGCGGCGTGCCGTCCCAGGCGCGCACCACGGTCGTGGTGGCCGCGACGTCGTGATACGTCGTCAGGTTCGGGATCGGCGGCAGCGTCGCGGCGAAATAGAGGTAGACGCCGAAGCCGCCCAGCGCCAGCGCGCCCAGCGCGCACAGGAACCCGAACGCGTAGAAGCGCAGCAGCCAGAACCAGAAGCCGCCGTCCGACGGGTTCAGGACGGTGACCCGACCGTCGCCACCGTCTCCGGGCGGCGGGGGTGCGGCGGGTGCCGGTGGCGCGGCCAGCGGCGGAGTGGGTGACTGCGCGGCGGCCGCGGGTGGAGCCAGCGGTCCGGGGACGGCGGGCCGGCGCGGCGAAGACGGCCGCTCGCCGGACGGGATTGGCGCGTCCGCGGGCGCGGGCTTGCCGGAGGGCGCTCGCTCACTGGACGGCGCCGGCCTGTCGGCAGGCGGGTGATCCCCGGCCGGGCGGCCCGACGGGTTCTTACCCGACGGTCGCTTTCCCGAGGCCGGCTTGCCCGACCCCGGTTTGCCCGACCCCGGTTTCGCCGGCGCCGGCTTGGCGGACGGGGGCTTGTTCGCAGCGGGGTTGCGCGTGCCGGGCGGCGGCTGGCCCACGCTGGGTTTTCCGGCGGGTGGCCCGCCGGAAGGGGGCGCGCCCGACGGCGGCTTGCCCGCGGGGTTGC
>CAZPUH010000639.1:0-2242 GCA_964589215.1 uncultured Myxococcales bacterium | reverse complement strand
AGACCACCTCATGTTCAAAAGCGAAGCGCGCAGGAGACGCCGACGCCCGAGAGCGCCGGCAAGCAAAGTGGCCCGCGGGACGCATGTTCGGCCGGCGCGTCGTTCGACGCGGGCTCGGTCAGCTGCAGGACCAGCCACGTCGCCGCGAACGCACCGGCCGCCACGTAGCCGACGATCGCGACGACCTGATCCGTCTTCAGCGTTCCCAGATCGGAGTGACAGGTCGACGTCTCGAGCCCCGTCTTGTCGACACCCGTCCCATTTCGGTTGTAGCAACCGTCCGAGCTGAACTTGTCGTTGGCCTGGCCGTGCAGAACCGTGAAGACGATCCCCGTCACCAGGCCCGCCCCCGCCAGCCCGGCGGCTGTCCACTTCAGCACCGGGCGCACGCTGGACGACTCGGGCTGCGGCTCGACGGCCGGCGGCGCCGGCTGCGCGGGCGCGGCCGGCTCACCGCCGTTGCTGGCCGCCGGCTCGGGGACGGCGGTCGCGGTCTCCTTCGCCAGGTGAACGACCACCTTCTGGTACTGGCCGCCGACGATGGTCACCGTTCGCAGCACGGGCGTGTATCCGGGCGCGGTGACCTGGATGTCGACCTGCCCCGCGCTGACACGCACCGGCTCAGGCAGCGGGAGCCGCCCGACGTCGCGCGCGTTGACGGACACCGACGCGCCGTTCACGTCCCCGATCACTTCGATGCGACCGAGGTGCGCCTGGATCGTGTTCAGCGCCTGGTCCAGCGCCGTCCGGTTCTTGACGACCCACGGATCGGCCGGCGCGTGAATCGCCTCGCTCACGTGCCGCTCGGCGTCCTCCCACCGTCCCAGCGCCTGCTCGGCCAGCCCCAGCTGCCCGGCCGCGCGCGGCGTGTGGACCAGGTCGTAGGCCTTCTGGAACTCGCGTTGGGCGGCGTCGTCGTCGTGCGTGCGGCGCAGCTCGACGCCGTGCCGGATCAGCTTCTCGGCTTCAGCGGTGGCGTCCTGCGCGGCCAGCGCCGAGGGCGCGAAACCCGCGATGACCGCGGCAACCATCAGGAAATGCGAAGTCAGTCGGTGCATGCGTCGTGTGCGAGGAGGGTCGAGGAGAGAACGTCTCACTCGCGCCAAAATCGCACACGGCGGGGGTCGCACCGGGGCCCGGACGGCCGAAATAAGTGAACAAAAGTGGCGCCGCGGCGCCAGCCCAGAGCCGTCGCGCCGCGGCGTGAACGGCGGCTGTACGCCGCCGTCCGACGATTGCCTACTTGCTCTCTTTGTCCTTCTTGTTCCGGTACTCGGCCATCATCACTTCGCGCTGCTGCTTGGGCACCTCGGCGTACTTCTGGAACTCCATCGTGAACTCGCCCTTGCCCTGCGTCGCCGAGCGGAGGTCCGTCGAGTAGCCGAACATGTCGTTCAGCGGCACCTCGGCCATCGCCTGGACGAACCCTTCCTGCTTCTCCGACGAGACGATGGTGCCGCGGCGCTGATTCAGCTGCCCCATGACGGCGCCCTGGAACTCCTCGGGGAACTGCACCTCGACCCGCATGATCGGCTCGAGGATCGTCGGCTTGGCCTGGGTGTACGCCTCGCGGAAGCCCATGAGGGCCGCCGTGCGGAACGCGATTTCGGACGAGTCGACGGGGTGCGAGGCACCGTCGTTGATGACGCACTTCACGCCGACGATGGGGAACCCGATGAGCGGACCCTTCTTGACCGCCTCGCGGAACCCCTTCTCGCAGGCCGGAATGAACTCGCGCGGGATCGCGCCGCCGACGATGTCGTCCTCGAACTCGAAGCCGGTCGGGTGATCGGCGGGCAGTGGCTCGATGTAGCCCGCCACCTTGCCGTACTGGCCGGAGCCGCCGGTCTGCTTCTTGTGCGTGTAGTTGAACTCGGCGCGCTGCGCGATCGCCTCGCGGTAGGCGACCTGGGGCTTACCCGAGACGACCTCACAGGCGTACTCGCGCTTCATGCGCTCGATGTAGATCTCGAGGTGAAGCTCGCCCATCCCGCTGATGATGGTCTGGGCCGACTCCTCGTCGCGGTGGACGCGGAAGGTCGGATCCTCTTTCGTGAAGCGGTTGAGCGCCTTCGAGAAGTTGGTCGCGTTCCCCTTGTCTTTCGGCGCGACGGCCAGCGAGATGACGGCCTCGGGCACGTGCATCGAGGTCATCGTGTAGTTGATGGACTCGTTGGTGAACGTGTCGCCCGACGCGCACTCGACGCCGAACAGCGCGACGATGTCGCCCGCCGACGCGGTC
>CAZPUH010000638.1:0-7044 GCA_964589215.1 uncultured Myxococcales bacterium | reverse complement strand
CAGGCCGAGCAACGCGAGCGCATCGCTGCAGCCGAGGAGGCCGCGGCCCGGACGGCGGCGGCCAAGGCCCGGCTGGCCGCGCTGGAGGCCGAGACGCGCGCCGCGCGGGAACAGCGGGCGGAGGCCGATGCCGCGGCCCGCGCCGCGCTGGAGCGGGCCGCGCGCCAGTCCGCGCAGGAGGTCGTGGCGACGCTGCGCGAGGCGGAGGTCGAGGAGGCCCGGGTCATCGCCGCGCGCACGGCCCGCGCCGTCACGGAGTCGGCGGTGGAGGCGGCGACCAAGCGCGCCAAGCGCATCATGGGGATCGCCGTCGGTCGGTTCTACGGCCACTACCTGACCGAGCGCCTGCACGCGATCATCCCGCTGCCGGCGGGGGCCGCCGGCGCCGCGATCACCGGCCCCGACGACGCCAACCTGCGGGCCATCGAATCGGCGGCGGGGGTCACGCTGGCGATCAACGAGCCGCGCGACGCCATCCGGCTCGAGGGTCTGGACGGCGTGGGCCGCGAGGTTGCCCGGCGCGTGCTGGCGCGCCTGCAGCGCCAGCCGTCGCTGGCGGCGGATCCGGCCAAGGTCGCGCAGGCGGGCCGCGACATCGCGGCCGCCCTGGATCGCGAGCTGGACGAGCTGGGGCGCCGCGCCTTCGAGATGCTGGAGATCCCGCCCGCGCACGCGGAGATCGTCCGGCTGGTCGGGCGGTTGAACTACCGGACCAGCTACACGCAGAACCAGTGGAAGCACGCCGTCGAAGCCGCCTACCTGTGCGGCATGATGGCCGACGAGCTGGGCCTCGACGAGAAGACCGCCCGGCGCGCGGCGCTGATGCACGACATCGGCAAGGCGCTGACCCACGAGCTGGACGGGTCGCACGCCGTGATCGGCGCGGACTTTGCGCGGCGCCTGGGCGAGGCCGAGGTCGTGGCGAACGCCATCGGCGCGCACCACACCGACGAGCCGTTCAACAGCCCCTACGCCTACCTGGTGGCTGGCGCCGACGCGATGTCGGGCGGGCGGCCCGGCGCGCGCCGCCAGACGGACGAGAGCTACCTGATGCGCGTCGAGGATCTCGAGCGCATCACCCGCAGCTTCCCGGGCGTCGCCGAGGCGTTCGCCGTGCAGGGCGGCCGCGAGGTGCGGGTGTACGTCGAGCAGAACCGGGTCGACGACCTGGCCGCCGTCAACCTTTCGACCGAGATCGCCGGAAAAATCTCGCGCGAGATGCGGTTTCCGGGGCAGATTCGGGTCACCGTCATCCGCGAGCTGAGGGCGGTCGAGGTCGCGAGCTGAACATGAACGTCGTCATCCCCCCGCTGTTCTTCTATGTGGTCGGTGCCCTGCTGGTGATCTTCGGCGCGCTGCGCGCCGTCACGCTGGGTCGCCGCAAGGAATCGCACGAGGTCGCCGAGGATTCGCCCGCCGCCGCCAAGGCTCGCAAGCGCCACCTGACCTTCGGGATCGTCTGGATCCTGATGGGCCTCTTCCTGATCGTCTCGACGGCCGACGTCCTGCGCATGCGCCACTGAGGCGCGGCCCTCGCTCAGGGAGCTTTCTGGCAGTTGAAGACGGGCTGGCCGTCGAAGGATCCCGACGACGACGCCGCCAGCAGCGACAGGCTGACCGAGGTGTCCGTGTCCGACCAGGCCGCGCCCGGCAATCCGCCCAGGAGGCCCGCGTCCGGGCAGCTGAAGAGCGAGAACGCGTTCCCGTTCGTATAGGTGGTTCCGTCGGGACAGCTCAGCGACACGCCCAGAGTGCCGGCTGTTCCTTCCTTCACGATCTGCCCCTGCACGTTCAGCGTGATCCCGCCGTTGCCGTCATCCTTGTACGCGAGGCACGTGGCGCCGCCCGCCGTCGTCACCGTGAAGTTCCAGGTCTGGTTGCCGTTCGCCGGCAGCGGCAGCACCAGCGCCGGCGTGAACGTCACGACGGTGCCGCTGGCGTAGGTGCACGCCTTCCCGTCGGCGCTCAGCGTCCCCATCTCGGACTGGGCGGGGAGACAGCTGGCCGCGGACGCGGCGGTGGTCTTCCAGCAGTTGTCCCCGGCCAGGTAGGCGCAGTCGAGGGTCTTACCGCCCGACGACGAACCGCCGCACCCGGACGCGCAGGCCACCGAAACCACCAGCACACCCATCCGTCGCATGACTCACGATAACCTCGACCGTGGCGCGTCCCAAATTCTTCAGTGGCGGCAGGGCCGGTCGCCGGGCAGGTAGGACAGGGTCACCGCGTCCGCTCCCGAAGCGAAGCGCTGCTCCGCCACCAGAAGGGTGCGGTCCACCGTCCCCTGATAGCGGACCTCGGGGTCGAAGTCGGCGTCGAACACCTTGAAGCTCTGAATGTCCGCGTCGACCCAGAGGACCGGGCCCACGAACCCGGCGGCCCGCGCGCGCGAAACCCGCCCGCAAAAGTCGTAGAGCTCGGGCCGGGCGCCCGCCAGTCCGCCGGTGATGACCCGCTCCGTGCGGTGCTGGCGCGGCGGCAGCGGGGCGCCACCGTCCGTGACGACCCAGGCCTGATTGCGCAGCGACTGCGGCAGCACGTTCGTCAGGCAGCCGCCCTTGCAGCGGGCCTCGAGATAGGGCGCAGCCGCGTTCAGCGCGCGGCTGTTGGTGACGCTCAGCTTGCCGGCCGCGACGACCAGCAGGACGGCGGCCGCGACCGTCACCCACCCGAGCCGCCGCGCCGTCGTCGCGCCCAGTCGATCGGCCAGGCGGTCGGCGCCGCGCGCGATGGCCAGCACCAGCGGGATCGCGATGCTGACGTAGTAGGCGGGGTTCTGTTGCGGCACGAACAGCATGCCCAGCGGCAACAGGTACGCCGCCAGCAGCCAGCCGCGCCCCCACGTCGCCGGGCGGCCGATGCGCGCAGCGCCAAACGCGGCCAGCGCCAGCCCCACGGGCGTCAGCGCGTACAGCCAGAGCAGCACCAGCAGCAGATCCACCGGCTTGGTCACGACCCGCAGCAGCGCGAAGCCCGGGTGATGCAGCAGCGCGTGGACGAGGCTGCCGTGGTTCGCGTCGAAGCCGCCGAAGTACGCCGCGGAAGCGCGGTAGCGGCCGTACTCGGTGCCCGGCAGGTGCGGGTACATCAGCACCGGCAGCCCGTCGAAGAAGGTGTAGAAAGCGTAGGTCGGGTCGCCCGGCGCGCCGCCCGCCGACAGCGCCCGCCGGATCGCGACGACCGCCGCCACGCCGGCCGCCGTCCCCGCCGCCAATGCGGCAGCCGATTGGCGGGCCCCGCGCAGATCGCGCAGGCGCGGGCCCACCATCGCCAGGATCAGCGCGGCGCCGCCGCAGGTCACCACCGCTTCGTAGCGCGCGGTCGCCGCCAGCGCGGCCAGGCCGGCCGCGAGCAGCGCCGGCGCCCACCGCCCCCGTACGGCCCCCGCGGCTGCCGCGCCCAGCGCGCTGGCCGAAAGGCCGGCGGCCAGCGTGACCCCCAGGTTGTTGCGGCCGGACTGCGACGCCAGCAAGGGCAACAGGGCCAGCGTCGCCACGAACGTCGTCCGCCGCCGCCGCGACGCCACCGGCCACACGAAACGCGCGACGGCGACCGCGCCCGCCGCCAGCAGCAGATGCGCTACGAGATAGACGGCTTCGTTCGCCCCCAGCGCGCTCAGTCCCAGCCGCCGCGCCGCGATCAGCGCGAAGTACGCCAGCGGTTGCTCCTCGGAGGCTTGCCCGCCGCCCAGCGCCAGCTGGCGCGCGTGGTCCAGGTACCCCAGGTTCATCCAGCCGATGTCCCAGCCGTAGCGGGCCAGGTACATGAGCCGCGCGGCCAGCACCGCGCCCAGCGCCGACCAGGTCGTTCGCGCGGACCAGGTCGTCACCTCGCCGGCCGGCGGCGCGTCCGCTGCGGTCCGGGTCATGGCGCCTACGCGCTGGAGCCCGGCGCCGCGCGGTCGTCTGCCTGCGGGGTGTGCGGCGCCTGCGACTCCCGGCCCACGAGCGGGCGCGCGCGCAGCCAGGTCAGCAGCGCCGGCAGCGCGACGATGGCGGCCGACAGACAGGAGACCTCGCCCAGGATCGCCATCATGCCGAAGCCCTGCAGCGCGCGGTTGCGCGCCGCCAGCAGCGAGCCGTACCCGACGATCGTCGTCCACGAGCAGAGCGCGACGGCCGCACCGGCCGACACGACCGCCGGCAGGATCGCCCGCTCTTCCCGGTACCGCGTGATGACGTTCAGCGCGTACTCGGCCCCGATGCCGAACGTGATGGGCAGCGCGATGAAGTTCAGGAACGTGACGTGCACCTGCGCCCAGCCGGCCGCGCCGACCATCAGCAGCACGCCCAGGATCAGCGTCCCGATCGCCATCACCACCGCCAGCGCGGGGCGGATCGTGAAGCCCACGATCACGATGACCGCGATCAGCGACGCGACGGTCGCGATCGGCCCGTCGCGCAGGACGGAGCGGATCATGGCGCCGAAGACGACCGCGCTGCCCGACGTCTCGACGACCCTGCCGTCGGGCAGGTGCAGGTGCTGCAGCACGGACGCGATCCGCAACAGGTCACGCCCGTTCCACACCGAGATGCCGTGCTCGGCGGCGTACACCAGCACGACGCGGCCGATGGTCCCGTCGCTCTCGGTGAACGGACGCCGGGCGAGGGGCGGCAGGTCCGACGGCTGCAGCAGCCGCAGCCCGTCCGGCGGATCGATCTTGGCCAGGTCCGCCCGCTCCTTGTCGTTCAGCACCTCCAGCGCGGGGTCGTGCGTCAGCTTCCGGATCTGCGCGATCAGCGCCAGCTTGCGCTGCTGCGCGTCCGGCGGTCCCGGCAACAGGTCGTAGATCGTGACCACGTTGCCGATGACGTCGGGTCCCGGCAGCTCCTGATCCTGTTTGCGGATGGTCTGCTTGATAGGCTCGACGTCGTCGACCGAATCGGCCAGGACCACCGTGGGTGACGGCCAGCGCCCGAACAGCTTGTCCAGGCTCTGGCTGAACTGCTGCGCCTCGCTGTTCGGGCTGGTGCGCACGCTCAGCTTGAGGAAGTTGTACTCGAACGGGTCCTTCAAGAAGTGCCGCAGACCCACCATGCTCAGTACGGACAGCGCGATGAAGACGATGCTGATCGCGGCGCTGTAGCGGCGGATGAATCCCGCCAGCGGGCCCAGCTCGATCGGCGGGCGGTGAGGGCGGACCTTCTGCTTGCGCCGCGTGTCCAGCAGCACCAGCAGGGCCGGCAGCACGGTGTAGGTCGCCGTCCAGCACGCCAGCGCGCCGGCGGCGCCCATGACGCCGAACTGGGAGAACCCGCGGAAGCTGGTCACGGTCAGCGACGCGTAGGCGGCCGACGCGGCGATCGACGCCACCAGCGTGCCGCGCCAGGTGCCGCCCAGCGCGCAGCGCAACGCCTCGCGCCCGTCTTTTCCGTGCGCCCGCTCTTCCTCGTAGCGGGACATGAAGACGATGGCGTAGTTGATCCCGTTGCCGATGATGATCGACCCCAGGAAGGCGGTCGACGAGTTCAGGTAGCCGAACGCCATGTCGGCCACCGCGAACGCGATCGCCGCGCCCAGAAATGCCGGGATGCCGGTCAGCGGGATGGCCCGCAGCCGGCGGAAGTAGAACCCGATCGACAGCACCACGATCAGCACGCAGCTGGTGGTGACGACCGCCAGGTCCTGTTCGATGGCCAGCCGGTTGGCGATGCCCGTCGCGATGGGCCCCGACAGCTCGGCCTTCATCTCGGGGTGGTAGCGGGACGGCGGATCCTCGGCAATCAGCCGGCGGGCGGCGTTGTACAGCGCCTCGCCCGCGTGCCCGCCGAAAAGGCCGCCCGGCGGCAGCGCCGCGATCCAGACGTACTGGCCGTCGGGACTGGTGAACACGCCGCCCGGGAAACGCTCTTCGATCCCGTTCTTGTGCTCGAGCCGCTTTTGCAGCTGGTCGACCGGCTCCTCGTCGTCCAGCGTGACGAAGAGCGGGTTCTTGCGCTTGCTGATCTCGTTGCGCAGGCGATCCCGGATCGATTCGAGGTCGTCCTCGGAGACGTACAGCCACTTGTTGGTCTGGAAGAACTGCCGGAGATCCTGGATCTCGTAGGTGGCCAGATTGACGACCTGGGGCGGCAGCGCGCGCAGCTTCTTGGTCAGCGCGTCCGCGTACCGCAGGTTCGCCGCATGATCCGGCGAGCGGATCCCGACCAGCAGCAGCGACAGGTCGCCCATCCGCTTTTGGGTGCGTTCCAGGGTGACGACCCCGGGGTCGTTGCTGGGCAGCAGCTCTTCCAGAGCGGTCTTCAGCTGGAGCCGGGACGCCAGAAACGAGGCCAGCGCCCCGACGACCAACGCGCCGATCAGAATCCCGACCGGATGGCGAATGACCCAATGGTGATAACGGCTGACCCGACTTTCGGCTGGGGGCGCCACGCGCCGACCTTAGCAGGAATTCTCCGACGGACGCACCTTCGCGCCCTGTCATTTCACCCGCTCAAATGGCCGTCGCCGTCGCGCTTGCGCACACGACCACCGATGTGGCCCCCCTCACGGTATTGAAGGTGTCGGGTTTACGAATGGCATCGGCATCGATATCCTTCATCCATGGCCTCGCCTCGTCTCGCATCGCGAGGAGCTCTCTTAGCCTCGATTTTTGGTCTGGCGCTGGGTCTGGAGGCAACTCCGGCGTTCGCGATCGGTGAGGCGATCACCGACGTCCGGATCCTCGATAATCAACGCACCGAAGAATCCACCGTGCGGTCGATCGCGGGGGTCTCCATCGGCGACACCCTGCAGAGCGACACGCTGGACACGGTGCGCGAGCGCCTCAACACGACCGGCCTCTTCGCCGACGTGAACGTCTGGTGGGAGCCGCACGGCGCCGGCGTCCGCATCAACATCTCGGTGAAGGACAAGTTCCCCTGGGCGCCCGTCCCGACCGCCTCCTGGTCGGCGAACAACAAATCGTTCGGGCTGCTGTTCGTCCACGGCAACCTGTTCGGCCGCGGCAAGCAGCTGCTGATCGGCGGGCGGCTGGCGCAGATCGACTCGGGCGCGGTGCTCGCCTACCGGGATCCGTCGCTCTTCGGAACCTGGATGTACTGG
>CAZPUH010000637.1:0-6229 GCA_964589215.1 uncultured Myxococcales bacterium | reverse complement strand
GCGCGCCGAGGTCGCTGCCCGTCAGAACTGGAAGGCGACGCCGGGCAGGGGAGCCCAGGCGTGGAACGGAATCGTCGGCTCCGACGGCGGGAGCCCGACCCGGTGGCGAAGGTCCTCGTTGAAGGTGCGCGTGGCGTCTGGCGCCAGCGCCAGCCCCGAGATGCGCGCCAGGATGTAGGTCACCCCGGCGGCCACCACCAGCGAGATGGCCGCGCCCTGCTCGACGCTCAGCGCGACGCCGCCCACCCCGCTGGCGTGCTGGTTGTCGACGTGAATCAGCCAGAACACGCCGCCCACGCCGGCCCCGATGGCGCCCACGCTGACCAGCGACAGCACGGTCGCCTGGTCGCTGGCCCCGCCGTAGAAGCCGCCCATGCCGGCGATGGGCGAGATCGCCTCCAGCGCGACGGCCAGGCCGACGCTCTTCTTCTGTTGCTCGAACCGCTCCTCGGCGCCCGCCGGTACGTCGGCGCGGGCCCGCCCGGCCGCTGCCAGCAACACGAGCGCCATCACGATCACGCGCACGCCCGACAACCTAACACCGCCCTCAGAGGTTCGTGCCGATGTTGCCGATCGTGATGCTGGGGCCGAACAGCAGCGACCAGTGGCTGGGCGAGTACGTCGTGCCGCCCATCGGCGTGTAGTCGTAGTTGTCCCGCAGCTCGTAGGCACCCCAGGCGTGCAGGTTCACGGAAGCCTGAGTGGGCTCGCCGCGGTTCCCGATGGGGATGCTGACCCCGACCCCCGCGATCACCGCCAGCGTGGGCGGGAAAGCGGTGAATCCCGGCGTCGCCGCCAGCCCGACGCCCATCGCCCCCAGCTCCAGCCCGAACAGCCCCTCGTGCCCCTCGCGGTCGAGCCAGGTGAGGCGCGAGAGCGCGCCGAAGTTCAGGGTGAGGATCCCGCTCGGCGCCGTGATGTGAAAGAGGCCGGTGGGGATCGCCGCCGTCGCGTAGAACCGCAGCCGCCCCTCGCCGACGACCAGCGTCCACTGCACGGCGGGCAGCGAGGTGCGGGTCTCCGTCGAGCCGACGTACCGGACGTCGTCGGCGACGTGCGCGATGCGGACCGACACGCGATCGAACTGCGCCTTGACGCCGCGGATCCAGACGATGCGCGGCTCGGACGCGGGGCGCAGCACCATCCGCTCGTTCACGTGCCCGTCGGGCCGCGGCGAGTCGTCGACCTTGGTCACGTCGATGTCCAGCGTCAGGTCCTGGGTGCCGTCCTCGGGCTTGAAGCGCTCGCGGTGGATGACCACCCGGCAGCCGTCGCGCCGCGAAAACGGGATCGACGTGCGCTTGCCCGGCTTGATGCGGTCGGCGTTCCCGTGGTCGTCGGTGCAGACCAGCTCGACCAGCGGGCTCGCCTCCAGCGCCGAAGAGCCGATGGGCGCCGGCACGCTGGCCTGCCGGATCGGCCGCTGCAACGACTCGCCGAGGACGGCCAGATCGGCGTCGGCGAACGGCGCCGGCAGCCCCTCGACGCGATAGCCGAAACGGAGCGCCACGTAGCCGCCCACCCCCTCCTCGCCGCGGATGCGGGTGCCGTCGGGGCCCGTGGTGACCTTGTACGCCCCCTCCGACGGCAGCAGCACCAGCCGCCCCTGCGCGCCGACGGGCGCGATGTGCACGACCGCGTCGCGGTTGGTGGGGACGAAGTCGACGCTGCCGTATCCGGGCAGCTCCAGCGTCGCGCGCGGCAGCGGGGCAGGGCGCGTCGCCGCGTGAGCGACCGCGATGACCGAGCCGTCCGGCTCCGGGCGCGACGCGGTGACGGTCAGCGCCGCGTCCTCGACGTCGCCCACCGACAGCAGCGCCAGCACCGCGTCGCCGTCCTTGGCCACACGGACGACCTGCGCCGGGTCGCCGTTGGCGCTCCAGCGCAAGGTGCGCGCGTCGCCGCCGCAACGGCCGTCGAGGCGCACGACGACGCTGGTCGACTCCGCCCGGCGCAGCGGCGCGCCCGAGACGATGCTGGCCGGGCAGTGCAGCACCGAGACGACCTGCGTGAACGTCGACTCGAAGGCGTCCCCGCGCTGCACGAAGTAGTGGGGCGCCAGGTGCGCGTGCACGGTGACCGACTGCGCGGCGCCGGACAGCGCGCCGACCTCGATCGCGCCCTCGGAGACCTCGCAGCGGGCCTGGGCGCAGTCGGCGGCGGCCACCGCGTCGGGGTGCGCCAGCGGCAGGCGCCCGTGCCCGTCGGTGAGGTCCAGCGCGGTCGTGGCCGTGGCCAGTACGCGGTCGATGACGATGCGGGCCGGCCGCAGCGGCGCGAACGCGTCCGGGCCCGTCGCGATCCCGCCGGTGACCGTGACCGCCGCGCCCGTCGCGGCGCCGGCGGCCCAGCCGAGCCGCGCGTCGGCCGGCAGATCCCGGGGCACGCTGAACGCGCAGCGGTCGCGCTTGCCCGCGGGCTTTGGAATGAGGCAAACGTCCGTCCCGGTGCCCGCCGCCGTCTGCCAGCGGATCCGCATGTTGCGCAGGGCGTCCCCCTCCAGCTCCAGCCGCCCTTCGTCGACATAGAGGACGACGCTGGCCGGATCGACGAGGGGCGCGGGCGGCGGCGGCGCGGCCGCGGCCATCGGCATCGCCAGCAGGCCCGGCAGCAGCCGAACGGCAAGAAGGATCCAGCGGCCGATCGGCCCGGCGCGATCGCGCACGACCACACTTTACCAGGCCCGCCGCCCGCCCGAGCTCCCCGCGGCGCCCTAGGGGCTGCTCCCGGCGGGCGGGCAGCGGAGTGGCGAGTGGCGAGGTGGGTTGACGGCCGAGCCGCCGGGCTCAGGTTCATCCGGTGCCGTCCGAAGGCGAACAGCGCGCCCGCGAGACCGAGGAGACCGAAGGCGAGGAGGCGGCAACGGATCTCGAGGAAGCGCGTCGTCGCGCCTCACCCTCCGCCGAGATCGTCTACGAGGCGGTGCGGGCCGAGGGGCTGGCGGAGCTCGACCGTTCGACGGCGGCACTGGCCTGGTCAGGCATCGCGGCCGGCCTGTCCATGGGGTTCTCGCTGGTGGCGCAGGGGCTGCTGAAGGCGCGGCTGCCGGACACGTCGTGGGCGCCCCTGCTGGTGCGTCTCGGTTACCCGGTCGGCTTCCTGGTCGTGGTGCTGGGGCGCCAGCAGCTGTTCACGGAGAACACGCTGACGCCGATCATCCCCTATCTGGCCGGGCGCTCGCAGCAGCGCCGCGCGAAGCCGGTCGCGCTCACGAACATCCTGCGCCTGTGGGGCGTGGTGCTGGTGGCGAACCTGCTGGGCGCCTTCGTGTTCGCCGTGGTCGTCGCCAAGACGGAGGTGTTCTCGGCGCCGGTGCGGGACGCGTTCGACCAGCTGTCGTCGATCGCGGCGCGCGGCGCGCCCGGCAGCAACCTCTTGCGCGGCATCTTCGCCGGCTGGCTGATCGCCCTGATGGTTTGGCTGCTGCCGGTGGCGCGCAGCAGCCGCATCACGGTCATCGTGATGGTCACCTACCTGGTGGGGCTGGGCGATCTGACCCACATCGTCGCGGGTGCCGTGGAGGTCTTCTACCTCCCGTTTCGGACCGAGGCGCGCCTGGTCGATTCGTTCTCGCGCTACCTGCTGCCGACCCTGGTCGGGAACGTCGTGGGCGGCGTGACCCTGACGGCGGCGCTGAATCACGCCCAGGTCGTCGCCGGCGGCGCGGGCGAGCGCGACCAGCCGGCCTGATCGATCCGGGGCCACGAACCCCGTGGCCGGTCATGGATGTGGGCCGCCAGCGGGCACTGACGGCGGTCCTCCGACATTTGTCTACACTCACTGCGCCCAGAAAAAATCCGGTTTTCCAGCGAAGAATGATCCGGGGCCGCGGCACCCGCATAAAATGCGGATGAGCCCCCATGAATATTTTTCGACGTTCGACGTTTTCCTCGACTCCAACCTCCGCCGCGCGAATCGCGCTGATCGCGTTGCTGGCCACGGCCGGGTGCGCGTTCAAGGGCAACAAAGAGTCGCTATCGGGCGCCGGCGGCGGTGGACCGCTCACGGGGACGGGCGGCGGCACCGGCGGCACGCCCCAGATCGGCGGCCTCAGCGCGCTGCAGATCACACCGGGCACCGCGATGATCTCCGTCTCGACGGGGGCGCCTCCCGCCACCCAGCAGTTCATGGTGACCGGCACGATCAACGGCCAGTCTCAGGACGTCACCTCGATGGTCACCTACAGCGTCACGCCCACCGGCATCGTCACGATCGACGCCAGCGGGCTCGCGACGTCGACGGGGACCAGCGGCGGGGTCGTCACGGTGACGGCGGCGTCGGGCAGCGTGACGGCGCAGGCCACACTGGTCGTCAACTACACCTTCACGGGCGCCGATCCGGGCACCGCGGGCATGGGCATTCCGTCCAACGCGGGGACGTTGTTCTCGAGCGCGCCCGCGGACCCGACGCGCGCGCCGCAGCTCGTGTACCCGAATGACGGCGCGCTGTTTCCGCCGAACGTCACCGGCATCGAGGTCCACTTCGTGCCGGGCGCCGCGGCGAACACGCTGTTCCAGGTCAGCTTCGTCGGCAAGCTGGCGACGGTGAACACGTTCATCCGGTGCGCGGCGCCGGCCGGCATCAACGGCTGCATCTACCTGCCGGATCCGGGCCTGTGGGCCACCATCGCGTCCGCCAACGCGGGGCAGGGGCCGGTCAAGCTGCACGTGAGCGGCACCGACGACAACGGCACGGCCGCGGGCACCAGCAGCGACTTCACGATCCAGTTCTCGAAGGACAACATCCTCGGCGCGCTCTACTACTGGACCACCAGCGGCAAGACCGCGATCATGCGCTGGGACTTCGCGGGCAGCACGGCGGCCGCGATGCCGTACCTGACGCCCACCAACACGGACGGCAAGACCTGCGTCGGCTGTCACGCGCTGGCGCCCGACGGCAGCAAGATCGTCGCGAGCGCCGGCGGGCAGAGCGACGGGCGCCTGCTGCTGTGGGACATCAAGAACAACATGGCGCTGCAGCCGTTCCCGCTGACGCAGAAGAGCCAGTTCGAGTCGTGGAACGCCGACGGCACGCAGTTCGTGGGCGTCTACGGCGACGGCACACCCAACCGCAAGGGTCCGTCGAACCTGATGATCTTCGACGGAACGATGGGCACGGTCGTGAAGACCATCGATCTGGGCGGGCTGCGCGCGGATCACCCCGACTGGTCGAAGAACCCGGCCGTGTC
This sequence comes from uncultured Myxococcales bacterium, assembly GCA_964589215.1. Taxonomy (GTDB): domain Bacteria; phylum Myxococcota_A; class Polyangia; order Fen-1088; family Fen-1088; genus JADGRB01. The sequence continues at coordinate 1,041 of CAZPUH010000637.1, read as the reverse complement.
GAACACCATCGTGTTCACGTCGATGGATCCGAACGCCGGAACCACCGACCAGCGCCCGGCGACGGGCGCGATCGACATGGTCACGGCGGACAGCAGCGGCACCTGGGGCGCGCCCCAGGAGCTGGTGCCGGCGGTGCTGGGCAAGAACCACTACTACCCGGCGATTGCGCCCGACGGGAACCTGGTCGTTTACGACGAGTCGACGTGCACGAAGGGGACGCCGGCCATGGGCAAGGCGCCGGACATCACCTGCGACGCCGACACGGACGCCACGGCCACGATGTTCCTGACGTCGCTGACCGGCGCGGCGCCCGTGGCGCTGACGCGCGCCAACAGCCCGGGCGTCGGCGACGGCACGGCGACGGCGCTGACCAACTCGTTCCCGAAGTGGGCGCCGTACGTGCAGAGCCTGGACGAGATGAACAAGCTCATCTGGCTGACGTTCTCGTCGACGCGGCAGTACGGGCTTCGGACGCCGCCGGCGCCGGCCGACACCAGCGAGACCACCAAGGGGACGCTGATCTGGATGGTGGGCATCAACCCCGGCGCGGGCGGGGCGGACCCCAGCTACGCGGCCTTCTGCCTGCCGTTCCAGGACGTCACGACGTCGAACCACATCGCCCAGTGGACGAAGTACTTCATCCAGGGTCCGGGCTGATCGGGGCATCGGTCCAAACAAAAACGCCACCGCCGGGGCGCCCGACGGTGGCGTGATCAGTGGCGAGGCGCCCAGGTGGGCGCCGGCCCGGTCAGCGGCGACGGCGGCGGGTGATGGTCAACATCATCCCCATCGGCACCAACCAGAGGAGGGAGCCCGGGGTGGGCGAGGCGGCCACGGAGCAGTCGCACCCGGAGCCGGAGGCGTTGGTCTGCCCGGAGCCGCTCGCGCCGCCCTGAGCGCTGCCACCCTTGCCACCGGTCGCCTTGGCGCCGCCGCCGCCGGTGGTGGGGCTGCCGCCCGCGCCGGTGCTGCCGCCGCCGGTGCTGCCGCCCGTGCCCGTGCCCGCGCTGCCGCCGGTCGCGGAGTTGTTGCCGCCGCTC
>CAZPUH010000636.1:0-44815 GCA_964589215.1 uncultured Myxococcales bacterium | reverse complement strand
GAACGAGCGCTACACGCCGGCGATGCTGGTGATGGCGAAGTCCTTCTTCAAGCTCCACAAGTTCGAGTGGATGAAGAAGCTCTGGGAGATGATGCAGGCCAACGGGGCCTCGAACGCCGAGAAGGCGGAGATCTACCAGCTGCTCGCCTTTCTCGAGATCGACCAGAAGAACGTCCCCGGCGCCATCGCCCTCCTGAAGCAGGCCGCCGAGGCGAAACCCGACGACGCGGTCATCTGGAGCAACCTGGGGGCCCAGTATTTGTCCGCCAAGAACTACGGCGAGGCGACCCCGGTCCTGGAGAAGGCCGCTTCATTGCAGCCTGGCTTCGCCAAGGCGCACCTCAACCTGGGGGACGCGTATCGGGGCGACAAGGAGTACGAAAAAGCGCAGGCGGAGTATCAGCGGGCCCTACAGCTCTTCCCGAATTATGCCGACGCGGTGTTCAACCTCGGAATCCTGTACCTGGACGCGGACAAGATCCCGAACATGGACCTCTTCGCCAAAGAGAACACCGCGATTCAGTACCTGCAGAAATACAAGCAGATGATGGGGACCGCCCTGGCGGCCACCGATCCGGCCGACGCGTACATCGCGGAGGCGCAGGACAAGATGAAGAAAGAGGAGAAGCGTCTCGAGCGGCTGAAGAAGCAGCAAGAGCGCGACGCGGCTCGGGCGGCCAAGAAGGCGGCCGACGACGCGAAGAAGGCGGCGGCCGCGTCCGGCCAGCCCGCCGACCCGAACGCCCCGGCGCCGCCCCCTGGCGCTGCGGGCGCTGTCCCGGCCGGCCCGGGTGGTCCGGCCTCCAAAGCAGCCCCTGCCGGCAAAGACGCCCCCATGCCGCCCGCCGACGCCCCGGCCGGGAAGGCCGCGCCAGCCGCGGCTCCCCCGGCTGAAACGCCGCCTCCGGCGGCCCCGGCGGCCCCCGCCGGAAAACGGAAGTAAAGGGATCGCATGCGATCGACGAAGATCCTTTGCCTGTTTGCGTCCATCACCCTCCCCGGACTGGTTTCGTCGGCCGCCTTGGCGGCCGGCGGGGCCCCTGCAGCCAACGCGGCAGCTCCCGCGGCGGCCGGCGGGGACCCGGCCAACCCGAAGGTCAAGGTCGAGCACGGCGCCGGCGGGAAGAAGATTTACCGCATCACCGACGAAATCCGGATCGAAGGAAAAATCCAGAAGCCTGAAGCCTTCTTCTTCTACCAAAAGTCGACGATCAACTACGACTGGCAGGAGCTGAAGCAGGATTTCATCCCGAAGATTCTGGACAGCGTCTCGCGTTCACCGTTTTGAGCATTCGACAAGAAGGGAACTGACGAATGGCGACCCAGGTAGCGGCCCGACAAGCGCAAGTTGGATCGGCTCCGAAGCCCAAGATCCTTCGTATCGGGATCATCCAGGGCGGGCGGATCGTCGAGGAACGGCTGGTCCGCAAGCGTGAGAACATCACGATCGGCCAGTCGGCGAAGAACATGTTCGTCGTCCCGTCCGACGCGCTCCCGCGCAACTGGCTCCTCTTCGAGGCCAGCAGCAACCAGTACGTGGCGCACTTCTCGGACGGCATGGACGCCCGCATCGCCGTCGGCAACGAGATCATCTCGCTGTCGCAGCTGAAGCAAACCGGGAAGATCCAGAAGCGCGGCACCAGCTGGCCGCTGCCGCTGGACGAGCGTTCGCGCGGCAAGATCACGCTGGCGGACATGACGATCCTGTTCCAGTTCGTCACGCCGCCGCCGCCCCAGCCACGGCCGCAGCTGCCCGCGTCGGTGCGCGGGTCGGCGCTGACCGGCATGGACTGGTTCTTCACGACCATCGCGGCGATCTCGTTCGCGCTGCACCTGACGCTGATCCTCTACCTGCGCAACGTCGACTGGCCGCGCAAGCCGGACATCGAGGCGGTGCCGGACCGTTTCGTCCAGATGGTGCAGGTGAAGAAGCCTGAAGAGAAGAAGGTCGAAAAGAAGGTCGACGAGAAGAAGAAGGAAGAGAAGAAAGAAGAGAAGAAGGCGACGGCGGAAGAGAAGAAGCCGCAGCAGGCCGCGCCGAAGAAGGAGCTGAGCGAGGAGGAGAAGGCGCGGCTGGCGGAAGAGAAGGCCAAGGCGGACGCCGAGCGCCGCGCTCGATTGGCCGAGCAGGTCAAGTCGACCGGCCTTCTGAAGCTCCTCGGCGCGCGCGCCGACGGTGAGGGCTCGATCGCGGACGTCCTCGGCAAGGGCGACGTCGACCGCGACCAGGAGAAGGCGTTCCAGGGCGTCGGCGGCATCGGCGTCGCGAACAACAACGACCAGCTGCGCGGCATCAAGTCGGGCGGCAGCGGCTCGGGGCGCGTCGCCAGCGTCGGCGGCCTGCGCGGCAGCGGCTCGATCGAGGGCGGCGGCACCGGCGGCCCGGCGGCGGAGAAGAAGGTCTCCGGCGTCGTGAAGAGCGAGGCGCCGGCGGTCGACGGCGAGCTGGATCCGGCGATGGTCGCGAAGGAAGTTCGGACGCGGCTCGGCGCCATCAAGGCTTGCTACGAACGCGCACTGAAGCGGAACCCGAACCTGAGCGGCAAGGTCGTCATCCACTGGACGATCACCCAGGCCGGCACGGTGTCGGGCGTCGACGTCGAGCAGGACACGCTGGGCGACGCCGAGGTCGCGAGCTGCATCAAGTCGCTGGTCGCGCGGTGGCGCTTCCCGGCGCCGTCGGGCGGCTCCGTCGAGGTCTCCTTCCCGTTCGTGTTCCAGTCATCGCAGTAAGCCGGGTGATGAAGCGACGAGCACAAATCGATGAGCAGACGATGGTCGAGACTCGAAACCAAAGTATGACCATCTCGGCCGTTGACACACCCTGGTGGCATGCCTATAATCCCTACCGCAATTGTAAGTACGCGAATTGCTTACAAATAACGTATTGCTGACGGGGGCATAGGGGGAGATAGGGAGATGAGGATAGGGTTGAAAGGAAAGGTGCTGCGGTGAAGACAAAGCTCTTAATGGCCACGATGTTCATCGGGAGCACCGTGTTCGCGCAGGCGCCCGCCCCGCAGCCCGCTCCCGCCGCTCCTCCCGCGGCGGTCGACCTCTCCGTCAAGCAGCGTCCCGTGCTGACGCCGGCCGAGATGGTCAACCAGTCCAAGGACTACCTTCGCGGGATGGCTGAAGTGGTCAAGCGCATCCAGGGCCTGCAGGAAGAGGCGAAGCGCCAGAAGGACATCATCCGTCTCAACTGCGTGACCGACAAACTGGTTCAGGCGCGCGTCAACGCGAACATCGCCGAACAGTCCATGGGAGCGCTGCAGGAGGGCGTCGCCAAGAACGACGAGGGCAGCGAGACCCACGAGTTCACGCGCCTCACGATTGTGAATCAGAAGGTCACCGTGCTGGGTGCCGAGGCGGAGAACTGCATCGGCGAAGATCTCAGCTTCGTCGGAGCGACCCGCGTCGACATCGAGGTCGATCCGAACATCCCGCAGTACGACCCGACCACCCCTGGCAGCCCTTTCATCGATATCACCCGGCCCCCCGAGGCGAGTCCCGTCACTGACTGACCGGTTCGCGTGCAGTCCCGGCGCCGGTCGACAACTCTGTCGAGATAAAGACACCCCTCTATGAATCGCCGACTTGGACTGTGCATCGGCCTCGGGACGCTGCTGGCGGGCAGCGTTGCGTTCGCCCAGGAAGAAGTGAACATCGGCTATGCTGGGCTGCCCTACAAGGCGACCGGCGAGAGCAACACCGGTATTCAGTTGAGCGAGGGAACGCTCCTGCACGCCGGTCTGGGCGTCGAAGCTGGCTACGATACGAACGTCTTTTATTCGAACACCGACGTTCGGGGTTCTTCGATCGTCCGTGTGATGCCGTTCCTGGACGTCACCAATGCGACCCGCAACGGTCCCGTGTCGCATGCGTTGACGTTCGACGTACGGGCGGGGCTGCAATATCGGTACTACGGGTCGAGCGATCCGGACGTCAAGAAGTACAGCAACGCCTGGAACCCCAACGCCGGTGTGTCGCTGAGCTACGGGGGCGCGCAACTCGCGTTCGGTGTCGCTGACGTTTTCGCCCGGATCGAGGATGCGCCGTACGCGGGGCAGGGCGGGCCGTCACCAACCGGACCGATCGAACGAACGAACAACCAAGCGTCCCTCGAGCTGCGCTGGGCGCCAGGTGGCGGACGTCTCACGTCGACCCTGCGCTACACGAACATGGTCGACGTCTTCAACGATTTCTATAGCTACGCCAACGCGCTGACCAACACCCTGATGTTGGACGTGTCGTGGAAGTGGCTGCCGAAAACGGCAGTCTTCTTCAACGCGCAGCAGGGCTATGTCTACTATCTGAACGATCAAACCCAGACGACGCCCTCGGGGATGGTGCAGTCTCTCAAGAACAACTCCTATCCCTTGCGGATCACCGTCGGGTTGCGCGGCCTGCTGACCGAGAAAACCTCGGCCGTGCTGGCCGTCGGCTACATGAACGGCTTCTATTCGTCCGGCGGATCGACCAGCGGCATCTGGGGAAGTACCTACGCCGATGCATCGGTCACGGTTCGGTTGACGCAGCTGAGTCGCTTGGTCGTCGGCGCGCGCCACGACTTCCTCAACTCGGTCATCAGCAACTTCGCCTATCAGGATTCGGCCTATCTATCCTACGTGCAGCAGATCGCGGGCCGCCTGTCGCTGGACCTGTCCGGCCGCTACGCGCACATCAACTATGAAGGGACGACGGTCGACCTCAATCAGGTGGACCGCGTCGATAACCTGTTTCAAGTCGGCGCCTCCTTGGACTACTTCCTGCGCAACTGGGCCTACGTTGGTGTCGGCTACTCGCTGCTCGACAATCGAAGCAACGTCGACATCGCCCAGTACCTCAAGCAGCAGGTGTTTGCGCGTCTCGGCGTGACGTACTAACTTTGGCCAGCATGCCGGTTTGGGCCCGTGCCGGGCGCTCCCTTGCGGCGGCGGCGTTCGTCGCGTCGCTTTCGTGGTTGAGCGCCTGCCATCAGACGAATAGCCACGTCAACAACGTTCCCGACCTCAGTCCGCCCGAGGACCGCGTCGGTGTCGACGACACGTTCGACGTGCGCGTCTATGGAGAGACCGAGCTTTCCGGGATGTTCCGCGTGGCGACCGACGGAACCGTCGACTACCCGCTTGCCGGTCGCCTGCAGGTCGCGGGGCTGCGCACCGGCGAGATCCAGGCGCTTCTCGTGAGCCGTCTCAAGGGGAAGTACCTCAAGGATCCGCAGGTCATCGTCACGATCAAGGATCGCAACAGCCAGAAGATCTCGGTTCTGGGGCAGGTGATGAAGCCCGGGCAAGTCGCCTACTACCCCAACATGACGATCGTCGACGCCATCGCCAGCGCCGGCGGATTCACCGGAATCGCCGCCAAGAACTCCGTGAACCTGCGGCGAGAGATCGGCGGCAAGATCGAGATGCACGTCTATCCAGTTGCCGATATCAGCGAGGGGCGATCTGCCAACGTGATGGTTCTGCCCGGTGACGTCCTCGTCGTCGACGAACGCGTCTTCTGACGCACCCGACACGGTCGGACCACCACCGTCAGCTCGGTCTCACAATCGGGGGCGGCGCGTTCGGCGCAGCCGCTCTGGTATTCCGAACCTCCTGACTCGAACGGGCCTCATCGCCTGTGTCGTCGTGATCGCGGCCGCGCCAATTCTGGCGGGCGGCGTCCATCGTCCGGTCCTGATTGCACTGATGACGGCGGGCCTGGTGGGGCTCACCGCGGTTGCGGCCGGACTGTTGCTCCAGGGGCGCGTCCCGCGGATGGGGCTCATCGTCGTCGCGCCGCTGGTGTTCGTCGCCGTCCCGTTCCTGCAGTCCATTCCGCTCCCCCTGAATGCACGAAAGCACCTGGACGCGAACGGGACTGCGCTGCTTCAGGATGATCCTCTCACGGCCGGGAAAGCCTGGCCGCTGAGTCTCGATCCGCCCAGCACCCGGGTCGACGTGGGCCGGGCCGCGCTGGCGTTGATGGCCTTCATGGTCGGGTACCATCTCGTGTCCGGCAAGAGCCGGCGGCACCTGCTCACCCATGTCATCGCCGGTGTCGGTGTCGTGGCTGTCGTCATCGGGTTGGGGCACCGGATCGCCGGCGTCAACAAGGTGTACGGGCTCTTCAACACATCGCCGCGGCCGCTCCTCGTCGGACCGTTCGTGAACCCCAATCACAACGCCGAGTTTCTCGAGCTGGCGGCTTTCGTCTGTGTCGCCTGCTCGTTCCAGCGCCGGAGCGCGCTCAACCGAATCGGCTGGCTGGTCGGCGCCGTCTTGTGTGCGGGCGGCGCGGCAGCCACGTTGTCGCGCGGCTCGGTGCTCGCCCTCGGCGCCGGGATCCTCGCGTTCGGCGCTCTGCACTACTTCGCCGGCAGCCGCTCCGGAACGTCGACACGCCGCGCGTCCCTGATCTGGGCCGGCGCGTTCCTCGGCTTGATCGTGGTCGGGGCCGTCGCGCTGGGAGCCGACCGCCTCGTCGAGCGCTTCAAGGTCGACGAGGTCACCACGGACGTCCGACTGCGCCTGTGGTGGGATGCACTGAAAGTCTTCGCTGCGCATCCCTTCGGCATTGGACGGGGAGCATTCGACCGCGTGTATCCGATCTACCGCGGGCTGAAGATGCCCTTTCCACTCCGGTTCGCGTTCGTCGAGTGCGAGCCCCTGCAGTTGCTCGTCGATTGTGGTTGGTTCTTCTCCGCGCTCTTCGTCGCTGCGGGCGCGCTGATGATCGCGATGGTCGTCCGGCTGGGCAGACGCGACGACATCGAGGCGGCCTTGCTTGCCGGCCTGTTCGCGGTCGCCGTCCACAACGTGGTCGATTTCGGCCTGGAGACTCTGGGCGTTCTTCTGCCGTTCTCGGCCATCGCCGGCGCGGTGCTTGGGCGAAGCCGCGCCTCCGCCAGCGATACCCCGCCGTCAGCGACGAAGCGATGGGCCGTGGTCGCGACCGCTGCCCTCGCGCTGGGATTCGGCGTCGCGTCCACGGCCAGCGGCACCGCCGACAACTTCGACGCCTTGCTCAAGCGCCCGATGACCGTCGACGCACGCCGGACGTTGCTGCAGCGGGCGGAGCGCGCTCACCCGCTCGACTACTTCTACGCGCTGGAGATGGGCCGAGTGGATCCGCTCAAGGCGCCGCCCGGTCAACCGTCGCCGCGGCTTCACGACCTCAACCGCGCCCTTCGCCTGTGCCCGACCTGTGAAACCGTTCACCTGGAGGTCGCGCGAAACCTCTGGCGCCTCGGGCTTCGCTCGCAATCACTGCTCGAGTGGCGGACAGCGGTGGCTCTCCAGCCGCAGTTGTTTCTACCAGGCATCGGCGAGCTATTCGCGGCCGGCGCCACCCCGCAGCAGCTCGCTGCCGTGGCGTCCGCAGACCCCGCGCGCATGATCGAGCTGGTCGCCTTCCTGAACGCCCGCGGCCGTCGGACCGAGAGCTTTGCGGTGCTCGACCAGGCGGATGCGCTGGGCGTGTCGCGGGAAGAGAGTCTGCTGGCACGCGCGACCCTGCAGCTGGATCCGGCGCATCCCCGGGTCGATGACGCGGCCAAGACGCTGCAAGCGCTGCGCGCACTCGGCGTTCAGAACGCGCGGCTCGCGGTCCTGCAAGCGCGCCTCGAGATAGCCAGCCGAGGTGCCGAAGGGGCCGACACGGCCCTCGAGCTCCTGGATCGCGCGGCTGACCGGTTCCCGGACGACTTGCCGGTTCAGAACGAACGTCTCCAGATCGTCCAGCGTTTCAAGAAGTGGAGCGCGGCGGAGCGTTCTCTGGAAGGATTCAAGATGGCGCTGTACCGCAAGTACGGGGTCGCGACGGACGCCCACCTCTGGAACGCCAGGATCCAGGGCGAGCTCGGCCATTGGGCCAAGGCGATCGACGAATACCGGATCGCGCTGTCGGATCGGCCTGACGACATCTCGCTCTGGATCGAGCTTGGGCGCGGGGCGGAGACCGCCGGGCGGTACGAAGTGGCCCGGGACGCTTACGCTCAGGCTGAACGGCTCAGCCCCAACAATCCGGCGATCGGCGCGGCGCGGCGCGGCCTCGAGGCGAGGCAGGAGCAACTGAGAGCCCTGCTCCAGAACACGCCGGGAGCCGGGGCGCCGCCGGCCCCCTGATTTGCTAATCTAGGCCGCCTCATGCAGACCATCTGGTTCGCCGTCCTGATGTGCGCGGTCTGCCTCGAGGGACTCGGGCGTCGGTACCTCCCCTTCCTTCCGCAGGCGACGTTCTACTTCATGAAGGACGTCGTGCTGCTGTTCGGGCTCATTCAATTTCGCCCCAATGCCGAGATCCGCAACGCGGCCCGCCAGCTGTTCAGGGGGTTCGACAAGATCGTGGCCGTGGCGTTCCTGTGGACGCTCGCGGAGATCTTCAATCCGGACCAGCAATCGGTCATCCTCGGGTTCATCGGGCTCAGGTCCTATTGGCTCTGGTGGCTCGCCCCGCTCGTCATCGCCAGCGCCTTGCGACAAACGCGTCACAAGGAGCGCGCCATCTATTCGTTGCTGGCGATTGCCGCATGCGTTTCAGCCATGGCGGCTCTGCAGTTCGCCTCGCCTCCGGATTCCAGCGCCAACATGTACTCTGTCTGGAACGGCGAAGAGGTGTACGCCTCCGACATCGCCGTCGTTTCCAGCACGGGGCGCGCCCGCGTCGCGTCGACTTTTGCGTTCGTGTCCGGCTTCGTCGACTTCACGATCCTCGTCCCAGCGTTGCTGATGTCGCTGGGACTGGACTCGACCAAACCGGCCGTTCGCCGGGCCGCGCTGCTCGGAACGCTGATCTCGGCAGCGGTCGTCCCGATGTCGGGGTCGCGGAGCTCGGTCGTCATCGGGGTGGCCGTCCTGGCCGTGGCGCTCTGGAGCGCCGGCCTCTTCTTCACGCGGGTTGGCCGCCGCATCCTGATCGGCGCGGCGGTCGCCGGCGTTCTGGCGGTGGCGGCGTTTCCGGATGCGTTCGCGGGCGTTCAAAGCCGTTTCGAGGAGAACCGAGAGGAATCAGTGAGCCGGGTCAGCGAGATGGCCAATGTCTTTCCGCCGCTGGCCCTGGCTGTGTACGAATACCCGGTGCTGGGAATTGGGACCGGCATGCAGCAAAACGCACGCGCGACCTTCCGCGTTTACTCGCGCTGGGATACGGAGCCCGAGCTCGGCCGGTACCTCGTCGAGCTCGGCCCCGTCGGGTTCATTCTGATCTGGCTCACGAAGCTCGGGTTGATGGTGGCGTTGCTGCGGGCGTATGCGCTGCTCAAAAGGGCGGGTCGCCGCGGATCGGCGGCCGCGGCCCTCTCGTACGCAGCGCTCACGATGGTGGGCAGCTTGGCATTCGATCACAACTGGCAATCGCTGTACTTCACGGGCTGCGGATTCATCCTTTCGGAGGTTCTTGCCGTGAAGCAGCGGGCCAGCGCTGCGCATGCCGCGGCTGATGCCACACCCGCGCTCGCCGCGGGTGCGACCGGATATCAGGCCGCATGACGAAGCGCATCCCGTCCCTGGACGGCCTCCGGGCGCTGGCCATCATTCTCGTTCTGATCGGCCACTCTGCGCACGGTCTCACCGCGGCCGGCTTGCCTGGACCAGGCCTGATCTACGCGTTGCGCCTGTCCACGGCCGGAGTGGCCGTGTTCTTCGTGCTCAGCGGGTTCCTCATCACCAGACTGCTCACGAGCGAGAAAGAGCGCACGGGGACCATCTCACTGCGCAACTTCTACCTCCGGCGCTTCTTCCGGATCGTGCCGGCTTATTACACTTTCCTGCTCGTCATGCTGGCTGTCGCGGCGGTTGGCGCGATCTCGATCCCGCGCGCCGGGGTGTTACCGGCCTTCCTGTTCACCTGGAACTACTCGCCCCACGCGGACGGCTGGTGGTTCGGCCACGCCTGGACGCTGAGCATGGAGGAGCAATTTTACATCCTCTGGCCCGCCATCGTGGGCGCGCTGTCGCCACGCTGGACAGCGCGAATCGCCGTTCTGGTCATCGCGCTGTCACCGATCCTTCGCGTGCTCACCTACGCGGTCTGGCCTGCCGGCCGCGGACTGATACCAGCGATGCTCCACACTCACGGCGACGCGCTCATGTTCGGCGCGCTGGCGGCGCTGTGGTGGGACCACCCGAAATTTCAAAGGGCATTGGACTGGTGCTTCCAGAAGAAGCTCCACGTGTTGGCGTTGGTGATGTTGATCGCCGACGAGTACGTCATGTGGCGGCTACGGGGCGGTTTCGCGCTTCCGGTCGGCATGACGGTGGAATCCGCCACCATCGCTTTGATGTTGGCGTGGGCAGTTCGCCACCCGGACGCGGCGGTCGGGCGCATCTTGAACTGGCGCCCCCTGGCGTTCGTCGGCGCCATCTCCTACAGCCTCTACTTGTGGCAGCAAGCTTTCTTGCGGCCGGTCGAACCAAGTTGGACGTCTCGCTTCCCCATTTCGGTGCTGCTGGCCGTGGCTGCGGGCCTGGCGTCGTACTACCTCGTCGAGCGCCCCTTCCTGAGGCTGCGAGACCATGTGGTTGGTCGCTCCCGCCGTCGGTTCTCGGTCTCGCCGGCCGACGCCGCCTGAAGGTGACTCCGATGGTCGCGGGCTGAAGTTACGAGGCCCGATGTTACCGGGCGCGGCACTTCCACATGACGGTGCTGTTCAGGATCGAGCCCAGCACTGGCAACGGCGAGAACACAGTCCGTTCGACGTCCATCCGTTCACGAATCAGGGACTGGAGCTCTCGATAGTCGAATCCCTTGTGCCCGGTCGCTTCGACCGGCACTCCTTCCTGGCGGTGGCTCGACGGGAATGCGCGAGGATTCCAGAAGAGGCCGGCCAGCACGAGCTCGCGCACGGTGTAGGGCTCGTAACCGTACGGACGGCGCAATCCGGCAAGGTATCGGCCGAACTGTTTCCCGAGCAGGCTCGGTCCCACCTCGATGGGCGCCGTGATGACCACCCGCGCACCCGGCCGGCAGCAACGAGCGATGACGTCCAGTACGGCGGACGGGTCCCAGATGTGCTCGAGCATCTCCGTGCAGAGCGCCAGATCGCAGCTCTTCGGCGCGATCGTGTCCAGCACCTGTGCCGGCTCGATGAACCTGAACCCATCGATCCCTTCGAACCGCTCCGCGGCGCTCGCCCGCATGCGGGGATCGCTGTCGATCCCATAGCCGCTTCGGAGGATGCCCTGATCGTACGCCCGCCGAAGGAGCATGGCGTCTCCGCAGCCGAAGTCCAGACCGACTCCTCCCCGGACATCGCTGGCCAGCTCGACCGTCCGCTGGTATCGACCGGAGTGCGCCAGCCGCGTCAGGAAGCTTCCGTGCTCCAGCAGTCGCGTCGAATAGCTCGGGGGCGCACTCACGGTGAATCTGCCTGAATCCGAGCCGCGCGCTGGGGGAGACATGTTCGGGCCCAAAACGAGGCGGCGCCTCCGGCGGACCGAGGCCCCCAAGCCTCTCGAAGCATCGGCCCGAGATCCGGATCGCGATCCACGAACGCCGCCGGAAACAGCACCTCCAGAACGGGCGTCGGTGACATCAGCGCCGCGGCCAAAACGTATTGCTCGGTGTAGTACCGCTCGGCCCACTGCTCCGGATAGTCGTAGGGCAGGAAGATGTCGTGAATGTGCACCAAGATTCCGGGCTTCAACCGCGGCAAGATCTCGAGGAAGAACACGACGACGTCCGAGCCCATGAAGGCCTGATGCGACCCATCGAAGAACAGCACGTCGCCCGGCTCCAGGCGATCGAAGTGCGCGAGGTCTGTTTCTTCGAGGCGGTTCCGGATGACCGTATCGCAGAGCGAGTCGATCTGGGCCTGCGGCGACGGATCGATGGACACGATCTTGGTGGTGAGGCCGTGATCTTGAATGGCGCGCCGGGCGAACTTGGTGGAGTTGCCGGAGCCGATCTCCAGGTACAGCGCCGGGCGTTTGCGCGCGAGCAGACCGTACATCGCGAACGCGTCGATACCGCTGAAGAAGCTGTTGTTCCACGACGGCTCCGAGTCAATCTGCGCCGTCCCCGGGATCGCTTCGATCCACGGCCGATACTCGGCCAGCTCGCCGATGAGCGCGCGGAACGCTTCGTGGCGTGCCCCGATCACACGCGCGAGCGCCGCGTGACCACCGCCAATCCAGCGCGGCGCGACCTCACCTGGGTACGAGATCAGGATCGGGCGCTGGCCCATCATGATCCGCGATCGGTTCTCGATGACATAGGCCAGCCCTTCGGCGACCCGAAGGCTGCGGTAGGCCACGGACGCCTGTCGGTACACCGAGGGGGACCGCTCGGACAGCCACTTTTTCGCCTTCCCGACCAGCTCCGTCGGCATCATCGCGCCGCACGTTATCACGGACTCACGGTCGGTCGAGCAGCGCATTGACGCTCTGGCGCTCGTGTGCGAAGACACCCGCATGCTGATTCTGGTTACGGGTGGTCTTGGCGCGGTCGGCGCGCCGTTGGTCGCAGAGCTCCGCCGGCGCGGCCATGAAGTTTGGATCAACGACCTCAGGCACCACCATGACGCACAGTACCTGCGGGGTGACGTCGGCGAGTACCGGCAGCTGGAACGGGTGGTCACCCACCGCCCCTTCGAGCTGGTCTACCACCTGGCAGCCGAGTTCGGCCGATGGAACGGTGAGGACTTCTACGAGACGATGTGGCAGTCCAACGTCATCGGGACCAAGAATCTGCTCCGCCTGCAAGAGAAGCATGGGTTTCGGCAGGTGTTTTTCAGCAGCTCCGAGGTCTACGGGGACTACGAGGGCGTGATGGCCGAGGACGTCATGGACAAGGTCGAGGTCAAGCAGATGAACGACTACGCTCTCTCCAAGTGGGTGAGCGAGCAGCAAATCCTGAACTCGGCCGCCATGCACGGCACCCAGACTGTCCGCGTTCGCCTGTTCAACACCTACGGCCCGGGCGAACCCTACAGCACTTACCGCAGCGTCATCTGCCGGTTCGCGTACTCGGCGTTGCACGACCTGCCCTACACCGTCTACAACGGGCACACCCGAACCAGCACCTACATCTCCGATATGGTGTTCACGCTGTCGAACATCGCCGAGCGGTTCAAGGCCGGGGAGGTCTACAACCTGGCCGGCACCAGCTATCACGACATCAAGACCGCCAGCGATCTGATCCTGAAGGCGGCCGGCAAGACCGACAAGCTGGTCAAGTACTCGGAGGGTGAGCCGTTCACCACCAAGCACAAGAAGGTGGACCCGTCGAAGGCGGTCCGTGATCTGGGCCACGCGCCGAAGGTCGGGCTGGAAGAGGGCATCGCCGCGACCGTGAAATGGATGCGGAGCCACTATGGCGTTTGATCGCAAGAAGATCGTCGTCGTCGGCATGGGGTACGTCGGGCTGCCGGCGGCCATCCTGCTTGCGAAGGCGGGCCACGAGGTCATCGGCGTCGACGTCAACGAAGACGTCATCAAAGCCGTCAACCAGGGCGTGCTTCACATCGACGAGGTCGAATTCGCCGAGATGATCGCGTCGCCCGAGGTGCGGGCAAATCTGCACGCCAAGCGCGAGGCGGAGCCGGCGGACGTCTTCTTGATCGCGGTCCCGACCCCGCTGGAGTTCCCCAGGAAGACCGCCGACCTCTCGATGGTGCAAGCGGCTTGCGAGGGGTTCGCGCCGCATCTTCGGCCCGGCGCGCTGGTGGTCCTCGAGTCCACCGTTCCGCCTTTGACCTGCCGGAACGTCCTCACGCCGATCATCGAGCGATCGGGCCTGAAGGTCGGCAAGGATATCCACCTGGCGCACTGCCCGGAACGCATCCTGCCCGGCCACGTCTTTCACGAGATCGTGCACAACGACCGGATCATCGGCGGTGTAGATGCCGCGTCGACCGAGGCTGCTCGCGCGCTGTATGCGACCTTCGTCAAAGGCGAGCTGATCCGCACGGACGACGTGACGGCCGAGCTCTGCAAGCTGATGGAGAACACCTACCGCGACGTGAACATCGCGCTGGCGAACGAGCTCGCGTCCGTCTGCGAGTCGCTGGGGGTGGACGTTCACCGAGCCATCGACATCGCGAATCGCCACCCGCGCGTCGATCTGTTGCGGCCGGGCATCGGGGTCGGTGGGCACTGCATCGCGATCGACCCCTGGTTCATCGCGGAGGCCGACCCGGAGTCCAGCGTCTTGATCCCGACGGCGCGCCGGATCAACGACTCACGTCCCGCCAAGATGGCCGCCTTGATCCGCAAGGCCGTCGCGGGCGTGTCCGAACCCAAGATTCTGTGCCTGGGGGCGACTTACAAGGCGGACACGTACGACCTGCGCGAATCGCCTGCGATCGAGATCTTCGAGATGCTCGAGCACGACGGCTACGACGTTCGGCTGGCCGATCCGCTGACGCGCGAGTACCCCCTCCCGTCCTTGGCGGAGGCGGCGCAGGGGTGCGATCTGCTGGCCGTCCTGGTCCCGCACAAGAGGCTGATCGCCCAGCTCACCGACGAATGGGACAAGGTCGTCACGGCCATGCGACGCCCGCAGATCGTCGACCTTTCGGGCGGCGCTTTGCGGCCGATGGCCCGACGCGAACGCGCCTGACCATCGCGTGCCTCGACCGCGGCGCTACAGCAACGTCCTGTAATACTCGACTGTGCTGGCGATGCCGGTGTCGATGTCGGAGAACCGGAAGTCGGGAAAGCGCTGCCGGAAGTAGCGGTCGTCCATCACCTTCTTGGGCGCGCCGTCCTGGTAGCGCGTGTTGTAGACGATCTCCCCGGTGTAGCGGACGTGGCGCACCAGCGTGTCCACGAGCTCCGTCACCGTGTAGCCCTTGTTCTGCGCGATGTTCACCGGGTCGAGCACGTCGTGCTCGGTCGATTCGATCGCCCGCCGGACGATGGCCGCGAAGTCTTTGACGTAGAGCCATTCGCGGATCGGCTTGCCGGTTCCCCAGACCTCGATCTGCCGGTCGTTGTTCTTCACGGCGCGCACGAACTTGATGATCAGCGCGTTCAGCGCGTGCGTCTTGTTGGGGTTCGTGCTGTCGAACGGACCGTACATGTTCGGGACGATCAGGTTTACCGATCGGACGCCGTACTGATCGAAGTAGCACTTCGCGAGAACGGCCATCATGCGGCGCGTGCTGCCGTAGGACAGGACGGACGGGTGAATCGGGCCGTCCCAGAACCCCCGCTCTTCGTAGATGTTCATCACGCCCGGATAGGCGCAGTTCGCGATCGGATTCACGACCACGACCTCGCGCATCTGCTGGGCCACCCGATACACGTTGAGCACGAGGCGCATGTTGTAGTCGACGACGTCGGCCGCGAAATCGGTGACGTAGTTGACGCTGCCGACCAGCGCGGCGCAGTTCACGATGTGGGTGGGACGGAATTCGTCCAGTTTCGCCCACGTCTGGGAGAGGTTCAGGAGATCGCACCCCGTGGTCCGGCTGAAGACGGCGTTCGGGATGTCTGCCTTCTCCAGCGTCTCGCGCAGGTTTCGCCCCGCGAAGCCGGTCCCGCCAAGGATTGCAACGCGGGGTGCGCTCTTGCTCATTTCGATCCCTCGTTCTGGAGGACCTGGCTGGCCAGGCTCATGATGGCTTGCACGTCACGCTGCCGCCGCAGCTTGAGTTGGCTGACGCCGTTGACCATGTAGTGCCCGTCATTCACGTTCCGGTGGACCAAGCTCAGGGCGCCCACAGACGCGGCGTCGCCGATGACCACGCCCGGCATGATCACGGAGTGGGCACCCACCAGGGCGGAGCGACCCACCACGACGTCGCCCGCCACCGTCTTGCTGTACTCGTCGTCGACGTGGGCACCGCTCAGGCGGTCCGACCCGTAGTCGTCGGAGCCCGTGTAGACACTCACCCGCGCGGACAGCGAACAGAAGTCGTGCAACCGCACGGTCCCGCGAGCGCCGCTGACCAGACAGAACGCCGCGACGTGGACGTGATTCCCGATCTCGACGCGGCCTTTCAAGATCGCGAAGTCATCGATCCGGACGTCGTTTCCCATCGAACCGCGGATGCTGTAAAAACAGCTCTTCCGGCTGACCCGGACGCGCTCACCGACCGAAGAGAAGCCGAGCTGGAGCAGCTCGTCTCGGGTCAGGAAATCCGCGTTCGACACCGCGCCAAGCATAGGAGAAACGCGCGGACTGTCCAGTGGTTCTGGCCAGTTCCGCCGCAGTTGCCGCAGACGGCCGGATGCTATAGACAAGCCGCCAGGTCATGTCCCAGGCGCCGCTTCTGTCCGTCATCATCCCCAGCTTCAACCGGGGACCGTACCTCGATCAGTGCCTCACCAGCGTCTTCCGGGAGATCGACGCCAGCGGGATCAAAGCAGAGGTCCTCGTCGTCGACGGCAAATCGACCGACGACAGCCTGGAGATCCTGCAGAAGCATGCGAGCCGGCTGGCGTTCTGGGTCTCCGAGCCGGATCACGGCGTGGCCGATGCGGTGAACAAGGGCCTGGCGCAGGCCCGGGGCGAGCTCGTTCACGTGATCGGCGCCGACGACGAGGTCGTCGCGGGAGCGTACGGCGCGATGGCCGCTCGCCTGGCCGCCGACCCGACGCTGGACATCCTGATCGGTCGCGCGGAGTTCTTCACCGAGGACGCCGCCGGAATCCGGACGCCGGCCGAAGTGGAGCAGCCGGTCGGTCCCATCACGGAGGCCCGATTTCTGCAGCTGGGCGAGCGGGGCTTCGGGTGGCCCTCCCCAGAAGTCGCCATCACGCGCCGCCGGCTGTACGTCAGAGTCGGGGGATTCAACCTGGATTACCGCTACATGGCCTACCTCGAGTTCTGGCTGCGTGCGACGCGGGCCGGCGCGCGTTGCGAGGGGATCGAGCAGCCTGTGGCGCGGCGCTACCTCACGCCCAGCAGCGACACGATGAAGGGCGCGCGTGACGTGATCGACCGCGAGCATCGACGGCTCCTTTGGCAGTACGGCGGTCTCGGGTACTTCGTGCGCCGGGACGAGATCGCCCAGCACGGCCTCGGTGCCGGAGCCGCCGGCGTGATTCGCCGCCTCGGCTGGTACACCGGCGTGACGCCCCGGACCTGGGCGCGCCGTCTTCTGCGCGCGCGCCCCTAGGACAGCGCGTCCGCCTACCAGCCGGCCTGAACGGTCCGGACGATCAGATCGACCTCGTCGTCCGTCAGCGCGTCGTGGACCGGCAGAGCGATCTGTTCCGCGTCGAACACGTCTTGCCCCGGTAGATCGTCCCGGCGCCCGCCGAAGATCGTGTAGCGGTCGATGCGTTGGTGGACGACGGAGGTGGGTATCTGCCGGTCGGCCAGCTTGCGGATGAAGTCCTCGCGGCGCTGGACGCGAGCCACGAACAGCCAGTACGCGTGAACGCGATCGGGCTCCTCGCGCAACAGACGCAACCCCGCGACGCCGGCGAGCTCGCGACGGTAACGGGCGCCGATGGCCCTTCGCCGCAGCAGCCGGGCTTCCAGCCCCGCGAAGTTTGCGAGCCCCAGCGCGGCAGCGTAGTCGTTGAGATGGTACTTGTAGCCCAGCGCCGTCAGATCGTAGAGGCGCTCGCCCAGGATCGACGGCTGGCTGCTGGCGCGGTCGATCCCGAACCAGCGCCGGACGAAGCTGGCCCGCGCGTCCTCTTCGCCAAGGCAGCAAAGCGCGCCGCCGTCACCGCAGGTGAGGTGCTTGATCGCCTGGAACGAAAACGCCGTGAAGCGCGAGATCGCGCCGATGGGTCGCCCGCGGTACGACGCCCCCAGCGCATGCGCCGCGTCTTCGACGACGGCCAGTCCATGTGCGCCAGCCGCTTCGTTGATCTCGTCGAGGTCGCACGGGTAGCCGGCCCAGTGGACGGGCATGACGGCGCGGGTTCGGCCGGTCACCTTCGCACGCACGGACGTCGGCGACAGGTTGCCGGTGTCTGGGTCGATGTCCGCGAACACCGGGACGGCCCCCTGCATCAGGATGGCCAATCCGGTGGCGACGAAGGTCTGCGGCGGCAAGATGACCTCGTCGCCGGGTCCGACGCCGGCCACGGCCAGCCCCAGGTGCAGCGCGGCCGTGCCGCTGTTCACCGCGACTGGATGCAACAGTCCCAGGCGCGCGGTCAGCTCGCCTTCGAACTGGCGGACCAGCGCGCCTTCGCTGATGCGTCCGGACGCGAGCCCCCGCGCGACGGCCGCCGGGGCTTCCGGCGAGATATGGACGTTGAAGAAGTCCACCTCGTGCTCCCTACAGCGGACCCACGGCTTCGGACTCCCATTCCAGCATCGGCCGAACCGCGCCGGGGATGTCCCGCCCCCACTGGCCGCGCACGCTTCCCGGCTCGCCCGTGTCGACGACCTGGAAGGAGACGCTGTCGTGCTCGAGCACGTGAATCTGGTAGACGGGCTCGCGCGTGCTCACTTCGGCGATGACGGTCACCTGGCCTTCCGAGAACAGGTTGCCTGGTACGGTGCACCGGGCGCGATGAACGCCCGCGGCGCGAGGGCGCGCGCCCCACGGCGAGTTGTAGTCGGTGGAGACGAACAGCGTCGTCCCCTGATCGTTGACGAACGACATTGCCGTCATCAGCAGCGCGCCCGCCTTCATGTTCCAGAACTCCATTTCGACGGTCACGGGGCGGCGAATGTCCACGGTCTCGCTCGTCTCTCCCTGGCAAATGACCCGCACCGACTTGAGCCGCGCCGTGGCGTCGCCCGGCGCGCTGGCGGGGTCCGACCACCGGCGTAGCGCCGCGGTTCCCAGGTCGGACTGCATGTACCGGCTGGCTGCCTCGTAGATGTTCGCGTCCACCGTGACCCGCCCTCCCGACAGCACGATGCCGCGCCGGCAGAGCCGCGTGACGGCCGGCATGCTGTGGCTGACGAAGAGGACGGTGCGGCCCTCCTTGGCGACGTCGTCCATCTTGCCGAGACACTTCTTCTGAAACTTCGCGTCACCGACGGCGAGGACCTCGTCCACCATGAAGATCTCCGGCTCCAGGTGGGCGGCCACGGCGAACGCCAGCCGCACGTACATGCCGCTCGAGTAGTGCTTGACCGGCGTGTCGATGAACCGGTCCACCTCGGCGAAGGCGACGATCTCGTCGAAGCGCCGGCGGATGTCTGCCCGGGTCATCCCCAGGATCGAACCGTTGAGGAAGATGTTTTCGCGTCCGCTCAGCTCGGGGTGAAAGCCGGTGCCGACCTCCAGCAGCGATCCGACGCGTCCGAAAAGCTCGCCGCGCCCTTCGGTGGGCTCCGTGATTCGCGAGAGGATCTTCAGAAGCGTGCTCTTGCCGGCGCCGTTTCGGCCGATGAACGCGACGGCCTCGCCGCGCTTGATCTCGAAGGACACGTCGCGCAGCGCCCAGATGAGGTTGTCGGTGTCATTGGCGGCGCGGCCGCCCGCGCGCAGGCGCCGAAAAGGGGCGGCCACCGCCTCGGTGATCACGTCCCGCAGGGCGCGGTAGCTTGCACGGGCCCCCAGCCGGTATCGCTTGGAGATCCCGGCGGCCCGGATCGCGACGTCGCTCATCGAAGGGGCTCTGGCCTAGACGAGGTCGGCAAAGTTCTTTTCCATGCGCCGGAAGTACATCGCGCCGGTCACCATCAGCACGGCGGTCACCGCCACGCTGGTCTCGATCAGCGCCGCGGGGAACGGGCCGCGCGCGAAGATCGCCCAACGGAACCCCTCGACCACGCCGGCCATCGGGTTCAGGCCATACACCCACCCGGGGAGGCCGGCCTTCGCCAGGCGGGCAGTGACGGCCGACGACGGGTAAATGATGGGCGTGACGAAGAGCCACATCTGAACCAGGAACGGGACCACGTAGCGAACGTCCCGATACTGCACGTTCAGCGCCGCCAGCCAGAGGCTGCCGCCCGTGCTGACCGCGATGACCAGCAGGAAAAGCGGCAGGATGGCGGGGCTGGTCGCGGCGGGAACGACTTTGTAGTGAACCATCAGCAGAATCAGCAGCGCGAACGCCAGCAGGAAATCGATCGCGCCCGAAAGAATCGCCGCGAGAGGGATGATCAGCCGCGGGAAGTAGACCTTCTTGATCAGGTTGGCCGAGCCGACCAGGCTGTTCGAGGACTCAGTCATGCCGTGCGCGAAGAAGGACCAGGGGAGCAGGCCCGCGTAGGCGAAGATCGGATAGGGGATGCCGCCGGAGTCGATGTTGGCCAGCCGCCCGAAGAAGATCGTGAAGATCACCATCTGCATCAACGGCTGGATGATCGCCCACGCGACCCCGAGCGCCGCTTGCTTGTAACGGACCTTCACGTCGCGCCAGGCCAAGAACCCCAGCAGCTCCCGGTAGGCCCAGAGCTCCTTCAGCCGCAGCGACACCCAGCCGTGGCTGGGCTCGATCACGACGGCGGGATAAATGACGGGCGGGGCGGGCAGGTGGGGTTCGACAGCAGCCATCCGGCATTCCTGTGCGGCGAGGTTTATCACACCGTGCGCCGTCTTGACGATCGCGGGCGACGGGACCACTGGTGCGGGCTGCCTTCGACCATCGACACGCGAGCATGATACCGTCCCGCTGCTCCCGTCCCTCACCGATGCTCAATTTTTCAACGCAAACGCTCGGGCTCGTCTCGCACAGCATCCCCCCGGCCCGCGACGGCTATACGCTGATGCTGGAAGAGCTGTTCAGTCCTGTGCCTCGTGACCGGCTGGCGCTCGCTGGAATCTTCAATGGTCCTTGGGGGGGCCGCGCCCGGGTACCGGTTCCGCTGCCTCGATTCCCGAGGCGGCCCGTCGAGGCGATTGCTGGCGCCGCTGGCCTTATTGCCTCGCGGAAGCTATGGGGCCGAGCCCTGCACCACGTATTTCCAAACGTGAGGCGGATCGTCGCCACCGTCGATCCGACCATGGGCGTCGCCACCAGCTGGGCGCACAGCGCGCGGGCTGAGTTGTGGTTGTACGCCATCGACCTGCACGCCAGCGCATTCTGGATGGCTGGACAGACCTTTCGGCCCACGATGGACCGATGGCGTCGCGAAGCGCTGCAGCGAGCGGACCGGCTGTTCGCCATTACTGAAAAGATGGCGGACTGGCTTCGAACCGAGGGTGCGACGGCGCGGATAGACCTGTTGCCCCCGCTGACCTCGGTTCCACCGACCGCCGTCCGTCCCTGGGAGACGAAGCGTCCGAGGTTCGTGTTTTCGGGGTGGGTCTACTCGGCGCAAGGCAGGGCGCTTTCGTGGATCGAGCGTGCCGTCAACGAATTCGCGCCCGACGCCGAGTTACGCCTACTGACGCTGATGCGCCCTATTGACGTGCAGCGCACGGCAGGGATCGACCTTCGCCGGTGGACCGTTCAGCAGGCCAGTGGGGACGCGCTGGCCGCCGAGATCGCGGCCTGCACATGCGCCATCGTGGCACTCGATCCCGGGCCGCGAGACCCGGAAGCGCGCCAGTCGCTGGCCGTGGCGTTTCCGTCCAAGCTGCGAGAATACTTCGCGATCGGCCGTCCCGTGCTGTGCGTGGCGCCGCCGGATTATGCCGTGTCGGATGTCATTGCCGCCGCCGGCTGCGGCGTCATTGGCCACGATGAAGCGTCTACGCGGGAGGCGGTGCGGATGATGTGCCAGGCGGACGGCGCCCAGCGTGCCGCATGGGGAGCGGGGGCTCACCGGTACGCCCGGCTGCACATGGATAACGCAGTCGTCGGCGAGAGGTTTCGTCGCGACGCGCTGGCCTGACATGCGCCGCGGTCTTTCGATTGACAGGACGGCGGCCCGCGAGATGCTGACGCCAATGACCTCCGGTACACGGAATCCCGGTGCCCACATCCTTCCGCTAGATGGCCTTCGAGGCCTAGCTTCGCTCTCCGTGATCGTATACCACATGTGGCCGATCACGTACGCCGACCGTCGCCTGACCTACCGGATTGTTCAGGCAATCGTTTCTTTTGGTTGGAGCGGCGTCGACCTCTTCTTCGTTCTGTCGGGATTCCTGATCACCGGCATTTTGCTACGGAGCAAGTCGGCGGAACCGGCAAGGTACTTTCGCGTCTTCTACGGCCGTCGGATTCTCCGGGTCTTTCCGATCTACTACCTTCTTCTCGTCTTCTTTTTCATTGTTGTGCCTCGGGCTCCATTCTTCCAGAAAGTGAACGATTTCTGGATCGTCAAAGGCAGCGCCTGGCCCTACTGGGCTTATCTCAGCAATTGGCCCGGTCTGAATGCGGGGACGCACAGCGTGCTTTGCGTCTGTTGGTCGTTGGCGATTGAGGAGCAGTATTACGCGATCTGGCCATTGACGGTTCGATTGACGACACCGCGCCTCCTCGGGTTGACCAGCGTGGCCTTGCTGTGTGGTTCTGCGATCGCGCGGACGGCGCTCTTAAACAGCGGCGTATCGGCGGCGGACCTCTACCACATGACCTTCACCCACCTCGACGGGATCGCACTGGGCAGTGCATTGGCGGTGGCCCATTCAGACTCAGTACGATGGGGACACTGGATGGACAGATTAGCAGGAGCACTTCCCTTCTTGGGCATCGCGCTAGTCGCCGTAGTCCTGCGGTCAGGATTCAGCGCGACAACGGACAAGGAAGCAGCGTACCAGTCCGTGATGGTGGAGAACTATTGGCTCGTCGCGCTGTTCTACGGAAGCCTTCTAGCCAAGTCCCTCCGCGCCGGCTGGCTGCAAACCGCCTTGTCTCATCCCTTCCTCCGACGGCTCGGCCGGTATAGCTACGCGGCTTACCTCGTGCAGTTCTTAGCCGCGTGGATTGTTAGCATCGCATTTCGCCATCTCCGCGAACGTGTCGGCCTTGTGCAGCTGGTATCTGATCGTTTTGGGGACTACACGAAGATGTGTCTGTCCGTCGGCCTAAGCTACGGTTTGGCAGCGCTGAGCTGGGCGTTTCTCGAGGGCCCACTCAACTCTTACAAAGATCGTGCACGGTGGCTGCGTCTTTCGGGGACCGGTGCGGGCCGGGCGACGCCGCGCGACGTTACGGTCTGACGGCATCCGCGGACGCCGCTTGTCAGCCGTTGGCCGGAAATCCCAAAAGATAGCCATCTGCCGCGTGCTTGCGCACGCGGGCCCGGGCCTATAAAGTACCCCCCGGTGAGTCCGCCGCCTGATCTTACTGTAACCGAACGTGCCGGCGACGACTCCGGTTCCCGCATCGACCTCCGCGGTTATTGGCGGACGATCCGGAAGCGGTGGCCGTTCGTCGTCCTGGCCATGATCGTCGCGACCGTCATCGCGTTCGTCTACACGTACCGGCAGCCCAAGATCTACGAGGCGACCTGCCAGGTGATCATCGAGCCGATGGCTCCTCAGGTGTTGCCCGGATCCAAGGACGTCGTCGAGCTCGGGACAGGCTCCTTCTGGGCGAACAAGGAATTTTACGAGACGCAGTACCGGATCATCCAGTCGACCAGCGTCGGCCAGCGGACCGCCGAGAAGCTCGGGCTTCAATACGACCCCGACTACGCGCCGATCGTCGGTAGCACCCACGATGTCGCCGCGCTGGGCAGGGCGATCGCCGGGCAGCTGGCGGTCAAACCGCTGAAGGACTCGCGGCTGGCTTCGATTACCGTGTCCGACCGCAAGCCCCAGCGCGCCGCGCTGATCGCCAACACGGTCGCGGACACCTACATCGAGTACAACCTGGACTACAAGCTCGAGGGGGCACGTTCGGCGATGGCCTGGCTCGCCGAACAGGAGGCGGACCTCAAGCGGCAGCTCGAAGACTCTGAGCTGAAGCTCTACCGGTACAAGAAGGATCGCAACCTGCTCGCCGTCAGCCTGGACGACAAAGAGAGCATGCTGAGCGCCAACCTGGCGGCGGTGAACGGGAAGCTGACCGAGCTGCACATCAAGCTGCTCGAGCTGGATGCCAAGCGGAAGATGATCCAGAGGGCGCGAACCAACATCACGGACGAAGAGACGCTGCCGGAGATCCGCGAGAAGGAGACCATCGAGAAGCTGCGCGATTCCTACGTGCAGCTCTCCAAGGACTACGCCGATCTCTCCTCGCGGTACGGACCTGAATACCCGAAGATGAAAGCGCTCTCGGGGCAGATGGAGACGATCCGGAAGGCCTACGAGCAAGAGATCGATGCCGCGCTGACGGCGTTCGAGAAGTCGTACGAGGAGCTCCTGGACAACGAGCGCGCGCTCAAGTCCCTGATGGAGCAGCAAAAGAACGAGGCCATCAACCTCTCGAAGATCGAGGTCGAGTACAAGCCGCTCAGGCGGGCGGCCGAGCAAGAAGAAAAGATGTACGGCATCATCGCGAGCCGGCAGAAAGAGATCGACATCACCGGCCCGATGAAGACCAACAACGTGCGCGTCCTCGAGCGCGCGATCGTTCCGTCTACGCCCGTCCGTCCCCGTCCGGTTCAGAACCTGCTGGTCGGGCTGTTGCTGGGCCTGGGGACGGGAATCGCCCTGGCATTCGCGATTGAAGCGCTGGACAACACGCTGAAGACCCAGCAGGACGTCGAGCAGTTCCTGGGGACGCCGGTGCTGGGCCTGGTGCCGATCATCGGCAGCGCGCCGGGCGGCGAGGCGCTGCAGGCGGGGGACAACCTGCGCGAGCGTGACCTGGGTGTCTTCCTGGATCCGAAGTCGATCGCGGCCGAGTGCTGCCGGTCGATTCGGACGAACATCCTGTTCATGTCGCCGGATCGGCCGCTCAAGCTCATGGTCGTCACCAGCCCCAGCCCGCAAGAGGGGAAGACGACCACCGCCATCAACCTGGGCGTGACGATGGCCGAAGCGGGTAGCCGCGTGCTCATCGTCGACACCGACATGCGCAGGCCACGCCTTCACCGGTCGTTCGGTGTGCCGAACCAGACCGGGATCTCGACGGTCATCGTGGGCAAAGCGACGCTGGAGGAGGCGATCAAGAGAACCGACGTGCCGAATCTGGACGTGCTGCCCTGCGGTCCAGTGCCGCCGAATCCGTCAGAGCTTCTGCACACGGATCGTTTTGGCGTCGTCCTCGCCGATCTGGCCAAACGGTACGACCGGATCATTCTCGACTCGCCGCCGACGTCGGCGGTCACCGATCCGGCCGTCCTGGGCAATCTGGCCGACGGGGTCGTGCTGGTCATCAAGGCCGGCGAGACCACGCGTGAGGCCGCCATGCACGCGCGCCGCCAGCTCGCAACGGCAAAGGCCCGCCTGTTCGGCGTGGTGGTGAACGCGATCGACTTCTCGAACCCGGCCTACGGCTACGAGTACTACTACCGAAACTACTACCGGTACGGATACACCTACGGAAACGGGCCCGACCAGAAGGCCACGACCTAGGATCCCGACGTCGGGATGAGAACGGCTCTCGTCACTGGCGTCACGGGACAGCTCGGCTACTTCGTGGCCGAGCTGCTTTCCCGCCGGGGCGATACCGTCTGGGGGCTGGTCCGCCAGTCGACGATGGGGCGCGACTCCGGTCAGGTGAATCTGCCCTATCGCCCGATCACCGGCGATCTCCTGGACGAGTACTCGCTGATGTCGATCCTGGAGGCCGTCCGCCCCGATTTCATCTTCAACTTCGCCGCGCAAAGCTTCATCCCGGCGTCGTGGACGCAGCCGATCTTGACGGCCCAGTACACGGGGTTGGGGGTCGTCCGCATGCTGGAGGCGATCCGGCGGACATTACCGAAGTGTCGCTTCCTGCAGGCCGGCTCCAGCGAGATGTTCGCGGGGGCCGAGCACTCTCCTCAGGACGAGAGCGCGCCGATCCGGCCGCTCAACCCGTACGGCATCGCCAAGGCGTTCGCCCTGTACACGGTCCGCGCTTATCGGGAGCACTACGGCGTGCACGCGACCAACGCCATCTTCTTCACCAACGAATCGCGCCGCCGGTCGCCCGAGTTCGTCTTCCGCAAAGTCACCCGGGCCGTCGCCGAGATCGTCGCCGGCAAGCGCGAGCACTTGCCGCTGGGGAATCTGGAGACGGTTCGTGACTGGGGGTACGCGCCCGAGTATGCGGCGCTGTCGCTGGCCATGCTGGACCACGACACGCCGGACGACTTCGTGGTCGGCACGGGTGAAGGCCACACGGTCCGCGACCTCGTGTCGGCGGCGTTCGAGCTGGTCGGCCTCGACTGGCAGAAATACGTGCGTCTCGATTCAGCGCTCGTGCGCCGCAGCGAGGTCGTTCCCCTGATCGGCAACAGCGCCAAGCTGGCGCGGGTGCTTGGCCGTGGACCGGCCATCCGCTTCAAAGACGTGCTCAAGATCTTGCTCGCGCACGACCTGCGCTTGCAGGGGTGTACCGTTCCCTTCACCGATCCCGAGCCGGCCGCTCTGCGGTTCTGAACCCGCCGCCCCGGGACTTACGAGGGGGGGGCGGCCTTGGTGGTTCCGGCCCGCGACACGCGGCTCGAGCGGGACACCATGTCCAAGGCCTCGCCGAGGCGCTCGCAGAAGATCTCGGCCGCGATCTCCGTGTCGCGGTCGATCTCTTGGCGCCCGTCGTTCCATCCCAGCTCGAGGATCCGCGATCGACCCTTCGGCCCTGGGATCAACAGCTGGAACCGGAACAGGGACAGGGGGCCGGACTCGTCCTCGATGGCTCCGTGCGACAGCGTGATGATCGAGGGCGTGGCGGTGTTCGCGGCGTCCATGGCGGGACCGGCGAGATCGGCCTGCAGGCTCACGAACGTCGCACCCAGTACGGTCGCAGCCTCGACGACGACCGGCCACATCTCGGTGGCGGTCCCCAGCTGCCTCAGGCGGCGGCCGAGGGGCTGGAGAGCGCCGCGGACCGCCCGGTTGCGCTTGCGGTCCAG
Source organism: uncultured Myxococcales bacterium (assembly GCA_964589215.1). GTDB lineage: Bacteria > Myxococcota_A > Polyangia > Fen-1088 > Fen-1088 > JADGRB01. The sequence continues at coordinate 18,118 of CAZPUH010000636.1, read as the reverse complement.
GGCCGACGCCGGGAGCCGATCGAGACGAACGTAGCCCAAGGAGCGCAGGAACGCGACCGCCACGGCGGCAAGGACGAGCAAGAGCAGGGCGGCCTGGCCGCTACTCGCGTACGTCAGGACCAGGGCGACCGAGCCCAGAAGTACGCACAGGCCGTACAAGACCAGCACGGCTTGCCGGTGCGACAAGCCGCGCGCCATGAGCTTGTGGTGGATGTGCTCCTTGTCCGGCTGGAAGAGGGGACGGCCACGAAACGCGCGCCGTCCGATCGCCAGCAGGGTGTCCATGATGGGCAGCCCCAGCGCAATCGTCGGAATCACGATGGCGACGGCCGTCGACGCCTTCTGATTCGTCTGCATCGCCGTCGCGGCCAGCACGAACCCCAGAAACATGCTCCCTGTGTCCCCCATGAAGATGGAGGCGGGATTGAAGTTGTAGAACAGGAACCCGAGGATCGAGCCGGCCAGCGCGGCCGAGAACAGCATCATCAGCGGGTGGGCCCGCTGCAACGAGACCAGGAAGGTGGTGACCACGGCAACCAGCGCGACCCCGCCGGCGAGCCCGTCCAGACCGTCGATCAGGTTCATCGCGTTGATGACGCCCGCGACCCAGAGCAGCGTGAGAGGCAGGCTCAACCAGCCCAGGGCGATCGGCTCGCCGAAGGGATTCGCGAGGACGTCGAATCGGAAGCCCAGGCGGTACAGCAGGAACGCCACGCCGAACTGCACCAGAAACTTCTTGGTCGCGTTCGCGCCCCGCAGGTCGTCGTAGAGGCCGAGGAGCGCGATCGCGAGGCCGCCGACGAAGAGGCCGATCACGTGCTCGCGTTCGGCCAAAAAGAACGTACCGACGCCGCTGTGAAAGAGCAGCAGCCCGACGAGCGGCACGTAGAACGATACGACGATCGCGATGCCGCCTAACCGGGGGATCGGGGCGCCGTGGATCTTGCGGGACGAGCGGGCGTGATCGAGCACGCCGAACCGATACGCCAGCCGGCGAACGAGCGGCGTCAACAGCGTGCCGCAGAACATGGACAGGATGAAGGCGACTGCGGCGGTTTTCATTCAGGCGATCGCGAAGAAGCTCAGCTGCCCAGCGCCAGAACGATTCGACAGCTCACGTCTCATGTCGGCGACCCGCGCGCCGGCCGGCAGCGGAGTCGCGGTGGCGCCGCCCTGGTGCAGGTTGAACCCAAGGATAATCATGCGATGGACCGGCAGTATAGGGGATGTTCGACGAGCCGTGGCGTTCTGGCGTATATGCTAGCCGGCGCTCGCAATGACGACAGGAATTTCTGACCGATCGGCCGATCCGAACGCCCTGCGGGTGACGCTCCTGCACAACTATCGCGACGAGCAGCAGCCCAGCATGCGACTTTACGCCGAGCGGCTGGGCGCCGCCCTGGCTCGACGCCATGTCCGAATGACCCGCGTGCGGCCCACGGGCGTCGTGCCAGACGCCTGGCGTGCGCGGTCCGCCGCCTGGACCAAGCTGGACGGTTACATCGGGCGGTTCGCCGTGTACCCGCGGCTGGTTCGCCAGCTGGATGCCGACGTGGTGCACGTGGTCGACCACGGGCAGGGATATCTGGTCGCGAACCTCGATGCTCGGCGGACCGTGGTTACCTGTCACGATGTGATCTTGCTCGCACTCGCTGCGGGGCGAATCGGCTCCATGCCGGTGCCTCAGATCGCGCTGCAGCTTTTTCGTGTCGCGCTCCAGGCCATGAAGCGTGCGGCGATGGTCGTGGCGGACTCGAGCCAGACGAAACGGGATCTGGTCAGCTTCGTCGGAATGGACCCCGACCGGGTCACGGTCATCCACCCCGGCCTGAATCAGGCCTTTTCACCCGACCGAGAGCGGGGGCAACGGCTCCGGAGACAGCTCGGGATGGGCGACGGACCTCTGATGCTTCAGATCGGCCGCGGCTTCTACAAGAATCTACCGGGCGTCCTGCGCGTGCTGCGAAAGCTCCGCACCGACGGGATCGACGTGCGCGTTGTCAGGGTCGGCCCCCGCCTCGCCGGAAGTGATCGCGAGCTGGCCGAACGGCTGGGGCTGGCGACGCACATCCTCGAACTGGGAATGCTTCCCGACACCGAGCTCCCCGCGCTGTACAACGCTGTGGACGTTCTGTTGTTTCCGTCGCTCTACGAGGGATTCGGGTGGCCTCCGCTGGAGGCGATGGCCTCGGGGACCCCGGTGGTCTGTTCCCGGGCCGGTTCGCTCGATGAAGTGGTGGGTGACGCGGCCCTCACCGCCGATGCCGACGAGACGGATGCGCTGGCCTGGCATGCCGGCGCCGTGCTGACCGACGCCCGCCTGCGTTCGGCGTTGATCGAACGTGGCCTGAATCACGCCGCCCCGTTCACGTGGGATCGGACAGCCACCCAACTTCTGGACGTGTATCGCAACGTCCTGTCGCGAGCCGCCTGACATGTGTGGCATCGCTGGCATCCTGCGGTTCGACGGTCGACCGGTCCAGCAGGACGAAATTCAACGGATGGTTCGAAGCCTCCGCCATCGTGGCCCGGACGACGAGGGACTCCTGGTCGAGGGCGGCGTTGGCCTGGGGATGCGGCGGCTGGCCATCGTCGACCTGAGCCCCACCGGCCATCAGCCGCTCTACAACGAGGATGGCTCGGTCGCCATCGTCTACAACGGCGAGATCTACAACCACCGGGACGTTCGCTCACGCGTCGAGGCCGCCGGCCACGTCTTCAAGGGGAGCAGCGACACGGAGGCTCTGGTCCACGGTTTCGAGCAGCTGGGCGCCGTCGAGCTGTGCCGCCGGCTGTCGGGGATGTTCGCGTTCGCGCTCTTCGATCGCGCGCGCCGGCGCGTGTTCCTGGCGCGGGATGCGTTCGGGATCAAGCCGCTCTATCTGCGGAGGACCGCGCGCCAGCTCTCGTTTGCTTCCGAGATTCGCGCGCTGACGTTCGACGGGGAAGGGGCGCCCTCGGTCGATCCCTCCTTCACGCGGTCTTTTCTACGCATGGGGTACGTCCCCTCGCCCGGGACTGCTTTCGCGTCCGTCACCAAGCTGGCTCCCGGGACGCTGCTGGAGATCGACCTGCAAACCGGCGACACCCGCGCCGAGACGTTCTACCGCCTGCGGCCCGCGGAGCTGGAGCAAACGGACGGCGATGCGCTGCTCGAACGCCTGCGCGATCTGCTGAACGCGTCGGTGCGCCGGCACCTGATGGCGGACGTCCCGACAGGGCTGTTCCTGTCGGGGGGACTCGATTCGAGCGCGCTGACCGTGTTCGCCAATCACCACGCTGCGCCGCCCAAAACGTTTTCGATCGGGTTCACCGCGTCCGATCGCGGAGACGAGACGCATTTCGCTGCGGCGGTAGCCCGTCGGGCCGGGAACGAGAACATCCGCATCGACGTCGGCCCCGCGAACCTTTCAGACCTGGCCCCCATCGTCAACGCGCTGGAAGAGCCGCTGGCCGACAGCGCCGTCCTGCCGCTCTGGTATCTGTGCGCAGGCACCTCGCGTCACGTGAAGGTGGCGCTTTCAGGCGAGGGCGGGGACGAGGTCTTCGGCGGGTACGCCCGCTATTTCTGGGGACCCATCGTCGACAACGTTCGCCCCGTGCTGATGAACCACACCCACAGCATTCTGGGGATCACGGCCCTGCTTCCGTCCCGGTCACTGGGCGTGTTCAACGTGGCGCGCCGCATGGCCAAGCTCGCCGAGTTGGTGCCGCTCCCGACGCCGACACGCTACCTGTCGTGGTTCGACATCTTCAACCCGGAGGAGCGGACGTCGCTTGTCGGTGACGGGCCCGACCTGGCCACGGAGCGGTACGAATCGCTGTTCAGCCAGGCCGAGGATCTGCGCCTGGATCCGGTCCAGACGCTTCAATACGTCGACTTTCAGACGATGTTGCTCGACAACCTGCTGATGAAAGCCGACAAGATTTCGATGGCGCACAGCATCGAGGTGCGCGTGCCGTTCCTCTCGCCGTCGCTGGTCGAGTTCGGATTGGGTCTGCCGGCCGAACAGAAGATCGGCCCGCTCCGCGACAAGCGGCTGATGCGCCAGCTTCTGGCCCCCGAGCTCGGCGCCCGGATCGCGAAGCGGCCGAAGCGCGGCTTCGAGATTCCCGTGGACCGGTGGTTTCGCGAAGACGCGGCGGAGGGCGTGCGCGAGCGGTTGAGGACGGGGGCCCTGGTGTCGTCGCTCGGCTTCTCGCAGCCTGCCATCGCGCGGCTGCTCGATCGACATCTGGGCGGTGAGGACATCGGCCGCAAGCTCTTCGCGCTGACGGCGCTCGAAGAGTGGGCGCGCCAGTTCACCTGACCTGCACGAGCGCGCGGTACCGGTCCCACACGTGCGCGGCGACCGTACGCGCATCGAACCGGGTCGCTGCGCCGGCCGCGGCCGCTCCGAGCGATCGGGCACGTGCGGGGTCGGCCAGGAGCTCCAGCATCGACGCGGCGAAGGCGTCCGGATTCTCCGGCGTCGCGCACAGGCCGAACCGGCCACGTTCCACGAGCTCGGGAGGCGCGCCTTCGTCCGTGACGATCACCGGACGCTCGGCCGCCATCGCCTCGGCGACGACGCGTCCAAACCCTTCGTGTCGCGACGTGAGCACGAACAGGTCCAGCGCAGCCATCACGTCTGGAATGTCCCGGCGCGCGCCCGCGAACACCACGCGATCTTGCAACCCGAGCGCTCGTACGAGCTCATCGAGCTCGCGGCGATAGGACTCCTCGACGGGGGCGTCGGCGGCACCGACGATGGCGAACCGGGACGACGGCACCCGGGCGGCGACCTGGGCCGCGGCCTTCACGAACGTGACCAGGTCCTTGCGCGGGTGGATGCGGCCGACCGTGCCGATCAGCGTGTCCATCGGACCCGCGCCGAGGGCGGCGCGAATCTCCGTCGAGCGCGGAGCCGACCGGAACCGGTCGAGATCGACGGGGTTGTAGACGACCTCGACTTTGTCGAGGTGCCCCCGGCGGCGGAACACGTCCGCCGTGGCGCCCGAGATGCAGAACACGCGGTCGGAGGTGCGCGTCCAGATGGCGGTCAGCGCGTCGAACACCGCCTTCGGCCGATCGAGCGTGTTGCCGCGATAGTGAAGGACATGCGGGAGGCGCAGGGTGCGCGCGGCCAGCCCACCCTCCAGCAAAACCTCCATGTTGGTGTGGATCAGCTCGGCGCCGATCCGCTGGGCGAGCGCCCGGATCGCCCAGGTGGCGCGGAGCAGCCGGGCCGGCAACGCCAGTGATTCGACCGATAAGTCGCGTCGCAGAACCGCGAGCGGCGCGAAGTGTACGGTGGCGCCCAGCGCCTGATAGCGTTGAACCTGCGGTCCCGGCGCCGGAAGCACGACGTGCGCCTCCAGGCCGCGCGGGATCAGCTGCCCGATGAGGGTCCGGAGGCTCTCGTCGGGCCCGCTGACCTCCTGCGAAAACGGGTTCAGGTAGAGAACGCGCACGGTCAGAGCTCGAGGGCCCGGATCAGCCCGTCCCCGGCGTCTTCCCAGGTGAACCGCTCGGCGCGCGCCCGCGCGGCCTTTCCCATCGCGTGCAGACGCTCGCGATCGGCGGCCGCTTCGCGCAAGCGGGCCACCAGCGCGTCTATGTCGCGCGGCGGAACGATCCAGCCATCCTCGCCGTCCGTGATGCACTCCGGGCCCCCGCCGCAGGGCGTGGTCAGGACGGGGGTGCCGCTGCACATCGCCTCTTGAATCACGAGCCCGAAGCCGTCTCCCAGCGTCGGGAACGCGAGGAGGTCGGCCGCGGCGTACCGGGCCCCCAGCTCGGCCTTCGCGACGTGCGGCCAGTGCGTGAACAGGCCCGCGTACCGGTCCAGAAACGGCTTGGACAGGCGCAGTGAGCCGATGAGATGAAGCTCGGCGTCCGGCAGCGCCGCCCGCCGCCACGCCTCCAGCAGGTACGGCGTCCCCTTCCGGAAGTCGTGTGAGCCGACCGACAGCACGCGGAACGGACCGCTCGGTGCGGCGGCTCGCGGCTGGAACTCCCCGACGGGAAACCCATAGGGGGCAACGACGACGGGCTGGGAGACGCCCGCCCGTTCGAGAGAGCTCTTCGTGAACGCCGACGCGACGGAGACGGTCGTCGCCATCGCCAGCTCCGCGTCCTTGCGGCGACGCTTCCATTCGGGCTCGCGGTGAGGGGGGCCGATCGCCGCCCCGGGCCAGCGTTCGTATTCGGCGCGCAAGGTCGCCTCGATCGTGGCGTGGTGCGGGAGGGGCAGGTCCCAGATGCGCCCGACGTCGCGCTGGCGCGCCCGCTGGAACGTGCGCAGCGCGCCGTCTTCGTAGGCGTAGATGGCGGTCGTCTCGCGCGGCCACGGCGAGATGGCGACGGCCAGGTCGTGGCTGGTGAAAAGCGCGTTGTAGAGGTTGATCGGCCTTGGCGAGGTCCGCAGCGCTCGCACGCCCAGCCGAACCGCGCCTTCCACCACGCCGTGAGCGCGCAGCCGTGCGGCGGGAAGGTCCGTCAGGATTCGATTTCGCGCGAGCGGCCAGCGGGTGGCAAGCTTCCGCGCCAGCGGTGACCACATCGAGTCCTCGCCGAGAGCGATTCCGGTGGTGTACGCCGCGAGCAAGCCGCGCTTCTCGAGGCTCACGGCGAAGCCGACCGACACGGCTGCCGCGTGCGGATGGCTGACCAGGATCGCGGTCACGCCGGCAGAACGCTGCGGGCCGCCAGCAGACGCCCGTTGAGTGCGGCCGGCGCCGCGGCCATTTCGAAGCCCAATTTCCCGGCGAGGCTACCGAACATCATGGGGAGCAACCCGGGCGCGCGACGCTCGCCGACGACCAGCTCGTAGGCGAAGGAGAGAGAACCGTGCAGCGGCGATAGCCGCCGCAGCGCCACGCGTGCGTGGTTGAACGCGTACCACTGAGCGCTGTCGCCCTCGGTCGAGCGCATCCCGACCACCGCCCGAGGCGCCGAGTAGTGACGGATGGCGACCGCAGGGTCGAAGATGATCTTCCATCCCATCCGGCGCGTCTGCAGCCCCAGGTCGACTTCATAGCCCTGCGCGACGTTGTGATTGAGCGCCATGTCGAACTCGAGCCGTTTGGCGACCTCGGCCCGGAAGCTCATGTTTCCACCCATCAAGAAGTCGACGGTCACCGGGGTGGTGAAGGTGGGCCGGTGATACATGCGGCCGACGAACTGTCCGCGAAGGTTGACGTATCCAACCCGGGTGGTTTCCGGTACCTCCAACACGTCGCCATCGGCCGAATAGTTGATGCAGCGACCACCGACAGCGCCAACTTTCGGATCGTCGTAGTGCGAGAGCAGGCCGCGCGCCCAACCGGTCGTCACTTCGGCGTCGTCGTCGACGACGGCGATGACGTCACCGACCGCCGTGCTCAGCCCTTTCGCGACCGGCGGCAGGAAGCCGGGCGCGGAGACCAGCTGAGGTCGAATGGCGACGCCGCTGTCGCCGCGCTGCAGGTCCTCTATCACTTCGTGCGTCGGTCGATCAGTGTCGCGGGCCACGGGGACGACCTCATCGGGCGGTCGGTCCTGTTCGAGGAGTGAGCGCACGACTCGTCTCAGCCAAGTCGGCCTCTGATAGGTCGGGATCACGACGCTGAGAGTACGGCGACGAAGCATTCGAGGGCCGCGAGTATACGGTATAAGGAGCCATGCGGATGTCCGCTCCCTCAAGCGAGACCCGAGACGTTCTCTTTCTCCAGTCGACCACCGAAGTGGGCGGCGCCGAGGTCGTGTTGCTGAACTGGCTGGAGGCCAGCCCCGAGTTGCGGCGGCGCTGCTTGGTGGTCACGCTGGGATTCGGTGACGGCGACCTCCCCGAGCGGCTCCGGCAGCGCGGCGTGGAGGTCATCGAGCTGAAAATGCCGCGCCTTCGGTACGCGTGGCGAGCTGTCCCGATCGTGGCCGCCCTGCGCCGGATCGTTCGCGAGCGGGGGGTCCGGGCGATCATCGGCAACGGTGGCCACCCGCAGATCCTGGGGGGGCTGGTCGCCCGGCTGGCGGGCGTGAAGAGCGTCTTCATGGCGCACATGATTTACCCGTCGCCGATCTGGAAAAACGACCCGCGGGACATCGCGGCGTTCATGGGGCCGATCGACATGATTCTCGGCGTGTCCGGCGCCGCCCGGGATGCAGCCGAAAAGCTTCGACCGACAGTGCCGTGTCGGCTGCTTCACAATGGCACGCCGGTGCGCGAAGTCTCGGCGGCAGAAGCCACTGCTGCCCGCACCGAGCTCGGCCTCGGCCCGGGGGAGTTGCTGGTAGGCGTCTTCGGCCGCCTTCAGGAGTGGAAGGGACAAGACGTGTTCGTCAAGGCCGCGCATCTCGTCGCGCAACGACGCTCGGGCGTGCGGTTCGTCATCGTCGGTGGCTCGGTCTTCGGGCTGGAGCCTGAATTTTTTGAGGGGCTCAAGCGTGACGTGGAAGCCTTCGGGCTCGGGGACCGGCTCACGTTCACGGGCTTCCGGAACGACGTTCCGCGTTTGATGGCTGCCTGCGACATCGTCTGTCACACGACGCGGGTGCCAGAGCCGTTCGGGCTGGTGGTCGTCGAAGCGATGATGTTGAGCCGGCCCGTCATCGCCACCGCGGGCGGCGGACCGAGCGAGATCATCCAGTCCGAGGCGCAGGGCATGTTGGTCCCTCCCGACGATCCCCCTGCGCTGGCCAAGGCGATCGTCGATCTGATCGACGATCCGCCGCGTCGTGTGTCGATGGGCGCGCAAGGGCGCGAGCGCGTACGCGCGAACTTCAGCAGCGATGTTGCCGCGGCGAAGCTCGTCGCCTATCTCGACGAAGTCATCCGGCCGGCTGCCGCCATCGCCGCGTGAGCGGCTCGCGCCGCGGCGCTCACAACCCCAGTCGACTGCGGGGCGACCGCCTGCGCACATGGACCTCCAGCAGCTCATGAACGTTCCGTCTGGACTGCACGACGAGATATCGAAACGCGTCTCCAGCCGCATCGAAGTGCAGGAACTTGCGAAGCAGCTGTTCGGGACGTGGCAGTGGTTCAGTTCCGCCGTACATCGTGATGACCCGCTTCGCCAGCGGTGACGGCGTCGCGTCGTCGGCGGCCCACGCGGGCAGGAGCGCCGCCGCCAGCGCCATCGACGTCCGGAGCGGGCGCCCGCACCGCCATTCGTCCGCGAGCTGCGCCGCCCCCGACCGGTCGGCGGCCGCCGGAAGCAGCCGCGCCAAATCCAGCAGGTAAATCGCCGGCACGGCGAAGTGGTCGATCGCCATGTGCAGTCCGTGGAAGATGGCCGCGTGGCGGCGCGCCAGCACCCGCGTCGCCGCGGCGCCGATCTGGAACGGCTCCGCTTCCCTCCACACGGCTGCGTAGTCGATGCGGCACCGGGCGAAAGGCGCGAGCCCCATGTGGAGGTCCACTTCGACTCCCCCCCGCGTCCAGGCCACCTCGTGGTAGTCGGCATCATCGAACCCGGGCGAGGCGGCCCTGGGCTGGAAACCCAGCCGGTCCAGAATCGCGAAGGCTTCGCGACGTGCCTCGTTTGGAACCAGGAGGTCGACGTCCGCAGTGGGACGGGTGCCGGGAGCGCCGTAAAGGCGCACCTCGTAATCCAGTCCCTTCAGCAGGATCGTGTCGATTCCCGCGGCGGCGAGGTTGCGCACGCATTCTTCTGCGACTTGACCCAGCAACATGCTGCGCGCCGCGGTCAACAGGCGGTCACGCCGGAATGCCGCGGCCAGCGTGGGCGGTAAGGCGTTCCCCTGCGCCACGCACAGAAGCGGTGTCAGCCGGTGATGGCGCGCAACCGCCACCAGCGCGGTGTCCGTCTCGGCCAGCCCGGCGGCGGCAGCGGGATCGCTCACCGCTGCCAGCAGAGCCGCCAGCCGCTGGCGTTCAGGGTTCGAGCTCGACACGACGGCGCAGCAGACCACGGAGATCGCGGGGGATCAATCGAGCGAGGCGCGATATTGTGGGCCGGTGATTCGCGTCCCGCTGGTCGACCTCGAGAAGCAGCACGCGCCGCTGCAACGCGCCCTGTCCGAGGCGGCTGCGCGCGTTCTGGCGTCGAATCGGTTCGTGCTGGGCCCCGAGCTGTCCGCGTTCGAGCACGAGGCCGCTGCCGCCCTGGGCGTGGCCCATGCCGTGGGTGCTTCGTCCGGGACGGACGCCCTGCTCTGCCTGTTGTTGGCAGCGGACATCGGCCCCGGCGACGAGGTGATCACCACGCCCTACTCGTTCTTCGCCACGGTGGAGGCGATCGTTCGGGCCGGCGCGCGCCCCGTGTTCGCCGACGTCCACCCCGAAACGCTGAACCTGGACCCGCGGCGCGCCGCGGAGCGGATCGGGCCGCGCACGCGGGCGATCCTGCCCGTCCATCTGTTCGGTCGGCCGGCGGCCGTCGGGGACTGGTCGCGGCTCTCGCTACCCGAGGAGGGTGTGCTGATCGAGGACGCCGCCCAAGCGATCGGCGCGCGCGCGGCAGGCAGCGGCGCCGGCATTCCCGTCGGTGCAGGCGGTGTGGGCGCGGCGATCTCGTTCTTTCCCGCCAAGAACCTGGGCGGGTTCGGCGACGGCGGGATGGTCTTGACCGACGACGCCGGTGTGGCGGCCCGCGTGCGGCGGCTGCGCAACCACGGCTCCGACAGGAAACACCACCATGTCGAGCTGGGCGGCAATTTTCGCCTCGACGAGCTCCAGGCCGCCCTCCTGCGCGTGAAGCTGCCCCTGCTGGCTCAGTGGACGGACGGTCGCCGGCGGGTTGCGGCCGCGTATCGGGAGGCCCTCGCAGGGTTGCCGATCGGGCTGCCCCCTGCGGACGACGGGTGTGTCTGGAACCAGTTCGTCATCCGGGTGGCAGCGGGCCGGCGCGACCAGGTTGCCGAGCACCTGCGCGGGCGCGGCGTCGAGACGGCCGTGCACTACCCTGTCCCGCTGCACCTTCAGCCGGCGCTGGCGTTTCTCGGGCATCAGCCGGGCGATTTCCCGAACGCGGAGCAGGCCGCCCGCGATTCACTGGCGCTGCCGATTTTTCCGGAGCTGACGGCCGAGCAACTGTCCCTCGTCACAGGGGCACTGTGCGACTTCTTTCGCTGATCCGATCGTCGCGCCGCAGGCGCAGATGCGGCCACGGCGGCGGGCGGGGACGCCGCTGACCAGGGTCCGAGGCGCGACGTCACGCGTGACCACGGCGCCGGCGGCGACGAAGGCCAGCTCGCCGACCGTCGCGCCGCAGACGATGGTCGCGTTGGCGCCGATCGTGGCCCCGCGACCGACCCGCGTTTCTTCGAAGGCGGAGCGGCGATCGACGAATGCGCGCGGCGTCCGCACGTTCGTGAAGACCGCCGAAGGACCGACGAACACGCCGTCCTCGAGCACGACGCCGTCGTAGATCGAGACGTTGTTCTGGATCCGGCAGCCCGCGCCGATGACGGCGGTCGCCGCCACGAACACGTTCTGTCCCAGGACGCAGTTCGGGCCGATACGCGCCCCTTTCATGACGTGGCAGAAATGCCAGATCCGCGTCCCCTCGCCGATCTGCGCGCCGCGGTCGACGACGGCGGTGGGGTGCTTGACGTATCGGGTGGCCGCCGAGCCCCTCACGCGATTGCCACGGGGGCTCCGCCTTCGCGAATCGACCGCGCGCCCGCCTCCAGGACCCGCACGACGGCGAGGGCATGGGCGGCGTTGCCCGCGCTGACGTCGCCGCGAACGACGCCGGTCACGAAGTGCCGGCACTGCGCGGACAACGGGTCGTCCTGCTCGACGCGGATCACGTGCGCCCGTGCGCCGTCGTCGCCCGGGTCGTGCAGGCGCAGGTTTCCGTCGCCGCCCAGCTCGTCGAAGCTCAGCGCTCGACGGGAGCCGACCACCTGGAACCCGCGGCGTTTCTCCGATGCGCGCCGCGCGACGTGGATGTGCGCCAGCGCCCCGTCCGCGAACCGCAGCGTCGCCCAGACGACCGTCTCCTCGAGCCGGTCGACGTCGCCGACCCCGGTCGCCGTGATCTGGGCCGGAAGCCCTCCGAAAAAGTGCAAGGCCAGCGACACGTCGTGTGGCGCGAGCGTCCACCAGGCACCGCCCCCAGACCGGGCGGGTGCCGTCGCGAGGCGCGTCGATTCCAGCCAGAGCGCCTGCCCGAGCTCGCCCGCGTCCAGCAGCGCCCGCGCCCGCCGAACCGCCGGGTGGTGCAAGAGCAGGTGTCCCACGGAGAGGACCCGCTCGCGGGCCATCGCCAGCGTGCTCAGCTCGGCCGCGTGCGCGACGGTCATCGCCATCGGCTTTTCGACGAGCAGGTGCCGATTGGCCTCCAGCACGCGCCGGCCGACGGCGTGGTGCCGGGGTGAGTCCACCGCCACCAGCGCCGCGTCGACCGCCGGATCGGCGAGGGCTTCATCGAGGCTGGCGGTCAGGCGCGCCGCGGGGGCCAGCTGGGCTGCCTGCTGCCGGCGTTGCGGGTCCAGCTCGCAGATCCAGCGCAGGTCGACGTTCAGCAGCCGGGCGGCTGCCCTGCCCAGCGTCACCCCCCACGGGCCGGCGCCAATCAAAGCTACTCCCACGGTCGCCGTCATTGGCCCGGGACTCTAGCCACCAGCGCCCGTGGTCGTAAAGCGTCCCCTGGCGGGTCCAGCGACGGCAACGGGACGGTTTTTCAGGAACCCGCGTCATCTGCCGATGCTGAAGGCGATGCCACGCCCGGGTTCTCCGCCGACCGCGCTCCTGCTCGTCGCCGTGGTGAGCCTGGCCTGCGCATCGACGGCCGCGGTGACGGCACCCAGCCGCGAGCTGGTGATGGCCTACGACGACGCCCGCGCCAGCGGCTCGCTGGCGTTTCCCAGCGACACCTACGAGAGCGTGGTCCGGTTCCAGCTGCCCGACGGCGAGCACAAGCCGCTGCGGCTGCGGTTCCAGGCGGAAGCGCCAGGCAAGCTGGAGATCAACATCTACGACAGTACGCCCCTCGAGACCCCCGGCAGCACCATTCGGACCCTCATCCGCGAGCTAGCCAAGGACGACCTCTCGGACGGCCGCGACGGCCGCTGGGTCGTCGAGGACCTGGTCGACGTCAAGCCGCTGAAGGGGATCGTCTGGGTCGGCGTGCACCGCCTCGACGGCACGCCCAGCATCTGGGCCAGCAGCGTGGTGTCCGGCCAGGCGTTCGTGCGCGACAACGACCCCACGAACCCCATGGGGCTCCTGCCCACCAAGCGGACCCCCATGATCCGGCTCGAGCTGGTCCCCTAGCTTCGTCATCAGCCCGCCAGGTGCCATTCGCCGCCCACGCGGCGAGCGGCCCCGATCGCGTCCGCCAGCCAGGTGCCGGCGCGCTCGATGGCCGGCGCCAGCGACTGACCACGTCCGAGGCCGACAGCCGTGGCTGTCGCCAGCGCGCAGCCCGTCCCCCGGGGGATTGGCCCCGACGCCCGGCGGTGGTCAAAGCGCCCCGCGCTCGAGGCCGTCACCAGAACGTCCGTGACGTGGGGTCCTTCCGACGCCAGGTGCCCGCCCTTGACCAGCACCGCCGCGAGGCCGTCACGCTCGACCAATGCGCGCGCCGCCGCTTCGGCCTCCCGGATGTTCTCGACCCGGCGGCCGGTCAGCGCCGCTGCCTCCGATGCGTTGGGGGTCACGAGTGTCGCCCGCCTGCACAGGGGCAGCAGCGCCCGGGGGTCGGCACTCCACAACGGCCCGCCACGGCTGGTCGACAGCACGGGATCGACGACCACTGGCCCGCGAAACCCGGCAAGTCCGGTCTCGATCGCCGCCGCGGTGTCCGGCGAGACCGCCATGCCGATCTTGACCGCGGCGGGCTGCAGGTGGACGACTGCCCAGGTCAGCGCCTCCGCCACACCCGCCGGCGCCCGAGCCTCGATCCTGTGGATGCCGTCCCCTTGTTCAGTCCAGGCCGTTCCGACAGCGTACGGATCGGCCCCCAGGGCCTTCGCCGTCGCGACGTCACGAAGAAGCCCCGCCCCGCCTCCCGGGTCTATCCCGCCAACCAGGATCACGGTCGCGGGGAGCGGAGACGGCGGCCTGCCGCCGCTTCCGGGATCCGTCTGTCGATGTGTGGCCATTTGCGGCGAAGCCCCAGGATCGCTATCATAAGGCTCCCGGGAAGCGGGCGCGTTCGGCGCATTTCCCCGTCAGGTCTGTCTTGGCAACCGCCCAACTCAGCGAGCCGATTCAGTTCGGCAAGTACACGCTCTTCGAGCTCATCGGCCGGGGCGGTATGGCGGAGGTGTACAAGGCGCGCATCCAGGGGCCCGCCGGCTTCGAGCGCACGTTCGTCGTCAAACGGATCCTGCCGCATCTCTCCAGCGACCCGACGTTCATCAAGATGTTCGTCGAGGAGGCGAAGCTCTCGGCGCGCCTCGCGCACCCGAACATCGTCCACATCTTCGAGCTGGGAGCGGTCGAGGGGGAGTACTTCATCTCGATGGAGTACATCCGCGGACACGACCTGTCCGAGACGATGCGCGCCATCTGGAAGACGATGGGCCCCCCCCGCCCCGAGCTGGTCGCCTACATCGGGCGCGAGGCCTGTCGCGGGCTGGCCTACGCGCACAGCCTGACCGACGACAGCGGCCAGCCGTTGGGGATGGTTCACCGGGACATCTCGCCGTCCAACGTGATGCTGTCGTACGAGGGGGCCGTCAAGCTGCTCGACTTCGGCATCGCCAAGGCCCTGGGCGACGCGCCCGAGACGACCAAGAACGGCACCATGAAAGGCAAGTACGCCTACATGGCACCCGAACAAACGGAGGGCGAGAACGTCGACAACCGCAGCGACATCTTCGCCTGCGGCATCGTCCTGCACGAGGTCCTGACGGGGCGGCGGCTCTTCAAGGGGAGCAACGACGTCCAGACGATCGAGCGCGTGCGCCGCTGTGAGGTGCCGCGCCCGTCGCTGCAGAACCCGGCCGTGCCGCCCGCCCTGGACGCCATCGTCTTGAAGGCGCTGGCGCGCAACCCCGCCGACCGCTGGTCGGACGCGGCCGACATGGCGAACGCCCTCGACGACATCGTCCACGCCGCCCGGTTTCAGCCAACGCACCTGGCGCAGCTGCTCTACGATCTTTTCCCGACCGAGGCCGGGGGCTCCCGGCCGACGGCCCCGCACACGACTTTGCAGGGGCACACGGGAACGGGCAGCGCACCGCAGCGGTCCGCGTCGTTCGCGCCGACCTCCTACACGTCGTCGGCCGCCGGGCCAGCGCCGCTGGGCCCGTCCGCCGACCCCGCGCTCAGACCCAAGTCGCGATCGCTCGGCGTGTTCGTGACGCTGTTGCTTCTGGCCGGGGCGGGCGCCGCCGGCTGGAAGGTCTACGGCCGCAAACTGCTGGGGCAAATGACGCCGACTGAGGCGGCGCCCTCACGGCGGTTCTTCGTCTACGTGAAATCCGAGCCGTCCGGCGCGAACATCTATCGGGTCGACAACAACGCCTTGATGGGCGCGACGCCCGTGACCCTGCCCATCGAGCTGGTCGGCTCCAGCTCCATGCGAATCCGGTTGGAGAAGCCCGGATACGAAAACTTCGAACAGACCATCACCGGCAACGATCCGATCTCCATCTCCTTGAGTCCGACCGGAGTGCCGGCCGTCGACGCATCGGCGGCGGCGGCCGCGCCGGCCCCCAAACCCGTGCACCGGCACCGCCGGCCGGCACCTTCGAAGAGCGGCACGGAGGACGAGGAAGACACCTCTCCCGAGCCCACGACCGATTCGAACGATTGACCGAGGGGCTGGGCGTTAGACCCGCCCCAGCAGCCGCAGCAGAGGCGACCGATTCGCGTTGGCGCGTTCGAGGAGTTGGCCGAATACCCCTGGATCCTTGGAGGCAAAGTAATTCGGCGCTTCGTACGCCGAAAATAGCCCCTGATCGGGCTCCGCCGTTTCGACCAGCTGCAGCCCCTGATCCAGGGTGTACTGAATGCGGCGCACGTGGTACCCCAGCGACTGAACCAGCGGCTCCATCTGCGTGACGTCGGCGGCTTCGAAGATCAGGCCCGGCGCGTCGGATGCTGAAAACAGCGCCCGCCCACCCGCGATGGCGAGGTGCTCCGCGCCTTCGATGTCCATCTTGACGAGGTCGATACGCCGGCCATCCCCTTCCGACACCAACCTGTCCAGCGTCGTGCTGCTGACCCGAACCTCCGTCGACCGCGCGCTCCCCGGGTAGATCGACGAGATTCCCTGGTTGGCTTCCCACGAGCTCTCGTAGAACGAGATCTCTCCGACCACATCCGAAACAGCCTGGTCGTGAACCTCGACGTTGGGGAGCGAATTCAGCGCGATGTTGTGCTCGAGAGCGGCGCGCATCCGCGCGTTCGGCTCGAACGCATGCACACGGCCCGACGGTCCGACCAGTCGAGCGGCGATGAGCGTGTAGTACCCGAGGTTCGCTCCGACGTCGACGAACGTCATCCCTGGGCGCAAGAACGCCTGGACCAGGCGCGTCTCCGAGATCTCGAAGACGCCGTACAGGAACATCGCCTGGCTGACCATCTCGCGCGGCTGGATCTGGACCCGCAGTGGCCGATGGTCGCCGCCGTCCAGTCCCACGCGGGACAACGTGACGGTGACGGGGCGCTCCAACCACCCTGGGTCCAGCCGCGTTCGCGTCTCGAAGGCCAGTCGCCGCCTGAAGGAGAGCGGGAAATCCTCCCAGAGCTGCGGTTTGCGGCTGGGCCGGTTCTGGTCCAGCAGCGTTCGCAGCCGGCCGAGCCGCGACGCCTTCGCGCGGTCAATCACGCGCCACCGGAGGGCTTCCGCGCATTCACGACGACGTTGTCGCTGAACCTGACCCCTCGCGCGAACCGCCCGAGCAGGGATTGCCAGGTCCGCGACGGCAGCCCCGGAAGGCCGCCCTGCTCCGTGAACGAAACCTGGACGTCGGTGAACCCGGCCTCCGTCAGCACGCGCACCAGGTCCAGTCGCGTGAGCGCGGTGATGTGCGCCGGATAGGACGTGTCCCCGAACGCGACGAAGTGGCCGCGTACCACCAGCGCCGCGAGTGACCGCAGGCTCTCGTTGTTTGGTGTGGACAGAACCACGGCACCGCCCGGACGCAGTAGCCGGAAGAGCTCACGGCCGATCGAGCGTGGGTTTTCCAGATGCTCGATGACCTCGGCGGCGACGATTGTGTCGAACGTCCCGGGTGGCGCCGGCAACCTCTCGTTCAGGTCTCCCTCGATCCATTTGACGTCGGCGGGCAGCTCGGAACTTCGCGGATAGAGATCCGCACCGGTCACCGAGCGAAACCGGCCCGAGTCGTGGAGCAGCCGTGTCAGCTGCCCGGTGCCCGCGCCGAAGTCCAGCAGGTCTCCCTCCGCGCGAATGAGCCGCAGGCGCTCGTCGATGGCCGCATAGATCGACGAGTCGCTCGCGCCCATGCTGAGCTGCGATGCCACCTTGCGGCGCTGGCGCAGCTCGTGGTCCGCCGGGTTACCCCGCGTCGAAGATTGGTCCGATGCGACGCTCACGGCGGCTACCCTAGGAGCCACCTTCGGGCCTGTCAATCGAGGTTGACGCCGGTGTGCGCGGGGTCGATGCTCGCGCACCGTGGCCTCGCGCCCTTCCGTCGCAGTCGTCGTTCCCGCCTTCAATGAGTCGGACAAGATCGGCGACACGATCAGTCGGTTGCCTCGGCTGATCGACAGCGCGATCATCGTCGACGACGGAAGTCGGGATGGTACCGCCGAAGCAGCCCGACAAGCGGCAGCAACGCGAGCGCAGCTCGACCCGTCGGCGATCGAGGTGCTGGTCCATCCATGCAACCGCGGCGTGGGGGCCGCAATCTCGACGGGATACGCGCGAGCGCTGGAGCTTGGCTCAGACGTCATCGCGGTCATGGCCGGTGACGGGCAGATGGATCCGGCCGATTTGCCGCGGTTGCTGGAGCCTGTGGTGTCGGGACGCGCGGACTATGCGAAAGGCAACCGGTTGGCGTGGCCCGGTGGCTGGCGCGACATTCCGCCGGTCCGTCTGGGGGGTAGCCTCGCGCTCTCCTGGTTGACAGGCGCCGCGACGGGCTACCGCGGCCTGCGTGATTCGCAGTGCGGCTACACGGTGGTGTCGCGGGCGGCCCTGCTGGCCATCCGTCCGGAGCTGATCTACCCGCGCTACGGCTATCCGAACGATCTGCTCTCGCGGCTGC
>CAZPUH010000635.1:0-10982 GCA_964589215.1 uncultured Myxococcales bacterium | reverse complement strand
CCCGCGCTGGCGTCGGGCTTGCCGGGCGCGCGGCCCCGCATCACCTGCGCCTTCAGCGTGAAGTTGGCGTTCAGGTACTGGAGGTCGATCCCCTCGAACCAGATCTTGCCGCTGTCGTCGGTGGCGCGGTCCTGCGGGCCCCACTCGCCGGAGAAGCCGATCTCCAGCTTGTCCTGGTTGTGCAGCAGCATGCCCACGGGGATGGCGATCGCCGCGCGGCCGCTGAGGGTCTTGCCCCAGTTCTGGTCGATCTCGCTGTAGAAGTGGAACTGCTCGGTCGTCGACGAGCCGTTGCTGACGGCGCCGGCCAGGATCAGCCAGTCGTTGAGCAGCTTGCTGCGGACCTTGATGCCCAGCTGCGGACCGTCGGTGTAGCGGCCGACCAGCGAGGGCGTGATGCCGAAGCGCTGATCCGAGCGGTGCTCTTTGTACTCGATGCCGAAGACCGGCATAGTCTTGCCGATGAAGATCGAGGTCTTGCCGTCGGAGGTCGGCATGTACTCGAGCTCCGCCTGGTCGGCGTCGATGAAGTCGCCGATCTCGAAGTTCGATCCCGTGCGCGGGATGAAGTTGATGCTGGCGCGCAGGATGGCGTTGTCCGCCAGCTGGTAGCGGGGGCGCAGGTTGATCTCGTT
The DNA here is from genome assembly GCA_964589215.1 of uncultured Myxococcales bacterium. Lineage (GTDB taxonomy): Bacteria > Myxococcota_A > Polyangia > Fen-1088 > Fen-1088 > JADGRB01. The sequence goes on along the minus strand of CAZPUH010000635.1, from coordinate 10,347 downwards.
GACGATGAACCCGCCCGCGCCGGCCGAGTCGACGCTGTCGAACCGGGTCAGGCCCGGGGTATTCCCCAGCGAGGCGACCTCGCCGCGCGTGTTGACGGGCGTCCCCAGGATGTCACCCAGGAAGACCCACGAATACTGGCTGTACTGCGGGAACGCGACGTTGGCGTTGTCGCGGATCCATCCCGCGCCGCCGTTGCCGATGGGCGCGAAGTAGCCGAAGTCGACGTAGCCGTTCCAGGTCAGCGCGGGCGCCTTGTGCCGCTCCTCCTCGTCGCGTTGAATGCGCTCCGTGAGCTCGGCGATGCGATCGTCGGGCGTGACCTCGTCGGGCAGCTCGGGCGCGGTGCCGTCCTCGGACGCCTCGGGCAGCGACGGCGCCTGCGGCTTCTCTTCCTGCGCAAGCGCCCCCCGCGCCAGCAGCGAGAGGGCCGCGAAGAGCGGCCACGACCAAAGCCGGTGCGCGAAGCGATGGCCTCCTGGGCGCCGGGTTGGCTCTCGTTGTGCGATCATCGATCCTCCTGGTCAGGTTGACGAACGGCGGGTGGAGCGCTCGTCGGTCATCCGAAAGAGCTCCATCACCACCTGTTGGATATCGAACGAGACGACCGGAGCGGTCGGCGGGCCGCCCGGGTGGAATGAAAACGCGCCCTCGCGCCAGCTCAGCATCGGCGCGAGCCCGTCGAGGATTTGCCGGAACGCGGCCTCGTGGCTCGCCGGTGCGTCGGCCAGGCGCGGAGAGCCGGGCGCAGAGGCGCTGGTCACTCGCCCCTGCACGAGGCGGACGGTGCCCACGCCCTGGCGCGAGGAGATGACCAGCGCGCCGGTCTTTCGCTGCGCGCGCATCAACTCCAGGACCTCCGGCAGCCCGAACGTGCCGAGGTCGCCGGTGAAGCGGGCAGCGCCCGATTCGGAGTCCGGCCGCGCGGCGCGGGTGGGCAGCGCGGCGAGCGCCTCGGCGATCTCGGGGTCGCCCGGCGCCAGCGCCGCCGCGCGCAGCAACGCGCGGCGGGCCTCTTCGTGCTCGCCCAGCGCCTGCAGGACCAGGCCCAGGTTGAAGGGGCCGGCCGGCTGCTGGGGCGCCAGCTTCTCGGTCATGCGGAAGGCCTCCGCGGCCTCGCGCCAGCGCTGCAGCTGCTGGTGCGCCAGGCCCAGCCCGCATTGCGCCTGCGCCGACTTCGGATCCAGCCGCAGCGCCTCGAGGAAGCCGTCGGTGGCCTCCTCGAGATAGCCGCCGGCGAGAAGCGCCATCGCCAGGTCCGACCGGATCGAGGCGTCGTTGGGACGGCGGCGCGCGATCTCCGAGAGAAGGCGAATCGCTTCCTCGTGGCGCCCCTCGTGCGACCGCGCGATCGCCAGCACCACCTTCTCGCGATCGGCGTCGCGCTCGCGACCTGTCTGAGGCGCCGCAATGGATCCGGTGCGGGTCCGTCTCGAGGTGTTGAGAGTCGAAGGCCTCACGAGCCCGGTTGGTTCGACGGAAATTTCGTTAGCTTGAGTGCTGCATCTCCGCGGATTGCCGGCGCAATTGCTTCGCGCTGGCAACCGTACGAGCCATGACTATTCCAACGATGATTGGTGTGCTGACAAACGGTTCGCCGAGAGTGAGTCCGATTTCAAAAGTGGCCCGCGCGCGCGACGTGTTCCGGTACGGGCTCTCTGAAGGCCCTTGTTTTATCGGGTGAGAGGCGATTCGCCCACAGCGGCACCAGCGCGATCGATTTCAAAAACGGTTACGAGTCGGTACCGTTTTGTGTAGCTGAACCATTGGTTTTCGCGTCAGGTCATTGCCAATCAAACCAAGTGTCAGCGGCATAACGTCTCGTAGCCGCTGACTTTAAACGTCTCAATCAACTGGCCTATAGTGACGAAGGGAGAGTCCGCGTGATCGGACAGCGGTACAGCGCGGACGCGTCGCCTGACTCCCCGGCTCAGATGCAAGAAACCTTTGGTCGCTATCGACTCCTGGGTTTGCTCGGGCAGGGCGGCATGGGCCGCCTCTACATCGCCGAGCGGCGAGGCGTGCAGGGCTTCGTCAAGATCGTCGCGCTGAAGCGGATCCTTCCGCACCTGGCGGACAGCGCGCGGCTGCGCGACATGTTCCTCAACGAAGCGCGCATCGCCGCCCGCCTCGAGCACCCCAACATCGTCGCCACCTACGAGCTGGGCGAGGTCGAGGGGAAGTACTTCATCAGCATGGAGTACCTGCCCGGCGAGGACCTCTCCGCCGTCGCCGGCCGCTGCCAGGGCGCGCAGGCGCTCCCGATCGAGATCGCCGCGTTGCTGGCCCAGCAGGCGGCGCAGGGGCTGCAGTACGCGCACGACGCGCGCGACGGGCAGGGGCGCCTCATCGGGCTGGTCCACCGCGACGTCAGCCCGCGCAACATCTTCGTCACCTACCACGGCGTCGTGAAGTTGCTCGACTTCGGCATGGTGAGGAACCCCGCCGGGCCGAAGAGCGTGCCCGGCGTCTTCAAGGGCAAGTACGGTTACTGCGCGCCGGAGCAGCTGGAGAGCGGGCGCATCGATCGCCGCACCGACGTGTTCTGCCTGGGCATCGTCCTGTGGGAGTGCCTCACGGGCATGCGTCTCTTCGACGGCGCGACCGACCCGGAGACGATCGGCGCCGTTCGCTCGCGCCCCGTCGACCCGCCCAGCGTGCTGCGCCCCGAGGTGCCGGCGGCGCTGGACCAGATCGCGTTGCGGGCGCTCGCGCGGGATCCGGCGCAGCGCTATCAGAGCGCCGCCGAGATGTCGGAGGACCTGGACCGCTTCCTCCTCAGCCGCAACAACCGCCCCACGACCAAGACCGTCGGCCAGTGGATCGAGTCGCTGTTCGGCGCCGAGCGCGCCGCGCTGAAGAAGTCCATCAGCCAGGGCGACAACGCCGAGGGGGCGCTGCAGCGTCTCAACGCGCTGGAGAGCGCGAAGCCGCCGGTGCGCAGTCTCGAGGGTTCGTCCAACCGCGCGGTGAGCCAGCCGCGGGCGCTCTGGTCGACCAGCTTCGACGCGCCCCTGCCCGGCGGCAGCGTTCCCGAGCCGATGCCGTACGACGAGAACGCCTCGACGCGCCCGGTGAGCGTCGTCGACCAGGGCGCGCCCACGGCGGAACGTCCGCTGCCGCAGCCGGTGCCCCTTCTGGTTCCGCTGCCGCTTCAGCCGCAGGCGCCGCGACCCCGCTCGAAGGCGCCGGCGCGCATCGCGCTGTCCCTGGTGGTGCTGGCCGGCCTGGGCGCGGCGGGGATGTTCGTGATGCGCGGCCAGGGACCCGGCGGCGCGTCGACGGCGGCCCCCGCGGTTCAAACGACCGCCACGCTGGAGGTGCACAGCCAGCCCGAGGGGGCGTCCATCTTCGTCGACGGCCGCCCGACCGGGCTCAAGACGCCCGCCACCATCAGCGGCCTTCCGGTGGGACGCACGTTGAAGCTGCGCATCGCCGGCGAAGGGTACCGGCCGGTCTCGCGCGACGCGACCCCCACGGCGGGTCCTCCCCAGACAGTGTCTTTCACTCTCGAGCCTGCCCCAGCGAGGAGCGACAAATGACGAACACCAAGCGGACTCGATTGGAAGTCGTGACCGCCTCGGCGCCGGTCCCCGCGCCGCGCCCGCGGTCTGCCGGCGGCGTGGTGGCGACGGTAGCCGCCGTGCTGGCGTTCGGCGCGCTCGGCGCCGCCGCCTGGCTCGCCAACGCAGAGCTGGAGCGCGTCCTGTCCAATCAGGACGACGAGGCCCTGGCCCAGGCCTCGCGCACGCTGGAGGAGCTGGTGAACCGCCAGCGAGAGCAGCTGGTGTCGGAGGTCAAGGTGCTGGCCGACGACAACCGCATCCGGGCCACCGTGCTGGCGCCCAAGTTCGACCAGGCGACCGTGCAGGACGTCCTGGAAGATCTGCGCAAGTCGTCGGGCGCCACGCTGCTGGCCGTGCTGGATGCCAGCGGCAAGGTGCAGGCGGTCACCGGCGCCGTCAGCCTGCGCGAGGTCGACCTGAGCGCGTCGACGGCGGTGCGGGCCGCGTTCGAGCGGCCCACGTCCGACATCTGGACGCTGCCCGATCAGGTCCAGGTCATCGGGCTCGCGCCGATCCGGTCGGGCAGCGAGACGCCGGCGCTGCTGGTCAAGGGTTTGCCGCTGGCCAAGACCCAGCTGGCCACCGTCGAGACTGCGCTGGGCGTGGCCGGCGCCGTCTTCATCGGCGACCGCGTCGCCGCGTCCAGCTCGTCGGACGCGCGGTATGAAGAGGCCGTGCGGGGCGCCGCCCGCATGGCTGACGGCCTGGGCGACCTGGCCACGGGCGGAGGTGTTTACCGCGTGAAGATCGGTCGCGCCGGCGAAGGCGCCACCGCTGCACGCCTGGCCTGGGTCGTGCCCCGCCGCCGCGTCGTGGAGCGCGCGCGGACGCTGACGCTGCTGCTCTGGTCCTCGGTCCCGCTGGGGGGCCTGCTGTTGTTGTTTGGGCTGGTCAATTCACGACGAACGAACGGAGGGAATTCGTGAGCAACTCGACGTGGTCTCGAACGAGGCTTGCCGGCCTCATCGCCGTCTCATTCGCGCTTCCGCGCATCGCGCTGGGAGCGGAGGCCTCCGACGTAGAGGATTTGCGGCGCGAGGTGCGTCAGCTGCAGGCGCAGATGCAGGCGCTGCGTTCGGCCATCTCCGAGGCTGCCGAGCTGGATCGCCAGCGGGCGGCGGTGATGACCCGCGCGTTGAAGAACCTGCCGAGCATCCCCGAGGCCGAGTACTCGGCGCCCGCCAAGAGCGACCCGGCACCGGCCCCCTCGCGTTCCGCGTCTGCCAGCGCCGCCCCGGCGGCGGCGCGCCGTGAGTCGGTCGCCAGCGCGGCTCCCCGTCACGCCTCGGTGAGCGAAGGCTCGGCCGGCGTCATCCACGGGAAGGTCGCCGTCCCGGCGGGCGAGCCGGTGGCTTACGTCTACGTCGAGAACGTGATGGCGCCGCCGGTGAAAGGCGAGCACAAGGTCATTCAGCAGAGCGGCAAGAAGTTCCTGCCCGGCTGGGCGGTCATCCAGCGCGGCACGACCATCTCGTTCCCGAACAACGACAACATCTATCACAACGTGTTCTCGCTCAGCGCCGGGAACTCGTTCGACCTGGGGCTCTACAACGCGGGCAGCGAAGCCAAGTCGCACACGTTCATGGAGCCTGGTCCCGTCGACGTCTACTGCAACATTCACCCGGACATGGCCGCGCGCGTGCTGGTCGTTCCGAACCGCTACTTCGCCAAGGTGAAGCCGGACGGAACGTTCGAGATCGCCGGCGTCCCGGCCGGACGCCGCAAGGTCGTGGCCTGGGCTCCGGGCGCCAGCCCCGCCACGGATTGGGTGGAGGTCGGCGCCGACAAGCCCGCCGAGCTGAGCCTGAAGCTGGAGCCCAAGAGCGGCGCCCACAAGAACAAGGCCGGCCAGTCGTACGGGTCCTACGAGTGAAGTCCAAAACGTTCGGCGGCCCGCTCGCCGCCATGACCGCCCTCCTGGTCGGGGTGACCGGGTGCGCCTCGACGAACACGACGGAGAAGACCATCGAGCCGGCCGCGGCGCCGGATACCGCGTTCGTGCTGTCGCGCGATCCGGCTCCCGCGCGCAAGACCGAGGCGGCCGACGCCAGCCAGGTGCACGTCGGCGATCTGTGGTGGCCGTTTCGCGGCAGCTACCTCAAGGTTCCCGAGGCGGCGGCCCGCGATCGCGACGCGGAGATCGGCGAGAAGACGGCGCCTAGCGGCTTCTGGGACGAGCAGACCGCCGTCGAGACGATCCACATCTGGAGCACCTTCTGCAACGAATGCCACGGCGGACGCCGCCGCATGGAAGACGTCGTGAAGATGCCCGGACCGGCGGCGAACTGGGGGCGCGGAGAGGGGCTCTTCTTCGGGATCCGCCGCCCGTACGCCGAGATCTTCCGCACCATCGCGAACGGCAAGATCGAGCGGGAAGGCAACCGCTGGAAGATGCCCGCCTGGCGCGGGAAGCTGGCCAACGAGCAGATCTGGTCGTTGATTTACTTCATCGAGTACCAATCTGGCGGCATCGAAGGCCGTTTCCCGCCCAGCTTGTATCCGCGCGGCGAAACCGTCGACCGACAATGAACGTTTGCAACCGACGTGTACGGCGGTTGCCGAGTGTTACCAATTACGGATATCTCAGCCGTTGATCGCATTTCCGGAATTGCGATACAGTGTTCCTCCGCACATTGCGGGCTTTGCCAACGGAGGAATTCGATGGGTAAACGGCTTATTGTGTCGTCGAGCGGCTTGATGCTGGTGCTGGTTGGCTGCGGAGGTACGGGGGACTCGGCGGGGAATGCAACCGTCGTGAGCGAATCGGCGCTCGCGGCAGCCGTGAACCCCGGAGGCGTGGCCGAGACGGTCACGACGACGGGGACGATCGATCGCAGCACCTCCTTCTTCCAGCGGCTGGGAACCAACGACCGCACCTGCGAGACCTGCCACTCGGCCAATCAAGGATGGACGCTGACACCGCTCGGGGCGACGACGGCGTTCATCACCACCGGCGGCCACGACCCGCTGTTCTTGCCGCACGACGAGGGGGCGCGTCCGGACGCCGACCTCACAACGTTCTTTCAGCGCCTCGTGGACTTCGCGCCGACGGTGCTCGCGCGCGGCCTGACCCGTTTCACCCGAACGAACCCGGCGACCAGCGAATACGACGTCACGGCCGTGAGCGACCCGTCGGGCTTCTCGACGACGGCGGCCTTCCTGAATTTCCGGAGGCCGACGCCCACGGCCAACGAGGCCCTGGTCTCCAGCGTGACGTGGACCGCCGGTCCCGGCCTGGTCCGCACCAGCCTCTCGGGGCTCGTGGGCGGCGCAGCCAACCTGCACGAGCAGCGCGACCCGACCACTCCCGTCCCCGCGGACGTGGTGCAGGCGCAGGACGACTTCCAGCTGGGCATCTTCTTCGCGCAGTCGATTGACGCCGCCGCCGGCCGCCTCGACAGCGACGGCGCCACGGGCGGGCCGACGAACCTGATGAACCAGCCGTTCCACATCGGGATCAACGACATTCAGAACCTCGATCCGTCGGGGCAGCCGTTCTCGTCGAAGGTGTTCAACCTGTTCGACGCCTGGGCGGTCTACGCGCAGGACGGGGACCACGACCACGACCACGCGCAGGCCTGCTCGCCCTGGGTGGCGAACGATCGCAACCATCGCCGCCGCGTGGCCGCCGCCCGCGCCGCCATCTACCGCGGCCAGGAGATCTTCAACAACACGACGTTCACGGTCACCGGGGTCAACGGCCTCAACGACGTGCTCGGGCAGCCGGCGGTCACGGCGACCTGCAGCACCTGCCACAACTCGCCCAACGTCGGCGGACACTCGGTCGTCCGGATGTTCGACGTCGGGACCGCCGACCAGCCGAACTGCGACGCGCTCCTTCCGCTGGTGACGGTCAAGAACAAAACGACGGGAGAGACCCGCACCGTCTGCGACCTGGGCCGCGCGAACAGCTCGCACAAGTGGGCCGAGATCGGCACGTTCCGCGCCCCGCCGCTGCGCGGGCTGGCTGCGCGTCCGCCGTACTTCCACGACGGGCAAGCCGCGCGCATCGAGGACACCGTCGACTACTTCGACCGCCGCTTCCAGATCGGCCTCAGCGACGACCAGAAGAGCGACCTCGCCGCCTTTTTGCGGGCTCTCTGAGAACGGAACACCCCCCCGGCATGGCAATCAGCGACGACGACAGGCTGCAGACGCCGGGGGCGGTGGACGACGACGCGGAACCGACGATTCCGCAGGCCAAGAACCGACACCCGAAGAACGGCACGGCGGCGGACCGGGTCCCCGCCGTGCCGTCTCCGTGGGTGCCCGGCACGCGCTTCAGCAGCTACGAGATCGAATCCAAGCTGGCGACCGGCGGCATGGCGGAGGTGTGGCGCGCCAACATCAAGGGCGTGGAGGGTTTCGAGAAGCGCATCGTCATCAAGACGATGCTGACGCATCTGCACCAGCGCCCGGAGCTGGTCGAGATGTTCGTGAGCGAAGCGTCGCTGGCGGCGCGCCTCAGTCACCCGAACATCGTCGACGTGCTGGATTTCGGACAGCTGGAGGGGCGGTACTTCATCGCGATGGAGTACGTCTCGGGCATCACCTTGCGGCTCGCGCACCGGCGCATGCTGGCGGCGCGGCGGCGGCTGCCCGTGCTGATGGTGCTTCACGTTCTGTCCGACGTCTGCGAGGCCCTGCAGCACATGCACGAGCTGGCGGACGCTGACGGCGAGCTGGGGCTCATTCACCGGGACCTGAGCCCCGAGAACGTGATCATCTCGACCAGCGGCTCCGCCAAGCTGATCGACTTCGGCGCGGCGCGCGCCACGGCGCGCACCCAGCCCGGGCGTCTGTTCGTCGGCAAATATCGGTACGCGGCGCCGGAGCGGATCGCGAGCCGGGGCGAGGACCGCCGCAGCGACGTGTACTCCGTCGGCGTCATGCTGTTCGAGTGCCTCGTGGGGCGGCGCCCCTTCGACGGCGCGGACGCCGAGGTCATCCGGGCCGCCACGACCGCCGCTTGCTGCGACCCCGCCGCGACGGACCCGACCATTCCGGCCGCCGTCGCCGCCGTCGTCCGCAAGGCGACCGCGCAGCGCCCGTCGGACCGCTTCGCCAGCGCGCGCGAGCTGAGCGTCGCGCTGGGCGAGTGCCTGCGCGCGCTGGGCGCGTCCAGCAAGGAGCGCGACGTGACGGGCGCGCTGTCGGCGTTGCTGGACACGGAGGTCGGGACGTCGGTGGTGGTGTCCGTCGCCTCGTCGGCGTCGGACGTCGAGGGCGTCCCCGAGGCGATCGGCCTGCCGGATGACGGATCGACGTCCGGGATCGCGCTCAACGAGCGCGAGATCCTGGAGGCGTCCGGGCCGCTGCCGCGCGAGGCTTCGCCGTCGGACGACGAGACCCGCCGCGTGAGCCTGCCGGTGCCGCCCGAGGCGTTCGCGCCGCCGGTGCGCGACCCGGTCAGCCCCGCCGTCCAGCTGTTCGACCAGGGCATCCAGCTGCGCGCCGAGGGGCGATTTCAGGAGGCGCTGCAGGCGTGGGAGCGGGCGCTGGCGCTGGCGCCGAACAATCGCCTTTACGAAGGGCACGTGCGGCGGCTGCGCGCGCAGCTGTCGGCGTTGCACCGGCCCGGCCCGTCCGACGAGCCGCGGTCGGCGTGAGGGCTACTGCTTGATGCCCAGCTTGCGGAGCATCACGCAGAAGGTGGTGTAAGGGACGCCGGCGAGGCGAGCGGCCTCGCGGCGCTCCCCGGCGGTCGCCATCTTCGAGCGCAGAAACGTCTCGCGGTAGCGCCGCTCGGCCACGCTGAGCGGCAGGGTAGGGACCGTGGGGACGACGTTGCCGGCGGACGCCGTCTCCGCCTCGCGCCGCGCGATGCGGAGCTCGCGCTCGATTCGCGCCAGCTTCGCCAGCGGCTTCAACCCGCGGTCGAGCCACTCCTCGAGGTGGTCCGACGCCACCAGGCGCTGCCAGCCCAGGTCCATCGCGGCCTGGACCTCCGGATCCCCGGCGTTGTCGACGACGAACACGATCTCGATGCCGGGCGCGATCCGCCGCAGCTCGATGGCGACCGCGACGCCGCGGCCGCTGCGAAACATGAGGTCGATGATGGCGACCTCGGGCTGCTCGCGCGAGGCCGTCTCGTACGCGCTGGTGGCCGTGGTCGCGAACAGCGGCCGGACACCGCGCCGCTGCCACGCCCACGCCCGGATGGCCGCCGCTCGGTGCGCCACCGCGTCGACGACCAGCACGACCGGAATGCGATGACCGACCGCCACGGCGTCCCGCTTGGCGGGCGCGTCAGGCGTCTGTCGCGCATTCGGGTCGACTTCAGGAATCGTGGAGTCGTACGAGCCCGTGCCCATCTTGCTTCAGCCAGCGCGCAGCAACGAGAACTGGAAACATCATCTCACGGCAGGCCACGGATTGAGCGCGCGAAATCGCGTATCGACTATCGCGTTAGGAAACGTTGGCCAACGAACACAAACGCGTGCGGGACAGCGTTCGCCAATGACATTCTGCGAGCTCGCGATTTAAGCGAAGCTCGACCGTGGCGCGGCGTCAGCGCCGTCCGGCTCGGCGGCGCCTGACCACGCATCCGGCCAGCGCCAGGCTACCGGCCAGCTCCAGCCAGCTGGCGGCGGACCGATCGGAACCGACGCTGCACGCGCACCCCGAGCCGCCTCCGGTCGCGGGGACGCCGCCGCCAGCGGCGCCGCCGGTGCTGCCCGTCTGGCCGCCGGCTGCTGCTCCTCCGCTGCCCGCGGTCGCGCCACCCGTTCCCGGCGCGCCGGACCCGCCGCTGGCGCCGGACGTCCCGCCGCTGCCGGTTCC
>CAZPUH010000634.1:0-2664 GCA_964589215.1 uncultured Myxococcales bacterium | reverse complement strand
CCCGCGTACTGCGTCTCACCCTGGATGCTGCTGTAGATCTCCGTGATTTTCATCGAAGCGTCCGTATACTTCTAAAGTCGTCGTGAGGCACCTGGTCGCGTACTTCGGGAACGAGCCAGAGAACCTGGCCTGCGCGCTTTTCTCGGCCCGCGGCGCGCTTTACGCGCGTAGCGCGTCGGGCGCGCCCGCGACGCCGGAGGGATTCGGGCTGGGCTTCGTTCAAGGGGGCGACGTTCTCTTGCAGAAGCGCCCGCGCGCCGAGACCGTCGAGGTCGACCTCTACAACCTCGTGAAGGACACCCGGGCGGAGGCGCTCGTGGGCCGCGTGGGCTTCAAGCACGACGGCAGCACGCCCGCCGAGGACACGGACCCGTTTCGATTTCGGTCGTGGCTCTTCGGCTCCGTGGGCGATCTCGGCGACATCCCGTTCGAGGACCTGCGCGAGCGCATGGTCGAGAGCACGCCGGCCTTTCTCCGCCGGAACATCCGCGGCCGGTCGCCCAGCGAGCACGTCTTCCACCTCTTCCTGGCGTTCCTGCACGATGCGGGGATTCTCGATCAGCCGTCGCCGGCCCCGGCCGCCGTTCATGCGGCGCTGCGCAACAGCGTGCAGCTGATCGACAAGCTGGTCGAGCCGCTGGGCAAGGGACCGCTGCAGATCGCGCTCTGCGCGACGAATGGGCGCTGCTTCGCCGCGACGGGCATCAACTTCCCCATCCGCTACCTGGCCGTCGACGGGATCTCGGACTGTCCGGTCTGCCACGCGCGCAACGACGCTACCCGCAACGGCCGTCGCATCCCGCACGAGAGCCTGCGCGCGCTGGTGATCGAGGCGGACCGGGACGTCGCCTCGCGGCCGGGCTGGCGCAACGTGGACGACCGCACCGCGCTCATCGCCGGGCCGGACGTCGCCCCCGCCCTGCTCCCGCTCTGACCGACGCGCGATCACATCGCCGCAATCGGCGTAGCCGGCGGCCGCGGGCGGCGCCGGTAGTACGAGAAGATCGTCTGGATGATCGAGGCCACGGGAACGGCGAACAGCGCTCCCACCAGCCCGTAGCTGTGCTCGCCCGCGATCAGCGCGAACACCACCAGCACCGGGTGGATCTTGGCGGCGTCGCCCATGATCTTGGGGTTCAGCAGGTTCGCCTCGACCAGGTGGATGCCGATGATCCACGCCAGCACGAACAGCCCCTGGCGCAGGTCGAACGTCCCCGAAGAGATCAGCGCGATGGCGACGATGGGCACCGACGACAGGATCGAGCCAAAGATCGGGATCAGGCTCATCGTGGCGGCGATCCCCGCCAGCAGCAGCGGGTACTTCACGTGGAAGAGCCACAGCCCCAGATAGGTCAGCGTGCCGTTGATCGCGCAGATCACGATCTGCCCGCGGATGACGCCCGACAGGCCCCGGTCGATGCCGCTGGCGATGCGGTCGTAGTCCAGCTGGTACTGCTCCGGCACCAGCGACCGCAGAAAGCTCTGGATGCGATTGAGGTCCACCAGGATGAACGCGGCCACCATCAGCACCAGGAACAGCCGGCCGATCCCCGAGACGACCGCGCCGATGAACTTCTGGCCGTACTCGATCGCGCGCTGGCTCTCGCCCTCGGTCGACTTCAGGCGCTCCGCCAGCCACTGCTTGATGGACCGCTCCCACTTGCCGCCCGTCGGGGCCGCCGCTTGCGGTGACGGCGGGCCGATCAGGTAGCGGCCGTCGCCGGTCGGTCTGACCTCGAACGTCAGGGCCTGCAGGTCCAGCTGGTATCGGCCGTCCGCGGCGGGTTCCAGCAGGATCGCGTTCGGGATCGCGGGCGGCGGCGGCCCCGCCGGCACCGACGGAGTGATGGCGTCTTCACCTTGCGCGACCCCGTCGGGCGCTGCCTCCGGTCCGAAGTGCTGGTCGACCCACGCGCCCGCGCGCGGCAGCCACTCGCGGTTCACCTTGGCGAACAGCTGGGGAGCCTCGCGGAATAGGCGGGCAAAGTCGCCCGAGAGCTTCGGGACGAAGTACCCGATGAAGACGCTCAGCACCGCGATGATGTTCACGTACAGGATGATCACCGCGGCCGCGCGTGGGAACGGTTTGCCGCCCACGCGCAGCCGTCCAAAGCGCTCGACGACGGGCGCCAGGATGTACGCGACCAGGATCGCGAAGATGAACGGGAGCGCGACCTCTCGAAAGAGGTAGACGATGAGGACGCAAAAGAGCGCGAACCCCCAGAGCTTCGCGAACTGGCGTAGCCACGCCAGCGTACGCGTCGCCGGGGTCACGTTCTCGCTCCCGTTCGTTCAGGCCTTGGCTGTTCGACGGGTCAGTTCGACGACGGCGTGTCGTCGTCCGACTCGGGCTCGGCGGCCTGGGCCTTCTTGTTCTTCTTGTTGTTGGTCGCGGGGACCTGCGCCGCCAGCGCGGCCAGCTTGTCGCGCATGACGTCGCCCAGCGTCGCCGTGGGGGCGCCGCCCGAGAAGCCCTGGGCGTCGGCCAGCTCCTCGGCGCGCGTGGCGCCGCGGAACGAGAGCCCGATCTTCCGCTCGGCCGTGTCGACGCCGATGATCTCCGCCTTCAACGTCTGCCCCGGCTTCACGAACGCCTTGGGGTCCTCGACGCGGTCCTCGGAGAACTCGGACACGTGGATCAGGCCCTCGACGCCCCGCTCGATC
>CAZPUH010000633.1:0-1496 GCA_964589215.1 uncultured Myxococcales bacterium | reverse complement strand
CGAGCAGTTCAACCCGGGCGGCTCGCTGAAGGACCGCATCGCGCTGGCGATGATCGAGGCCGCCGAGCGCGAGGGGCGCATCACCCCGCGCCAGTCGGTGATCATCGAGCCGACGTCCGGCAACACGGGCGTCGGCCTGGCCGTGGTCTGCGCCGCCAAGGGGTACCGCCTGATCCTGACGATGCCCGACAACATGTCGCTGGAGCGGCGCGCGCTGTTGAAGGCCTACGGCGCCGAGCTGCACCTGACGCCCGCCGCGCAGGTCATGCGCGGCGCGGTGGAGCGCGCGACGGAGCTGGCCCGCGAGAACCCCGCCGCGTTCATGCCGCAGCAGTTCAAGAACCCGGCGAACGTCGACGCCCACTTCCGCACGACCGGTCCGGAGATCGTCGCCCAGCTGGGAAACCGCAGCCCCGACGCGTTCGTGCACGGCGTGGGGACGGGCGGGACCATCACGGGCGTGGGCCGCGTGCTGCGCGCGATCCGGCCCGACGTCCGGATCGTGGCCGTCGAGCCGGAGAAGAGCGCGGTGCTATCGGGCGGTCCGGCCGGCGAGCACCGCATCGACGGCATCGGCGCCGGCTTCGTCCCCGAGATCCTGGACCGCTCGGTGCTGTCGGAGGTCCGCACGATCTCCGAGACGGACGCCCAGCGCACCAAGCTGGCGCTGGCCCGCGAAGAGGGGCTGCTGGTCGGCATCTCGGCCGGCGCGTCGGTGAAGATCGCGCTGGAGGTCGCGCGCGATCTGGGCCCAGGCAAGACCGTGGTGACCATCCTGTGCGACACCGGCGAGCGCTACTTCTCGTCGGACGCTTACTTCGAATGACCGGCGCGCCCTCCGCCTCCGTGCTGATCCTGGGCGCCGGCGGGCTCGGCTGCCCGGCGGCGCTGGCGCTGGGCGCGGCGGGCGTGGCGCGCATCGGCGTCTGCGACGACGACCGCGTCGACCTCACCAACCTCCACCGCCAGGTGCTGTTCACCGACGGCGACGTGGGCGCGCCCAAGGTGGACGCCTTCGCGCGCGCGCTGGCCCGGCGTTTCCCGCAGATGGCCGTCGACCGGCACCCGGTCCGTTTCGACGTGACGACCGCGGCCGGGCTGGTCTCCGCCTACGACGTGATCGTCGACGGCACCGACAACTTCGCCGCGAAGTTCTTGGCCAACGACGCCGCCGTGCTGGCCGGCAAGCCGCTGGTGCACGCGGCGGCGGTCGCCTGGGGCGGGCAGCTCATGACCGTCCCCGCGCACGGCCGCCCCTGCTACCGCTGCCTGTTCGAGGAGCCACCGGCGGCGGGCGTGGGGCCCTCGTGCGCCGAGGCCGGCGTCCTGGGCCCGGTTCCTGGAGTGCTGGGGGGGCTGGCCGGCGTCGAAGCGGCCCGCCTCGCGCGCGGCGAAACTCCCGCTTTCCCCGGCCGATTGCTCCAGTATGATTCGCGGGCCATGTCGGTCCGGACCGTCCGGTTCAACCCCAATCCGCTATGCTCGGTTTGCGCACC
>CAZPUH010000632.1:0-3051 GCA_964589215.1 uncultured Myxococcales bacterium | reverse complement strand
GCTGGAGGCGGGGTTGCTGGCGCAGGTCATCGACGCGTCCGACCCGAACTTCGAACGCCAGCTGCAGGTCACGACCGAGGTGCTGGCCGAGATCGGCGCGGGCGACGTGCCGCGCCTGCTGGTGTTCAACAAGATCGATCGCGTCGGAGACGCGGCCGCGCAGGAGGCCGCGGCGGCGACCTTGCAGGCCCGCTGGCCGGAGGCGCTGGTGATCTCGGCGCGGCGACCCGAGGACGTGGCGCGCGTCCACGCCCACCTGGTCGCGTTCTTCGCGCGCGACCTGGTCGAGGGCGAGGTGCGGGTCGGCTACGACCGCCAGCACCTGCGCGGCGAGATCTTCACGTGGGCCGAGGTCCTCGCCGAGCGGTACGAGGACGACGCCGTGGTGTTCCAGGTGCGCGCGCGCCCGGACGTGCTCGCCCGCTGGCGCGAGCCGGCCTGACCTTCACCGTGCGTCCGCAGCGGTCCGCGCCGCCCGCGGTCCGTTCACCTGCCGTCGCAACCGCGCGAGCTCGGCTTTCAGCGCGGCGATCTCCTGGCTCTGCGCCTGGATCGCGGCCACGGCCATGCTGGCGTAGCCGTACAGGTTCACCGAGTTGCCGTCCGGGTTGACGGGATAGGGCGAGGCAGTGTCGTCGATGATGAAGCCCAGTCGCGGCGCGTCCGACGCCGGCTCGCCCTTGTACCGGTAGGTGGTGAGCTTGATCTCGCGCAGCTGCGCGTAGACGCGCTGGACCTCGTCGTCGTTCAGCTGATGGATCTCGCGCTTGAATTCGCGACGCGACACGGGGCAGTTCCCTCCCTGGCAGCACACGGCGCCGCACTGGTTCGCGCCGCTGAGGGGCGACGCGCACGCGTTGCCGTCCAGGCACGCGCTCCCGGTCCCGCACCGGCAGACGGGGGTCGCGCCGCTGCTGTCGCACCATTCGCCTTGCCCGCAGCAGGTCGAGCCGCAGCACGCGCCGTCCTTGCAGCGGGCGCAGGTCGCGCTGGGGCCGCAGAGGTGGACGCCCGCCTGGCCGCCTTGCCCGCCGCCCGCGCCGGAGCCGCCCGTGGCCGTCGCGCCGCCGGTCGCCGCCGCTCCACCGTGCCCGCCCGCGTCGCCGCTGGTGGTCACGTTGCCGCACGCGACCAGCGAAAGCAGCCACGTTCCGGCCGTCCACGCCAAGACGTTCTTGATCCTCATCGTGTCAGTGTCTCATTGGTCCCGACGACCGGGCCAGCCCGTGGTGGGGTCACGCGCGTGCGGCGCGGCGGATGCGCGCGGCCAGCGCTTGCAGCGTGGCCGCGGCGCCGGGCGGATCCAGGATCTCGAAGTCCACGCCCAGCATGGCCATCCAGACGGCCAGCCCCTCCAGTGAAGGGGCGCCGGTGGTCAGCACACACGTGTCGGGTCCCGTGCTCTCCAGTGCGCCTGCGCTGGCCGACAGCTTCGGGGTCAGGTCGGCGAGCGGCGCGTGCAGCCGCACCCGCGCGCGCACGCCGTAGGCGTCGATCGACACGGACTTCGCGACGTAGGCGGAGACCCCGCCCGGAGGTGGCGGCCGCGGCGCGAACGTCTCGCCGCGGACGGGCTTTCCGACGATGCGATCGACGCGGAAGGTTCGCCAGTCGCCGCGATCGAGATCCCAGGCCACCAGGTACCAGCGGAACCCGGCGCTGACCAGACCGGCCGGCTCCACGCGCCTTCGGGCCAGCGGCGCGCCCCGCGCCCCCGATGGGTGGGTCGTCTCGCGCCCCTGGTATTCGAAGCGCAGGCGCTCGGCGTCGCGGCAGGCGCCCGCCAGCAGGGCCAGCGTCGCGACGTCGACGGCCGGGCCGCGGTGGGGCAAGGGGACGATGGCGCCGTGAAGCGCGCTCACGCGCCGCCGCAGGCGCGCCGGCATCACCTGATCCAGCTTCGCCAGCGCGCCCAGCGTCGCGTCCTCGAGCCCGGCGATCGCGCCCGCGGCGGCGGCGCGCAAGCCCAGCGCGACGGCCAGCGCCTCTTGATCGTCGAGCAGCAGCGGCGGCAGATCCGTCCCGGCGCCGAAGCGATACCCGCCGCCGACGCCGGCCATGGAGGCCACCGGATAGCCCAGCGTCCGCAGGCGATCGACGTCGCGGCGCAAGGTGCGGGGCGTGACGTCCAGCCGCGACGTCAGCTCGGCGCCCGTCCAGGAACGTCGCGCCTGAAGCAGCGACAGCAGCCGGAGCAGACGGGCCGACGTTCCAACCATGGCTCGTACTATCGCATCCATTGCGGACCGAATCTGTCCGCAATGGGGCCTAGGCTGTTCCGCATCACCCGAACGGAGGATGCCCATGACCGAGACCACGACGACCGAGACGACGACCACCACCGACATCCTGGCGCCCGCCGGGGCCGCACCTGCGGCCGGCCCGGCGACCTACGAAGGGAGCTGCCACTGCGGGGCCGTGCGGTTCGAGGTCCGCGTCGATCTGAGCCAGGGCGCCAGCCGGTGCAACTGCTCGCTCTGCGTCCGGGTCGCTCAGCTGGGCGTGCTGGTCAAGCCGGAGGCGTTCGCGCTGCTGGCCGGCGCGGAGGCGCTGTCCTACTACGAATGGGGGATGAAGGTCGCCAAGCGCTACTTCTGCAGCCGCTGCGGCATCCACTGCTTCGGCCGCGGAAACCTGCCGGAGCTGGGGGGCGAGTTCGTCTCCGTGAACCTGAATTGCCTCGAAGGCGTCGACCCGGCGGAGCTGAAGGTCGGCTACTGGGACGGCCGCCACAACAACTGGGAGGCGGGCCTGCGCGATCGCCCCTGGCCGATTCATCGGCCGCGTTCGTGACTTTATCTGCCGGATGTGTACATTCCGGCCGTTCAACTCCAGGAGAACGAAACGATGAAGACCGCGACCCGTTCGACGATGACCTTCCTCTCGGCGCTGCTGCTGGGCGCCACCCTCGCCGCCAGCCCGGCGCGCGCCGCCGACAAGACCTACCAGGTGACGGGGCCCGTGCTGGAGGTGACCGACAGCTCGATCACCGTCCAGAAGGCCAAGGAGAAGTGGCAGATCGCCCGCACGAAGGACACCAAGGTGACCGGC
>CAZPUH010000631.1:0-2642 GCA_964589215.1 uncultured Myxococcales bacterium | reverse complement strand
GGGCGCTTGCGGCGCCGTGCGCGCTCGCCGGCCTCCTCGGCGATGCGGGCCGCCTCCTCGACCAGCCGCTGGCGGCCGGCCGCGCCCAGCAGCGTCGTGCGCACACGCGCGATCGCGGTCGCCAGCGGGCTGGCGTCGACGCCGATCGCCGCCCGGCCGGCGGCCTGCGCCTCGACCAGCACGGTGCCGCTTCCGCAGAACGGATCGACGACCGTCTCGCCGGGGGCGCTCCACTCGGCGACCGCGCCGCGCGCGATCGACGGGTGCATGCGCCCCGCGTAGCTGTGGAAGCCGTGGGTCAGCGAGCGGGCCGCCGCCGCGTCGACGGCGAACAGCTTGCGCAGCACGGCCGCCGCGCGGGCCTCGCCGCCCGTGTCGACGGCGCCGCCCAGCGTCGAGAACGCGCGCCTCGCCCGCGGCGGGCGCGGCGGCGGCTGGACGCGTGCGGGACCGCGTTCGTCGGCCCGCTTCAACTCGTCCACTTCGACGATTCGAAGACGCCTTCCAGAAGGCGGTCGACCTCGGCGGCCATGGACTGGGCGGTGTCCGTCCCGATGGTCTGCAGCGCCGCCCGGATGTCCTGCAGGTTGCGGAGCTGCGAGAACAGCTGCACGTCGGACAGCGGCGTGCCGCCCAGAAGCAGACTGCGAATGGCCCCCAGCTCGACCAGGATGCCGTCCAGGTCGCGCGCGCGCGGACCGGCGGCGCGCGCCTCCGGGTGCTCCTGGCGATGGCGCTCCAGCACGGGCGCCACGATCTCGTCGCAGATCGGGATCTGGTCGACGCTGTTCCACACGTGGCGCAGCACGAACAGGTCGCCGTCGTCGACGGCCGCGCGCCCGTCCAGCACCGCGCTGGCGGCGCACAGCTTCAGCAGCTTGACGATGCGGCGGTCGGACAGCGTGACCCCCTCGGACCGGATCTGGAAGCAGAGCGATTTGTAGCGGGCCAGGAATTCCTCCGGGAACTGCAGCAAGGTGGCCAGGCGCGCCTGCAGCGCGCGGATCTCCGCCAGCGTCACCAGAGGCCGGACGGCGGGCTCGCTCTGCCCCACCAGGGCCTCGATCTCGGCGCGGATGCCCCGCTCGACGAGCCCGTGAAAATGAAAGCTGTCCAGGTTGTCCGAGGAGGCGCGCACCAGGAACCGGTCGAACACGGCGCCCAGCGCGTCGTCGTTCGGCACCTCGTTGGTCGCCCCGAACAGCGACGACAGGGGCACCTTGATGCTGGCCGACCCCGTGAAGAAGCGCCGCTCGTTCAGGATGCTGAGCAGCGCGTTCAGGATGGCCGAGTTGGATTTGAAGATCTCGTCCAGAAAAACGATGTCCGCGTCCGGCAGCATCGCGTCCACGCGCCGCAGGTAGACCCCCTCGCGGAACGCCTTGATGTCGATGGGGCCGAAGATCTCGTTCGGCTCCGAGAACCGGGTCAGCAGGTACTCGAAGTAGCGGGCGTCGATGAGGCGAGCCAGGTGCCTGACCAGCGCCGACTTCGCCGTGCCGGGCGGCCCCACGATCAGCATGTGCTCGCCGGCGACCAGCGTCACCAGCAGCAGCCGCACCAGCTCGGCCTTGTCGAGATACCGGGCATCCAGCGCGCGCCCGACCTCGCGCAGCTTGTGGCCGATGCGCAGCGCTTCGGCGTCGAGCGCCGGCGCCAGGGCCGTCGGAAGAGGCTCACCCGCAGACATGTGCCCTCATGATACCGCGGCGGGGCGCGTGACGGGCGCGACGGCGAAATCGGCGATCGAAAGGGCTGCGACCATGCGGGGCGACCCGGCCGCCGCCGCCTGCGCCGCGTAGCCGTCCAGCCGCGCGCGGAAGGCCCGGCCGAGATCGCCGTCGGGCTGCACGTCGTCCGGCCAGACCAGACCGGGCTGCGTCCGCTCGGCGGCGGTCAGGATCACCGCCAGCTCCAGCCCGGCGCCCGCTGGCCGCTGCTCGAAGGGGCGCCGTCCCTCGGCCTTGAACAGCACGTCCAGCCACACCAGATGCGCCAGGAACCGCAGCGCGAAGGCTGCCCCGTCGCCCGACGGAGACAGCCCCACCGGCGGATCGTGGAGGCTGACGTAGCGGTACAGCGCGGCGGCCAGCGCGTCGCCCGCCCGCTCCACGCCCAGGTCCAGCGCGGCCCCGGCGACCACGCGCGCCAGCACCGGAAAGCGAATGACCGACAGCATTCGCCCCCACCCCGGCGGCGGATCGAGGCGCAGCGGATCCAGCGCCTCGCCCAGCGGGCTGGCGGCGTTCAGCTCGACGAACGCGACCCGGCCCGGACCGGGAATGCCGATCTCGCGCAGCCAGACGCGCGCCGCCTGCTCGACCCGGACCCGCCGCAGCCCGGGGAGCGCCGTGATCCGCGGCGGCGGCGTGCGCCCCACGAACGTTTGCCGCCCCAGCCAGAAGCGGACGGTCCGGTCGACGCGGATGATCTCGCCCATGCGCCCCAGGATGGAATGGCGCGCGACGGCCTCGACCGCCGTCTTGGGCGGCCCCACCGCCGCCAGTCCGCGGGCGGCGGCGGCGATGCGCTCTTGCCGGCGGCGCAGACCGGGGCCGGCCAGGTCGGGGTGGCCCAGCGCCAGCAGATCGTGCAGCGCCGCCGCGAGGCGCACCGCCGTCTCGTCCAGCGGCGGCGCGGCC
>CAZPUH010000630.1:0-16540 GCA_964589215.1 uncultured Myxococcales bacterium | reverse complement strand
GAGGCCGGCGATGGTGCCGGTGAGGAAGGTGGCGAGGGAGCCGGCGATGATGGAGCGGATGCCGAGGCGGGCCAAATCGGGGCGGCGTTCGGGGACCATGCCGCCCAGGCCGCCGAGAACGATCGCAAGCGACCCGAAGTTGGCGAACCCGCAGAGCGCGAAGCTGGCGATGCGGAGGCTCTTGACCGACAGCAGCGCGGGGTGGCTGGTCATCATCTGGTACGCGATGAACTCGTTGAGCACCGTCTTCGTGCCCAGCAGCTGCCCGACGAACGGCGCCTCGTGCCACGGAACGCCCATCACGAACGCCAGCGGCGCCAGCGGCGCGCCCAGCAGCCGCCCCATCGACCAGCCGGGGTGGCCGATCAGCCCGCCGACCCACCCGACGGCGTGGTCGCACATGTTGATGAGCGCGACGAAGGCGATCAGCATGCCGCCGACGTTCAGCGCCAGCTGCAAGCCCTCGCCCGCGCCGCGCGCCGCCGCGTCGACCAGGTTCACGTCCAGCCGCGGAACGGCCACCTTGGCGGCGTCGGACGTTTCCGGCTGTCCGGTCTCCGGCACCATGATCTTCGCGAACATCACGGCCGCGGGCGCGCTCATGAACGACGCCGTGATGAGGTAGCCGGCGTCCACGCCCATCGCGACGTAGGCCAAGAGAACGCTGCCGGAGATGGTGGCCATCCCCGCGCACATGACGGCGAAGAGCTCGCTCTCGGTCATTCGCGCGACGTAGGGGCGGATGAGCAGCGGCGCCTCCGTCATCCCCAGGAAGATGTCGCCCACCGTCGACAGCGCCTCGGCGCCCGAGACGTGCATCGACTTCGACAGGCCGCGCGCGAGCAGCGCGACCAGCCGCTGCATGACACCCAGGTGGTACAGCACCGCCATCAGGCTGGCGACGAAGATGATGATCGGCAGCACCTTGACCGCCAGCACGAACCCGACCATCACGGGCCGCAGCCCGCCGCCGCTCGTCGGCGCGTGAACGACGGCGACGGCCGGCCAGTCGCCGAACATGAAGCGGATGCCGGCGTCCGCAAAGCCGACGAACGCGTCGGCCAGGTCATTGAGCAGCCGGAACAGCCGCGCTCCGGCGCGCGTTCGCAGCGCGAAGAGCGCCAGCGCGAACTGCAGCCCCAGCCCCCACACCAGGATGCGCGGGTTGACGGCCCGCCGGCGGTCGTTCGACAGCGCGAACGCGATGGCCAGCAGAACGACGACCCCGACGACGCCCATCAGTCGACCAGCAGGTCCGGGCGGTGAAAGCGCGCGCGCAGCCGGTTCACGGCCCGCAGCAGCAGCGGCCGGCGCATGAGGCGCCGCTCCAGCCGGCGCTTGCCCGGGAAGCTGATCAGCGACAGGCCGATGACCGCCGTCAGCAGCCCCTGCCCGGGCACGCCCGGGACCGCCATGATGAGCCCCAGCGCGACCAGCAGGGCCCCACCCAGGTTCTTGGCGATGACCAGCAGCGCGTGAACGATGAGCGGGCGCTGCCTCACCGGCCGCGTGTCGCCCTCGGCGTTGAACCGATCGGCCGGCCAGCTGACCACGATGGCGACCACCACGATGAAGCTGACGATCGCGGCGCCGGCCGAGATGGCGAGCCCCCACCACAGGCCGCCGCGCTGGAGCAGCGACAGGACGGCATGCAAAAGGCGGCGAAGGTCGCTCATCGGGCAGAGCCCACTTTTTCATGGCGGCGGGCGGATCGCCAGAGCGGAAGGCTCGACGGCGTCTGCTAGATTCGACCCATCATCCGCGTCGAAGTCGTCGAGAGCATCACCGCCGTCTCCGCCACCGACTGGGATCGCCTGGCCGGGCCTGACGACCCGTTCCTGGAACACGCGTTCCTGGCGACGCTCGAGGCGTCGCGCAGCGTGGGCGCGCCCGCCGGGTGCGTGCCGCGCCTGGTGCTGGCCCGCGACGATTCCGGGCGGCTTTGCGGGGCCGTCCCCCTCTATCTGAAGACCAACAGCTACGGCGAGTTCATCTTCGACTGGTCGTGGGCGAACGCGGCGCAACGGTCAGGGCTGTCGTACTACCCCAAGCTCGTCGCCGCGATCCCGTTCACGCCAGCGACGGGGCGGCGCCTGCCGCTGCTCGACGACCCCGCCGTCGACGCGGCCGCCGTCCGGGCGGCCCTTCTGGGCGGGGTTCGCGCGCTGGCGGACGAGGAAGGCGCGTCGTCGGTGCATTTCCTGTTCTGCACCGACGAGGAGAAAAAGCTTCTGGGCGGTCACGGCTACCTGCCGCGCCTCAGCATGCAGTTTCACTGGCACAACCGCCCCGGGCGGCCGTTCGAGAGCTTCGAGGATTACCTGTCGACATTCCGCTCGCAGAACCGCAAGCAGGTCCGCAAGGAACGGCGCGTGGCGGCCGAGCACGGGCTGACGTTCCGGACGGCCACGGGCGCCGAGCTGGACGAGCGGGACTGGGCGGCGCTGCGCGCCTTCTACGTCACGAACGTCGCGCGCCACGGCGGCCGCGCCTACCTGACCGAGGCGTTCTTCGACCTGGCGCGCGAGACCCTGCCCCACCGGCTGGTCGCCACGCTCGCCTATCGCGGGAGTCAGCCCGTCGCCGGCACCGTGAACTTCGAGAAGGGCGCCCACCTCTACGGCCGCTACTGGGGGTGCCTGGACGACTTCCAGATGCTGCACTTCGAGCTCTGCTACTACCGGCTGATCGAGCGCGCGATCGAGAAACGCCAGTCGCTGTTCGAGGCGGGCGCGCAGGGCGAGCACAAGCTGAAGCGCGGCCTGGTCCCGGCTTTCACGCACAGTGCCCACTGGATCCGGCATCCGGGCCTGGGTGAGGCCATCGCGTCGTTCGTCGAGCGCGAGGCGGAGGCCGTCGCCGCCGAGGTCCTCGCGTACGCCGAGCACTCGCCGTTCCGCACCGAAACGCCCGGTCCGTCGACGGACTGAGCGGAGGTCCTCCGCGCCCCGGCTGTGCCCGCCCCGTTGCGATGATCGAGTTCTTCTACTTCTTCATGTTCCAGGCCGTGGGCGTCAACATGGCGTTCATGCCCGCGCACCTGCGGGCGCTGGGCTTCACGGGGCCACAGATCTCGGCGGCGCTGGCGGCGGCGCCGCTGATGTCGCTGGCGGTGCCGCTCGGTTGGGCGTGGCTCGCCGACCGCACGCAACGGCACGACCGCGTGCTGCAAGCGATCGCCTGCGGCGCGTGGCTGGGCTTCACGCCCCTGCTGTTCGCGGGCGGCGACCGCGCCCGGGCGTTCGGCGTCGCCATGGCCGGGTACGTCTGCTTCGCCTTCTTCTGGGTCGGCATGGGCGGGCTGGCCGACGCCCTGGCCGTGGCCCGCGTCCGGGCGGGCGCGATTTACGGCCGCCTGCGCCGGTGGGGTTCCGTCGGCTTCGTCTGTTCCGCGCTGGCGGTCGGCCTGCTCATCCAGCGCGGGTACGCCCGCCTGACCGACCGGCTGGTTCCCGTCGCGATGTGGGCCGCCCTGGGCGCCGCCTTCGTCGCCGCGCTGCAGGTCGGGGGCACCGGTGAGCGAACCGCCCGCCCGCGCGCCGCCGACGTGCGCGCGCTGCTGCGCGAGCCGGGGCTGCGCCTGCTGCTGCTCGCCGGCGCGCTTCACTGGATGTGCATGGCGCCCTACAACATCTTCCTGGGCGTTTTTCTACGCGACCTGGGCCTGCAGCCGCTCTCGTGGGGGCTGGCGTACTCGGTCGGCGTCACCGCCGAGATGGTGGCCCTGCTGCACTTCCACCGCCTGCATCGCCGCTTCAGCCTGGACCAGCTGCTGGCCGCCGCGTTCGTCGCCAGCGCGATCCGGTGGCTGGGAACGTCCGTGGCCCGTGCCCCCGCCGCGCTGATCCTGCTGCAGCTGTTTCACGGCATGACGTTCGGGATCTTCTGGAGCGCCGCCATCGAGCTGATCGCCGCCACGGTGCCGCCCGCCCTGCGCGCGACGGGGAACGCCCTGCTGGTGATGGCCATCAACCTGGGTGGCGCCATCGGCAACCTGGGGACCGGCGCCCTGTACGACGCGGCCGGGCCCCGGCTGCTGTTCTTGATGGCCGCCGTCGGCCAGATGTTGCCGCTGGCGGTCATCCTGCGCGCCCGCCGCGGCGGCAACGGCCTCAGCCGCCGGCGGTCCTAGCTGTTTTCGGTCACGAACGTGATCTTGTCGTCGGCGGCGTCGATCCGAACGGTGCCGCCGCCCGCCAGCTTGCCGAACAGCAGCTCGTCGGTCAGCGGGCGCTTGACCTCGTCCTGGATGACGCGGCCCAGGGGGCGCGCGCCGTTCAGCGGGTCGTAGCCCTTCTTGGCCAGGTAGGCGCGGGCCGCGTCGGTCAGCTCGATCTTCACCTTCTTCTCGGCCAGCTGGGCCGACAGCTCGCCGATGAACTTGTCGACGATGCGGCTCATCACCGCCGGATCCAGCGGCGCGAAGTCCACCTTGGCGTCCAGCCGGTTGCGGAACTCCGGCGAGAACATGCGCCGGAACGCCTCGTCGGTGTCGCCGAACCGCTCCTCGCCGCCGGTGCCGAAGCCCGGCATCCGCCGCGACAGCTCGCGCGCGCCCACGTTGCTGGTCATGATCAGGATCACGTGCCGGAAGTCGGACTTGCGGCCGTTGTTGTCGGTCAGCGATCCGTGGTCCATCACCTGCAGCAGCAGGTTGAACAGGTCCGGGTGCGCCTTTTCGATCTCGTCCAGCAGCAGCACCGCGTGCGGGTTCTGGTGGATGGCGTCCGTCAGCAAGCCACCCTGATCGAACCCAACGTAGCCGGGAGGCGCCCCGATGAGACGCGACACCGTGTGCCGCTCCATGTACTCCGACATGTCGAAGCGCAGGAACTGCACGCCCAGCGTCTCGGCCAGCTGCTTCGCCAGCTCCGTCTTGCCGACGCCGGTCGGCCCGGCGAACAGGAAGCTGCCGATGGGCCGGTTGGGGAGACCCAGCCCGGCGCGGTTCATCTTGATGGCCTGGGCGACCCGCTCGACCGCCTGGTCCTGGCCGTAAATCTTGGCCTTCAGCTCGCCGTCCAGATTGGCCAGGCGCTCGCGGTCGTCCGCCTCGACCCGCCGGGGCGGGATGCGGGCCATCGTGGCCAGGACCGCCTCGATGTCGCGGCTGCGAACGCGCCGCCGCGCGCCCTTGATCTTCCCCTTCTTCAGCTTGGTGGCCGCGCCCGCCTCGTCGATGAGATCGATGGCCTTGTCCGGCAAGCGGCGGTCATTCAGGTATCGCGCCGACAGCTCGGCCGCCGCGCGCAGCGACTTGTTCGTGTACGAGACGCCGTGGAACTCCTCGTAGCGCTCGCGCAGGCCGTTCAGCACCTTGATGGTGTCCTCGATCGACGGCTCGTCGACCTCGATGGCCTGGAACCGGCGCGCGAGCGCCCGGTCCTTCTCGATGTAGCTGCGGTATTCCTTGTGCGTCGTCGTGCCGATGCAGCGCAGCTTGCCGTTGGCGAGCGCGGGCTTGATCAGGTTGGACGCGTCCATGGCGCCGCCCGACGCCGCCCCGGCGCCGACGATCGTGTGCAACTCGTCGATGAAGACGATGGCGTTGTCCTTCTCGGCCAGGGCCTTGATGACCGCCTTGAACCGCTCCTCGAAGTCGCCGCGGTACCGCGTGCCGGCCACCATCGCGCCCATGTCCAGGGCGTAGATCGTGGCGCCGGCCAGCGCGGGCGGCGCCTCGCCGAGCTCGATCCGGCGCGCCAGCCCCTCGACGATCGCCGTCTTGCCGACGCCCGCGTCGCCCACGAAGAGCGGGTTGTTCTTGCGGCGGCGGGCCAGCACGTGCAGCGCCCGCTCGACCTGCGACTGGCGGCCGATGAGGGGGTCGATGTCCCCGGCCCGCGCGCGCTCGTTCAGATTGACGGCGAACTGGGCCAGCGGATCCGCGGGGGCTTCTTCGCCCTCTTCGTCCGGGCTCGGGCCACCCTGCCCCGGCACTCCCGTCTTGGCCGGCAACAGCTTGCTGATCCCGTGCGAGATGTAGCTGACCACGTCCAGCCGCGAGATCCCCTCTTCCTTCAAGAAGGCGACCGCGTGCGACTCGGGCTCGGAAAAGAGCGCCACCAGGACGTTGGGGCCCGTGGCTTGCTGCTTGCCGGCGCCCAGCACGTGATTCACGGCGCGCTGGACGACCCGCGCGAACGCCAGCGTCGGCTGGGCCCGCTCGCGCTCGTCCTCGGGGAGCGGCTGGATCTGCGTATCGAGGAACTCTTCCAGCTTCTTGTCGAGTCGCCCGAGCGACCCGCCGCAGTGCTTGATGACCTCGGCCGTCTTGTCGTCGGCCAGCAGGGCGAGCAACAGGTGCTCCAACCCCGAAAACTCGTGGCCGCGGTCGGTCGCGTCGTCCAACGCGCGCCGAATGGCCGTTTCCAACTCTGGGCTCAACATACTCATGCGTCTGGGCTCTTTCTTAGAGATGCCTGAAGAGGCATTTCGTTTTCACGGGCGAACTGCAGAACCTGATGAACCTTGGTCTCCGCGATCTCGAACGGGTACACCCCGGCCACGCCGATGCCCCTGGTGTGCACATGCAGCATGATCTTCCGGGCCGCTGCGGAGTCGTGCTGGAAGTACTTCATGAGCACGTACACCACGAATTCCTGGGTCGTGTAGTCGTCGTTGTGCAGCAGAACCTCGTATAGGGGTGGGCGCTCGACCTTCTTCTTGGTCGCGGTGTCCCGCTCGAGCTCCGGCGGCTTCGTCAGCGTCCCGAGGTCGCCTTCCTTGTCATCCCGCCGCTTCGGCATCGTCCCGGCCAACGATCGTAGCGCACTTACCAGGACCCACAAGTCGGGCGGCCCCGGAACCTTCTGGCCGGCCCCTCTCGCCGCCGGCTAGCCGACCCGGCCGGAGCCCTGGTCGAGACGCGCCAGGGCCCAGCGGGCGGCGTCGCGCACCGCCTCGGAGTCGTCGTCGCGGGCCAGTCGGTCCAGCAGCTCTCGGGCCGAGCGATCGCCGCCGCTGCCCAGCGCGTAAAGGGCGTTGCGCCGGAGGCCGTCGTACTGGGCGCGCGCCACAGCCATCCCGGCGGTCATCCGCTCGAACTCTTCGCGCGACAGCGCGGCGACTTCGCCCGCCGTCAGGTCCGCCAGCGGGCGCGGCGAGAAGCGCGGATCGCCTTCGGCCTGCGGGCGGTGGTTCCAGGGGCACACCTCCTGGCAGACGTCGCACCCGAACAGCCTGCCGCCGAAGGCCGGGCGCAGCGCCTCCGGCACCGTGCCGCGGTTCTCGATCGACTGGTAGGCGATGCAGCGGCCCGCGTCGACGACGCCCGGCGACGGGAAGGCCTGCGTCGGACAGGCGCCGAGGCACAGCGTGCAGTCGCCGCAGCGCCGGTCGTGGGGGCGGTCGTACGCGTCCACGGCCCGATCGACGAACATCACCGACAGCGTCAGCCAGGACCCGAGCTTCGGGTTGATGAGGCACCCGTTCTTGCCGATCCACCCCAGCCCGGCGCGCTCGGCCCAGACCTTTTCCATGGCGACGCCGGTGTCGACGGCGGCGTAGGTCTCCAGCGTGGGGTCCAGCGCCAGCAGGCGCTTCCGCAGCGCCTTCATGCCGTCGCGATGGGCGTAGTGGTAGTCACGCCCCCTCGCGTACCGCGCGATCGAGGCCCGCTCGCCGGGGGGGCGGTGGTAGGCGACGGCCAGGGCGATCACCGTCTGCGCGCCGGCCAGGACGACGCGCGGATCGAGCCGCTCGTCCAGGCGCCGCGACATCCAGTCCATGTCCGCCGCGTAGCCCGCGTCCAGCCAGGCGCGCAGCGGTGCCGGGTCGAGCGCCGCTGCGGGAGCCAGCCCGACCAGCGTGAAGCGCGACGCCCGGGCCGCCGCCTTGACGGCGTCCGCCGAGAGGACCACCCCGGACATCCGGCGCAGTCTGGGCAGCGGCGCGCGCCGTTGTCAACGGAGCGCGATCAGCGGATGGCCGTCACCGAGGACCACCAACCGCCCGCGCCGGGCCGCCCGGCATCCCCCAATCCCACCCCCACGGCCCGGCGCGCCCCCCACCCGCCCACCAAACTCCGGCCCGACTTATCCGGCATTTCGCCCTCCGCGCGGAGTCGGGTCGCGGCTGTAATTTGCGATGTGCGAACCGCCCGTCGCACGCGGCCGTGCGCTCCCCGGCGAACGGGCGCGGGATCGAGGATCACCGATCCCGAATGGTGACGGAACATTCGCAGATTTGCCGCCGTCCTGGTTCCGGACGGTGACAGTGATTAAAACAAAACGTCGATGCGGGGGGCAGCGTCGGTCATCGTAGCGGGGGTGGCGACGGTGGTCGCCATGGGCTGCGCGGAACCGGAGGTCGAGACGCAGCGACTGGCCAGTCAGGCGGCCGTGATGAATGCCACCGCCGGCGGCCTGATGGTGCCGGCCTACTTTTCGGCGGATTCGGACGGCGACGCGTCCTTCGCGCAGATCGCCGCCGGTCACCAGTCGGCGCTGCCGGAGATCGCGGTCGTGAACGCGGGCTGCGACGCCAGTGGCACCGTCAATCCACAAACCGGCGGCTGCGTCATCGGCGGCGGCCCGGGCCCGCGGCGCAGCGAATACGTTCACGACAAGATCGCCTACCTGCGGGCGCGCGGCATCAAGGTGTTCGGGTACGTCTGGGCCGGACGGGTCACCGCGAACGGGAAGACCACCTACCGGAGCAGCGCCGACCTCGTCGCTGACATGCGCGCCTGGGCCCAGAACTACACTGACCCGGACAACCCCCTGACCCTGGTGAACGGGTTCTTCTTCGATTCGGCGTACCGCGCAACCGCCAGCGGCGTCGCGCAGGCGGAGTACGTCGCCGCGCAGGCCGCCCAGTACGCGGCCTGGTCGGGGCCGGACGTGGGTGAGCTCAACCAACCCGCCGGCGGCCGCTCGATCTTCAACTGGGGGACGACCGCCAGCGACTACATGCGTCCCTACCTGGACTGTACGCTCCGCGGAACGGGCGGCGCCACCGACGGGTGGAACTACGTCGTCGTCCAGGAAGACGCGGCCAGCCCGTTCATGGGCACGAACGGCGAGCTGCCGGCGTGGGCGCGCTATCGATACAACCCGGAGCACTTCATCAGCATCATCCACCACGCACCGTCCGACCCCGGCGACGTGCAAGGGCTGCTGACGGCGGCCCGGCAGCGGTGGAACAGCGCCTACACGTACGTGACGGACCTGCCGTCCGACGGGAACAGCCACTACTACTCGACGGCCCCCGGGGAGGCCGTCTGGAACGCTCAGACCGCGCAGGGGGGAACCGCCCCCTACCCGTACGGCGTCCCCGACGACGTGCTGACCGCCGACTGTCCGGCGCCCAGCCCCGCGACCCCGGCCTACCCCTGATCGGCCGCGACGGCCGTTCGCGGCTAGGCGCGCGGGTGGAAGCGGTCGTAGACCGTGCGCAGGTGGCGGCGCGAGACGTGCGTGTAGATCTCGGTCGTGCCGATGTCGGCGTGTCCCAGCATCGCCTGGACTGCGCGGAGATCGGCGCCCCGCTCGACCAGGTGGGTGGCGAACGAGTGCCGGAGCTTGTGCGGTGAGATGGGCTTGCGGATGCCCGCCGCGCGGGCGTAACGGCCGAGCAGTTTCCAGAAGCCCTGCCGGGTCATCGCGCGTCCGTGGTGGGTGAGAAAGAGCGTGTCGATGCCACGGGTGCCCGCGAAAGTCGAACGCGCCCCCTCGACGTAGGCGCGCACCGCGCCCAGCGCCGCCTCGCCGACCGGAACCAGCCGCTCCTTGCGCCCCTTTCCCGTGGCCATCAGGTAGCCGGCGTCGAAGTTCAGGTCGCGCATCCGCAGCTTCACCAGCTCCGAGACGCGCAGCCCGCTGGCGTAAAGCACCTCGATCATCGCGGCGTCGCGCAGCCCGCGCGCCGTGCGGCGGTCCGGCGCGACCAGCAACCGATCGACCTCGTCGACGGTCAGGTAGTCCGGCAGCTTGCGCCCGAAGCGTGGCAGATCGATGTCCTCGGTTGGGTCCACGGTGATCAGCCGCTCGCTCTTGAGGAACCGGAAGAGCTGGCGGAGCGCGACCAGGCGGCGGGCCTGCGAGCGCGCCGACAGTTTCCGCTCGTTGAGGTGGACCAGGAAGTCGAGCACGTGGACCGGACCCACGGCGTCGACCCGCGAGAGCGTCCGCCCGGAAGCGAACTGCGCGAAGCCGGCCAGGTCGCGCCCGTAGGCTTCGACGGTCGCCGGGGTCAGCTCCCGCTCGACCCGCAGGTGGTCCAGGAACTGCTGGATCCCCACGTCCAAACTGGGCGCCACCCGCCCATGCTCGGTCGAGGCGCGGCGCGGCGCAAGTTTTCATACGAGCGCGAAGGCGATGGTGGCCAGCACCGCGTCCGTCTGGGACAGCACCTGATGAGCGGCGAAGCGGAGCACGCTGATGCCCCGCGACGCCAGCTCTTCCGCGCGCCGGCGGTCGCGGCGGCGCGCGTCCGGGTGGAAGTCCCGGCCCTGATCGATCTCGATGGCCAGGCGCCGCTCCGGGCAGAAGAAGTCCAGGTTGAAGGGACCGCACGCGTGCTGCCGGCGGAACTTGTAGCCGCCCAGGCGGCGGCCGCGCAGGTGCGACCAGAGCAGCGCCTCGGCGTCCGAGGGCTGAACGCGGAGCTCGCGGCGGCGAGCGAGAACGACCTCGTGGTTCATGAGCCCTTTTCGGTCGGGCTGCGCTCGGGGTTGCTCATCCAGCGCGACTTCCGAACGAAAGAGGATGTTTAACGAACGGGCCGCCCAATGCGTCCTCCCGTGATGGGTTCCACGGACGACGGCCTTGGCCGACAGGTCATCGCCGCTTTCGCGGTGGTGGGCGTGGCGTTCGTCGGCGCGACGCTCTACTCCGAATCTCGCACCTCGGTCATCGACCAGTCGGCGCTGAGCATCGCGAACAACGCCGCGCCCAGCGTCGAACACCTCGCCGCCGGGCGGGCGGCCCTGCGGCAGCTCGCGCTCGCCGAGCATCGCTACGTCGATACGTTCCTGGCCGGGGGCCGAACGTCGCCTGATGTGCTGGCCGAGGCGCGTGCGGCGCTCGAACGGGAAGTGCACGCGTACCTGGCGCTGCCCCGTTTCCCAGGCGAAGACAAAGTCTGGGACGAGACGAAACGCACCCTGGACGACCTCGATCGGACCATCGTCGACCTCGTGGCGGCGGTGCCGCAGGGGCGCGGCCGGCTGCGGGACGCCGACGTGCAGTTTCGTTCCCAGGTAGAAGCCGTCGCGGCGGCGTTCACCAACAACCTGCGGCTCAACGCCGACATGGCCGCGCGGCTGGCGGACCGGATCGAGCTGGTCAGTCACCGCCGGCGGACCCTGGCGTTCGGGCTGGACGCGGTGTGCGCCCTTGCGACGCTGGCGGCGGCGCTGCTGGTGTTACGGCTGCTTCGGCGGCACCAGCGGCTGGAACGCGCGTACGAGACAGCGCTCGTGCGGCGTGCCGACGAGCTGGAGGCGTTCGCCGACCGGGTCGCGCACGACGTGCGCAACGCCCTGGTGCCCATCTCGCTGAGCGTCTCCCAGCTCGCGCGAATGGACCTGGGCGGCTCGCCTCACGAGCGGGTCCTGGTCGCCGACCGCGGCGTCTGGCGCCTGTTCAGCCTGGTCGAGGGGTTGCTGGCGTTCGCCAAGGCCGGCGCGCAGCCGGCGGCGAGCGACAACACCGACGTCGCGGACGTGATTCGCGACGTCGTCCTGGCTCATCAGCTGTCGGCGGAAGAAGCGCAGTGCGAGCTCCGCGCGGCGACCGTCGAGCCGGGCCGCGTCGCCTGCAACGCGGGCGTGCTCACCAGCATCATCGACAACCTGGTCGGCAACGCCATCAAGCACATGGACGGCCCCATTCGCCGCGTCGAAATCGGTTCCGTCGTGCGCGGCGCCGTGGTGCGCGTGACGGTCGACGACACGGGTCCCGGCGTGCCCGAACAGCTCCGCGAGGCGATCTTCCGCCCCTTCGTCAGGGGGAGAACCGCGACGGCAGGTGTCGGGCTGGGGTTGGCGA
Organism: uncultured Myxococcales bacterium; assembly: GCA_964589215.1. GTDB lineage: Bacteria > Myxococcota_A > Polyangia > Fen-1088 > Fen-1088 > JADGRB01. The sequence continues at coordinate 4,547 of CAZPUH010000630.1, read as the reverse complement.
CGGTGCGGCGGCTGGCGGACGGCCACGGCGGATCGGCGGGCGTCGACCCGTCGCCCGGTGGAGGCAGCCGGTTCTGGATCGAGCTGCCGCGCGTGATGACCGACGCCGGCGCCGCGCCACGCTAGCCGCGGGGGAGCTCGCCGGCAGCGCGGTCCAGAAGGCCGTTCACGAAGGCCACGCCGTCGGCGGTGCCGTAGCGCTTGGCGAGCTCGACAGCCTCGTTCAACACGACGGGCAGCGGCACGTTCGGGGCGTAGCGCAGCTCGTAAAGCGCGATGCGAATGATGTTGCGCTCGACGACGCCCATGCGTTCGAGGCGCCAGTTGCGCGACAGCCCCGCCAGCAGAGCGTCGATCTCGGCGCGGTGCTGGGTGACGCCGCCCACCAGTTCCTCGACCAGCGCGTGGTCGACGCGCGGCGCGGCCGCGGCCGGTTCCTCTTCGTCGGTCACCGGCGCCGTCTCGGACGCGAGGTGAGCGAAGTAGCGGGCGATCATCTGCTTGGCGTCCAGCACGGGAGCGCCACCCAGATCGATCTGGTGCAACACCTGGAGCGCGATTTCGCGCGATCTGCGGCGGGGACCAACCATCGTTACCTCAACTGCGCATACAGGTCGGCCATTTCGACGACGACCAGGGCGGCGTCGTAGCCGCGGTTATCTTCCTTTTTCTCGCCGGCGCGGGCGAGCGCCTGCTCGAGCGTGTCGCAGGCGAGCACGCCGAACGAGACCGGCACCCGCCCTTCGGCGGCCAGCGCGCCGATCGCGCGCGCCGCTTCTCCGGCCACGAGGTCGAAGTGCGGCGTGCCGCCGCGGATGACGGCGCCCAGGCAGACCACGCCCGCGAACCGGCCGCTGTCGACCAGCCGGCGCGCGAGCCCGGCCAGCTCCATCGCGCCCGGACACCGGAACACCTCGACGTCCGCGTCGGCGGCGCCCGCCTCGCGGAGCGCCAGGCGCGCCCCCGCCATCAGCCGCGACACGACGTGGTCGTTGAAGCGGGCCGCGCAGATGGCGAACCGCCGCCCCTTGGCCTGCAGCGCGCCCTCGTGGCTGTGGCCCGCCCCGTACGAGGACGCTTTGCTCGTCGTCTCGCTCATGCCGATCGCTTCCCGTCGTCGGCGTCGCGGAGCGGAACCACGCGCGCGGCCGGCCGGATCGGCAGGCACTCGACGACCTCGATGCCGTAACCCCCGATCCCCGCGATGCGCCGCGGGTGATTGGTCAGCAGCCGCACCGACCGGACGCCCAGATGCGCCAGCACCTGCGCGCCCAGACCGATGTCGGTCAGGACGGGGGCGCGCGCCGGGTCGCCGGCCGCCGCGGCGCTGAACGCGCGCAGCTCGGAGGCCAGGCTCAGGCGCGCGCGCGGGAAGACGTACAGCAGGATGCCGGCCCCGGCCTCCTCGATCATGCGCAGCGAGACGACGGCCGGGTGGTCGTCGTCCTGCGGCGCGGCGCCGAACGCGTCGCGGATCGAGCGAGCGCTCTGCACCCGCACCAGCGCCGGGCGGTCCGGCGCGATGTCGCCCAGGATCAGCGCCAGGTACTCGGTTTCCTCGACGTCGGTGGCGTAGACGACCGCCCGGAACTCGCTGGAGAGGCCGCCGATTCCCGGCCGCAGCTTGGTCTCGGCGACCGGCCGGACCAGCATCTCGCGTGCGAGACGATACTGGATGAGATCCGCGATGTTCACCAGCGGCAGGTCGTGCTTGCGCGAGAACTCGAGCAGCTCGGGCATGCGCGCCATCTCGCCGTCGTCGCGCATGATCTCGCAGATGATGCCGGCCGGCTCCCGGCCGGCCAGCCGCGCCAGGTCCACCGACCCCTCGGTCTGCCCCGAGCGGACCAGCACGCCTCCGCGGCGCGCCCGCAGCGGGAACACGTGACCGGGGATGACCAGGTCGTCGGGCTTGGCGTCGCGCGCGACCGCCACCCGGATCGTCTCGGCCCGCTCGCGCGCCGAGATCCCGGTGGTCGTCCCGCGCCGCGCGTCGATGCTGACCGTGAACGCCGTGTGGTGCCGCGCCTGGTTGTCGTTCGTCATCATCGGCAGCCCCAGCTGCGCGACGCGCTCTTCGGTCATCGACAGGCAGATCAGGCCGCGCCCCTCGCGCGCCATGAAGTTGATCGCCTCGGGCGTCACCAGGTCGGCCGCCATGGTCAGGTCGCCCTCGTTCTCGCGGTCCTCGTCGTCGACCAGGATCACCATGCGCCCGGCGCGAATGGCCTCGATGGCGCGGGCGACCGCCGCGTCGCGATCCTCGCGCGAGGCGCCGCCGCCGTCAGCGGACAATGCCGTTCCTCCGCAGCGATTCGATGTCCAGCGGCCGCGCCGGCGTGCGCCCCTCGAAGCCGTCGCGGTCGACCGCCAGGTAGGGGGACATCAGGCGCTGCACGTGACGGGCGATGAGATCCCCTTCCAGGTTCACCGGCGACCCTTCGGCCTTCTCGCCCAGCTTGGTCACGGCCAGCGTGTGCGGGATCAGGGTGACCCCGAAGATGGCGCCGCCGGCCACGTCGGCCAGCGCGTTGATGGTCAAGCTGACGCCGTCGACCGCCACCGACCCCTTGACGGCCAGCGCGGGCGCGACCGAGGCCGGGGCCGAGATCTCCAGGTCCAGCGCGCCGCCGTTCTCGCGGCGGGCGACCACGACGCCGACGTCGTCGACGTGCCCGCTGACCAGGTGGCCGCCCAGCTCGTCGCCTAGCCGCAACGCGCGCTCGAGGTGCACGCGCGCGCCGGCCTCCAGCCGGCCCAGCGTCGTCAACATCAGCGTCTCGGGGCCCAGGTCGGCGGCGAACATGCCGCGCGCGGCCTCCCGGTCCACGATGGTCAGGCAGACGCCGTCGACCGCAATGCTGGCCCCCAGGGCGGCGTTCGACAGGTCGAGCCCCGTCGAGACGGTCAGGCGCGCGGTGGTCGCCTCGGGAGCGGCTCGCGCGATCGACTGGATCGTGCCCGTGGCTTCGACGATTCCGGTGAACATGTCTTACAGGCGGCGCAGCATAGCATCTACGCCAGAACGTCCGCGGTGATCAGCAGGTCGTCCCCGACGGTGCGCGTCGACAGCGGGCCCAGCCGCAGCGCCTTCGCCAGCGGCAGGTCGGCGCCGCGGGCGATGGGGACGCCCCCGCCGATGAGCCGGGGGGCCACGAACACCGCTACCCGGTCGACCAGGCCCGCGGCGATGAAGGCGCCGTGAACCGTGGCGCCCCCTTCCACCAGCAGCGACTGCACGGCGTGGTCGCGGGCCAGCTCGGCCAGGGCGCCCCGCAGGTCGCGCCCGGATCGCAGCACCAGCGAGGCGGGTCGGCCGCGCAGCATCTTCAGCTTCGGGGGAAGCCGCCCGCGGCCGGCCAGCAGCACGCGCATCGGGCCGGTGGCTGCATCGCGACCAGGCAGACGGACGGTCAATCGAGGATCGTCGGCACGCGCCGTGCCGGCGCCGACCAGGATCGCGTCGTGGGCCGCGCGAAGCTCGTGCACGAGCCGCCGCGCCTCGGGCCCGGTCAGGAACGCCGGGGCGCGCCGCCCGCGGGGATGCGCGTCGGCGATGTAGCCGTCCAGCGTGGCCGCCACCTTCAGCGTGACCAGAGGGCGCTTCTCGGAGATCCAGGTCGCGTAGGCCCGGATGGCCGCGCGCGCCTCCGGCTCGAGGCAGCCGGTGTCCACGCGGATGCCCGCCCGCCGCAGCCGGGCGATCCCGCGGCCGTCGACGATCGGGTTGGGGTCGCCGCAACCTACGACCACCCGGGCGGGCTGCGCCTTCAGGATCGCCTCCGTGCAGGGGCCGGTGCGGCCGGTGTGGCAGCAGGGCTCCAGCGTGACGTACATCGTCGTGCCGCGCGCGTCGCCGCGCAGGCTGGCCAGGGCGGCCACCTCGGCGTGGGGACCGCCGGCCCGTTCATGGAAGCCCTGGCCGACGACGCGGCCGTTGCGGACGATGACGGCGCCGACGGTGGGGTTGGGGCGGGTCGTGCCGCGGCCACGTTCGGCGAGCTCCAGCGCCCGGCGCATGAAGCGCTGGTCGGCCGCCGAGAACTCCCCCCCGCTCACTTTCGGCCCCGGTGGTCCACCAGGGTCTTCAGGGTGTCCATCAGCTCGTTGACGTCGCGGAACGACCGGTAGACCGAGGCGAAGCGAACGTAGGCGACCTCGTCGATCTCGCGCAAGGCGTCCATGACCGCGTCGCCGATGCGCGAGGACGGAATCTCCTTGTCGCCCGCCTCCAGAGACCGCTCGATCTTGTCGGCGGCCTGCTCCATCACCTCGACGGGGACGGGGCGCTTCGAGCAGGCCTTCTTGAGGCCGCCCAGCACCTTGGCACGGTCGAACGGTTCGCGGCGGCCGTCCTTCTTGACGACCAGCGGCAGGATCTCGTCCACGCGCTCGTAGGTGGTGAACCGCCGGCCGCAGCCGATGCACTCGCGGCGGCGGCGGATCACCTGGTCGCCGTCGGACGGACGGGTGTCCACGACCTTGTCTTCGATGGCTCCGCAGAAGGGGCAACGCATGGGGGGCTTCGGGGTTATGCTTTCGCTACCA